>CADCVY010000050.1 GCA_902806275.1 uncultured Sphingomonas sp. | reverse complement strand
CCACATGCGCCGCTTCGACGGACTCGGGCCCAAGCATATGTGCCGCGCCGAGGAAGGTGTTCATGGTCCGCTGCGCGTCGGGCGTCACCAGGATCAGGCAGCGCGCGGTCGCGCCGACGTCGCTCCGCGGTTCCGTGCCGAATTCCACGCCGAGGCCGCGGATGTCGTGCTGGAAGATTTGGCCCAGCTGGTCGTCGCCAAGCTGACCGATGAACCCCGTTTTCAGGCCTAGCGCCGCAAGTCCCGCAACCGTGTTCGCCGCCGATCCGCCGCTGGTCTCCCGAGCCGGGCCTATCGCCGCGTAGAGATCTGTGGCGCGCTGCTCATCGATCAGCTGCATCGCGCCCTTGTGCATGCCCTGGCCGGACAGGAACGCTTCGTCGGCGTCGGCGATGACATCGACAATGGCATTGCCGATGGCGAGCACGTCGAGGCGGCGGTCGGGCATGTGTTCTCCAGGCGAAGTGGGAAAGCGCGGCGCCTAGCCGCACGTTCATCCACCGGCAACCTTGCCTCGCAATGGTGCTCCATGCTTCCTGGTCTCATGCGCCGCCTCCTTCCCGTCGCCGCCGCTCTGTTGGTCGCTGCTTGCGCCACCACGCCGCAACCACCACCACCAGTGCAGGCCATGCCGAGCACGCCGTCCGCCCACGTCCACAGCAGCCTGCTCGGCATGACCGCGGCGGAGCTGGTCGCGCACTTCGGAAATCCGGCGCTGCAGGTGCGCGAAGGGCCGGGGCTGAAGATGCAGTTCCGCTCGCGCTACTGCGTGCTCGACGCTTACCTCTACCCGCCCGCGACTGGCCCTGGAGTTACCCGCGTCACGCATTCCGACGCGCGGCTGCCGTCAGGCGCGGACACCGATCTCGCGACCTGCGTTTCCGCCGTAGAAGCGACCAGGTGATCGCGCGCCCAGCCGGCAGCTTCGGCAACGACCGGGTCGGGGTCGGCGCAATGCCGGTTGACTGACGGCAGCAACGCGCGGTCGGCGCTGTTCCCCGCCGCGATCAGGCAATTGCGGATCATCCGGTTGCGGCCGATCCGCTTGATCGGCGATCCGGCGAACATCTCGCGAAAGCCGGCATCGTTCAGGTCTAGCAGGTCGGCCAGGCGCGGCGCGGCGAGTTCGGCCCGCGGCAGGAACGCACGGTTGGCGGCCGCCGCCTCGGCGAACCGGTTCCATGGGCAAGCAGCCAGGCAGTCGTCGCAACCATAGATGCGGTTGCCGATGCTGTCGCGGAATTCGGGCGGGATCGGCCCATCATGTTCGATGGTGAGGTAGGAAATGCAGCGCCGCGCGTCGATCCGGTGCGGGCCGTCGAACGCCTGGGTCGGGCAGGCGTCTAGGCAGCGCGTGCAGCTGCCGCAGTGCAGGCCCTGCTCGGCCGGCGCGTCCGGCTGCAGGTCGAGGCTCGTCAGGATGATCCCGAGGAACAGCCAATTGCCATGCTCGCGGCTGACCAGGTTGGTGTGCTTGCCCTGCCAGCCCAGACCCGCCGCCTGCGCCAGCGGCTTTTCCATCACCGGCGCGGTATCCACGAACACCTTGAGCTCGGACGGGGCGCGCTCGACGATGAACCGCGCCAGCGCCTTAAGCGCCTTCTTGACGGTTTTGTGGTAGTCGCCCCCTTGCGCATAGACGGAGACGCGGCCGATGTCGGGACGATCGGCCAGTGCGCGGGGGTCGGCCGCCGGCGCATAGCTCATCGCCAGCGCAACAGCCGACCGGGCCTCGGGCCACAGGGCGGTTGGCGACACGCGATGGTGCGACCGCGTTTCCATCCATCCCATCGTTCCGTGGCGGCCAGCCTCGATCCAGCGCCGGACTTCGCGCCCGGCACCTTCGACGGCGTCCACCCGCGTGAAGCCGCACTGGGCGAAGCCCAGCCGCGCGGCTTCCGCCTTTATTGCTTCCTCAAGGCTTTCCCCACTATTCACCAGCCTCACTTACACCGTTCGGCCTGAGCTTGTCGAAGGCCTGTCCTCCTTTTTGCCTAAGGAAAACAGTGCTTCGACAAGCTCAGGCCGAACCGATTAAGGTGGATGCGGCGGTCGAAGCCGTGGATCTCGTCAAGGATTTCGGTGCCACCCGGGCGGTCGGCGGGATCAGCCTGCGCGTGCCCGCCGGCACCATCTACGGGCTGCTCGGCCCCAACGGCGCCGGCAAGACGACCACCCTGCGCATGCTGCTGGGGATCATCGATCCCTCCAGCGGCACCCGCTCGGTGCTCGGCCATGGGCGCCCGATCGATGCTGCGCCAGAGGTCGGCTACCTGCCCGAGGAGCGGGGTCTGTACCCGGCGATGACCGCGCGCGAGGCGATTGCCTTCATGGGCGCGCTGCGCGGCGTTCCGCTTGGCGAGGGCCGCCGCCGCGCCGATGCGCTGCTCGCAGAACACGACCTTGCCGACTGGGCCCGCAAGCCCATCCGCAACCTGTCCAAGGGCATGGCGCAAACCGTGCAGCTGCTCGGCACCATCGTTCATCAGCCGCGCCTGATCGTGCTCGACGAGCCATTTTCCGGTCTAGACGCCATCAACCAGGGACGGCTTGAAGCGCTGATTCGCCGCGAAGCGGTTGGCGGCGCCACCATCATCTTCTCGACCCACGTGATCGCCCATGCCGAGCGCTTGTGCGAACGCATTGCCATCATTGCGCAGGGCAGGGTCGCGTTCGAGGGCAGCGTCGACGATGCGCGCGGGCAGCTGCGCCCGATCGTCCGCCTGCGCACCGGCGCGGACGACGGCCCGTGGCGCGCCGCCTTGCCGGAAAAGGCCCAGCGCGAAGGCGGACTGTGGGTGTTCGAACTTCCCGAAGGCGGGCCGGAGCCACTGCTCAAGGCGCTGCTTGAGGGCGGCGCCGGGATCGAGACGCTGGCGATCGAGCGGCCCGGGCTGCACGACGCGTTTGTCGCGATCGCCGGCAATGCGGCGGCTGTGTCGATGGGCAAGGCGCAAGCCGCATGATGCGGCTGCTCCGCTCTGCTTACGTAGTCGGCCGCCGCGATTTCGCCGCGACCGTATTGTCCAAGGCGTTCATCTTCTTCCTGCTCGGCCCGCTGTTCCCGCTGCTGCTCGGCGGGCTGTTCGGCGGTATTGGCGCGCGCGTCGCCACTCAGGCCGAGCGGCCGACGATCGTCGTCGCCATGGCGCACGAGGACTATGGCCACGTGGCGATGGCCCGCGACCGTCTGGCGCGGGCGATGGGCAATGCAGCCGTCGTCCGGTTGATCCACGTTCCGAACCGGCCCGGGGAGCAGGTCGACCCCATGCCACTGCTCAACAGCAGGGAACTGCGCCCGCTGGCAGTGCTGACGGGCCGGATCGGCGATGCCCAACTCACCGGCAACGTTCGCAAGGGCGACCCGACGGTTCAACAAGTGCAGTTGTTCGTCGATCCAGGCTGGTCGCAGGAGTCGTCCTCGACCAGTCTGGGGGTCACCGTAGTCGAAGGCGCCGCCGGCGGCTCACTCGCCAAGGAGCGGGCACTGACCGCGCAGATCGGCCAGATGCTGTTGTTCTTCCTCACCATCCTGCTGTCCGGAATGGTGCTGTCGCAGCTGATCGAGGAGAAATCGAACAAGATCATCGAGGTGATTGCGGCTGCCGTGCCGATCGACGCCTTGTTCATCGGCAAGCTGTTCGCGATGCTCGCCGCATCCGTGCTCGGGATCGCCGTGTGGCTGGCGGCCGGGGCGCTGCTGATCGACATCATCAAGCCCGGCGGAGTGCAGACGCTGCCGCAACCGGCGCTCGGCTGGCCGGCCTTTCTGCTGCTCGGCACCGTCTACTTCGCCACCAACTACCTGCTGCTTGGCGCTGTGTTCCTGATGATCGGCGCGCAAGCCTCGACCGTGCGGGAGGTGCAGACTTTGTCCATGCCGGTGACCTTTGGCCAGGTGCTGGTCTTCGGCTTCGCGGCCACGGCAATCGGCTCGTCTTTTTCGAACGAAGCGCTCGCCGCGGCGATTTTTCCGCTGTCGTCGCCGATGGTCATGCTCGCCTTTGCGGCCGAGCGGCCGGAGGTCTGGCCGCACGCTGTCGCCATTCTGTGGCAGGCGCTGTGGGTGCTGCTGCTGCTTTGGGTCGGCGCTCGGCTGTTCCGCCGCACCGTCCTTAAGTCAGGCCCGACCAAGCGGTGGTACCAAGGCTGGTTCGGCACCACCGCTCGCCACATACCCTAAGCGATCGCCGCCCGCGCCGCCGTCTCAAGCTGCTGCATCAAGGCGCGGTGCGGGAACGGTCCGTGGCTGATCCGGGCCACGCCAACGTTGGCCCATTCGGACTTGGGCGGCGCGCCGGGGAAGGCGATCGCGTTAAGGGGCAGCGGCACCTCCCGAACCACCCGCTCGATGTGCGCCGCCTCGGATATGCGCGGCACAAAGAAGCCGCTGGCGCCGGCGTCGGCATAGGCCTTGCCGCGCTCGATCCCCTGCTTCACCAGCGCATCGTCCCAGGTCTGCGTTTTCAGGAACAGGTCGGTGCGCGCATTGATGAAGAATCTGTCGCCGACCGCGCGCCGGATCGCCTGAATACGCCGGACCTGCAACTCGACAGGGTGCAGCCCTTCGCCGCCGATCACCTGATCCTCGAAGTTGCAGCCGATGGCGCCCGTCTCGGCCAGCCGAACCACATTCGCCGCGCCTTCATCGGGATCGTCGGAGTAGGCGCCTTCGAAATCGACTGTGACCGGCAAATCGACGGCATCGACGATGCGCTTGGCGTTGGCCAGCGCCAGGTTGATCGGCACGCCTTGACCATCCGCGAACCCCATCGCATCCGCCACCGGATGGCTCCCGGTGGCCAGCGCCTTCGTGCCGGCGGCGACCACCGCCTGTGCGCTGCCGACATCCCAGATGTTGTACAGGACTACCGGGTCGCCCGGCACGTGCAGCGCCGCGAAAGTCTCGAACTTGTCCATGATCGCCGGGTCTCCTGATGAGGTGCGTCGGGCGTTAGCGCGCAAGCGGCCGTTAGGCCTCCGCCATCTTGCGCTCAACACGGCTGATTGCAGGCGGGGCGCCCCGCCCTTAGGCTGCGGCGATGATCCGCCTCCTGCTTGCCCTTGTCGCAGCCCTCGCCGCTCCCGCCGCCGCCCAGACCAACCTCACCGCGCCGCTGCCGCCGGTGTTGCCATGGAAAGGCGCCAGCGAACACTTGGCAGTTCCCGCCAGCGATCCCTGGGTGACGCCATCGGAGTCGACTGGCTTTGCAACCACGCCGACCTACGCCCAGACGCGCGCCTACATCCAGCGGCTGGTCGCCGCCTCGCCATTGCTCAGCATCGAGGTGTTCGGCCGAAGCGCCCAGGGCCGCGAGCTCTACGCCGTCCGCGCCGCCAAGCCAGGCCGGCACCCCAAGCCGGTGCTGCTTGCCCAGGCCGGCATCCATTCGGGCGAGATCGACGGCAAGGACGCCGGGCTGATGCTGCTGCGCGACATTGCCCTGCGCGGCAAGGAGGGCCTGCTCGACAATGCCGACCTGCTGTTCGTGCCGATCTTCAACGTCGACGGCCATGAGCGCGCATCCGCCTTCAACCGCCCTAACCAGCGCGGCCCGCTGTTTCAGGGCTGGCGGACGACGGCGCAGAACCTCAACCTCAACCGCGATTACCTCAAAACCGACACGCCCGAGATGCGGGCGATGATCAGCCTGCTGCGCAAACACCGGCCGGCGCTCTACCTCGACCTCCACGTCACCGACGGCACCGACTACCAGTACGACATCACATTCATGTTCCCCGGCTGGGAAGGCCGTTACGCCCATTCCAAGGCGATCGGCCGCTGGCTCGACCGCCGCTATCGTCCGGCCGTCACCCGCGCGCTCGCCCGCGCCGGGCACATTCCCGGCCCCTATGTCGATGCCATCGACGGCCGCGATCCGGCCAAGGGTATTCGCCTTGCCGCCGACCAGCCGCGCTATTCGACCGGCTATGCCGACCTTGCCCGCATCCCGTCGGTGCTGGTCGAGACCCATTCGCTCAAGCCGTATCGCCAGCGGGTGCTCGGCACCTATGTGCTGGTCGAGGAGTCGCTGCGGCTGGTCGCCCGGGAGGGGCGGGCGATCGCCGCCGCCATCGCCGCCGACCGCGCCAGCCGGCCGCGCACCGAGGTGCTGACCTGGAAAGCCGCTCCCAAGCTCATCGCGACCATCCCCAACTTCAAGGGGGTCGCTTACGACCGTTACCTCTCAGCGGCCTCGGGCGGCAATGAGATCCGTTGGCTCGGGCGGCCCGTGACCCAGCGCATGCCGGTGTGGGGCGAAGTCCCCGACGAGGTCGCAACTCTGCCCGCAGCCTGGTGGGTCCCGGCGACCAAGCCCGAAGTGATCGCCCGCCTGGCGCTGCACGGCATCGAATATGAAACCGCCCAGCAGTGGCGAACAGTGACGGTCGACATGGTGCGCCTGGTCGATGCCAAGACCCGCAGCCCTGACGAGGGCCATGTTCCGCTTGCAGTCGGCGGCTTCGTCCATTCGCCGCGGCGCGAGAGCTATCCGCCTGGCTCGGTCCGCGTGCCCTCGGCCCAGCCGCTCGGTCTGCTCGCCGCCGCCATGCTGGAGCCGGAAAGCCGCGACTCACTGCTGGCGTGGAACTTTTTTCCCGAAATCCTGCAGCGAACCGAATACATCGAAGGCTATGCCATCGCGCCGCTCGCCGACCGCATGCTCGCGGCCGATCCAAAGCTCCGCGCCGAGTTCGAGTCGAAGCTCAGGTCGGACCCGAAGTTTGCGGCCAGCCCCGACGCCCGCCTCGGCTGGTTCTACGAACGCACGCCTTATTACGACCAGCGCTTCCTGCTCTACCCGGTCGGGCGCGAACTCCAGCCGGCACGCTAGTCGCTCAGCAGGGCTTCCAGCGCGATCCGGACTTCGTCGAGCGTATACGGCTTCTGCAGCCGCGGGCGCTCGTCCCATTTGTCGGGCATGCCCCAGTCGGCGTAGCCGCTGGTGAGAACGAACGGCACGTTCTTGACGTCCAGCGCTTCGCACAGGTTGAACACGCGCTCGCCACGGATATGGACGTCCATCAGCGCGGCATCGAATTGCTCGCCTTCGATCAACTGGCGGGCGGCCGCCATGCTCGGCGCCGGGCCGAGCACTTCGCACCCCAGCTCCTCCAGCACGTCGACCGTGAACGGGCCGACCACAGGCGAATCCTCGACGACAAGAATGCGCTTGCCGGTCAGCTGGCCGCAGTTTGCCTGGTTGCCGGGCGGACTAATGGACGAACCTCGCCACGACGTCGCGATAGCTGCGCGACACCTTCACCTGGGCGCCGGAGTTGAGCACCAGGAAGCATTCGCCATTGGTGTGCGGCTTGACCTGGCGGACCAAGTCGAGGTTGACGATGGTCGACCGATGGACGCGCTGGAAGCGCCGCGGGTCGAGCCTTTTCTCAAGATCCTTCATCGTCTCGCGAAGGATCAAGGTGTTGTCCCCGGTCTGAATGCACATGTAGTCGCCCGCCGCATCGATCCGCTCGATGGTGTCGACGTCTACGCGGAAGATCTGCCCCTGGTCCTTGATGTTGATCATCTTCTCGAACCGGTTCGCCGCATGCCCTTCCGGGCTCGCATCCGCCAGTTCCTCGGCCGCCTCCGGGGCATGCTCCGCCAGCGCTTCCTTGAGCCGCCCAGCTTCTTCGGCACCGCGCTTCTCGCCGAGCCGCTGGCGGACCCGGTCCATGGTCGCCGCCAGGCGGTCCTCGTCGACCGGCTTCATCAGATAATCGACGGCTTGGGCATCGAACGCGCGCAGGGCGTGGTCGCCGTAGGCCGTCACGAACACGAACAAGGGCGGCTCGATGTCCATCAGCCCCTGGATGACCGAGAAGCCGTCGAAGCCGGGCATCTGGATGTCGAGGAAGACGAGGTCGGGCTTGTTGGTCTTGATCTGCCGGATCGCCTCGCGGCCGTTGGCGGCGGTGGCCACCACTTCGATATCGTCATGCGCCTGCAGCCGGAGCTGCAAGCCCTGCGTCGCCAGCGGCTCGTCGTCGACCAAAATGGTCCGGATGCTCATCAGGCCTTGTCTCCGCTCTCGTAGGGGATTTCGATGATAACGCTGAAGCCGCCCCGATCGTTCTTTTTCGTCTCAAAACGGTGCGCCGCACCATAAGCCTGCGACAGCCGGTCGCGAATGTTCGCCAGGCCGACCCCGGTCGACGGGCTCGCCGCCAGGTCGGAGCCTTCGCCATTGCCGTCGTCGGCGACTTCGATCCGCACCGCCTGGCCTTCGCGCGTCGCCGTGATCCAGATATTGGCGCCGGTTTCGCTCGGCGTCACCGCATATTTGATCGCGTTCTCGATCAGCGGCTGCAGCAGCAGGGACGGCAGCTTGGCGCCGATCGTCTCGGACTCGATGCGGAATTTCGGCCGCATCCGCTCCTCGAAGCGCATCTTCTCGATCTCGAGATAGAGCTTCAGCGTCTCGACTTCCTGCGCCAGGGTTACATTGGCGGTCGGCTCATTCGCCAAGGTGTAGCGCAGGAACGACGACAGCCGCGCAAGCATCGCATTGGCACGCTCGGTTTGCTTGAGCAGCACCAGAGTGGAGATGGAATTAAGCGTGTTGAACAGAAAGTGCGGATTGAGCTGGTAGCGGAGCATCGCTAGCTGCGCCGTCGAGGCTTGGCTCTCGAGCTTCTCGCGCTGGTCGATCTGTTCCTCGAGCAGAAGGAAGTAGTTGATCCCGTAGTAGAGCGCGGCCCAGGCGGCGAGCAGCGAGAAGTTGAGCAGGATGGCGCCGAGATATTCGACGCCGACCGGCTTGGAATTGGGTTTCACGAAAGTGGAATAACTCCAGGTTTCGATCACCGAAAACGCGCTGGACGCAAGCATCACCGCCAGCAGCGACAGCACCAGCGTCAGCACCGGCCGCATCCTGATCACCCGCCGGAACAGCGACGCCAGCAGCAGGGTCAGCGAATAGCCGGTGGCAGTGAGCAGCAAGGTGTGCACCAGCCACATCCAGCCCATCGAATTGGCGAAGCCGGACAGCGACCGCAGCAGGAAATACCCGCCCCAGCCGATCGACTGCAGGATCCAGAACGCTCGGTTCTTGTCGTTGAAGAACGGCTGGTCGAGGCCGATGCCGCGCGCGATCGGCGCCGCGGGCGAGCGGATCCTGGGCGACTCTGCACGCGGCGCCCGCTTGGGGCTGGCCGGCTGAGGGTCGAGGGTCGCGCTGTCGGTCGCCATCACGGCCGTTATAGGGGCGAGCTTCACCCTTTGCGAGCGCCAGGCTTCGCACGTAAGGAGCCGCAGCTTCTAGCGGGTTCGATTGTTACAGCCTAAAGCGCCGCCGATGACACTCCTGCGCAACATTGCCCTCCTCGCCGCGCTTGCCCTGGCAAGCTGCCGCGGCGGAGATGCCGACGGCAACGCTGCCGCTTCGAGCCAGGCGCAATCCGCAATTGCGCCCATCCTGACAACCCCCGATGCCGTGGACACCGCAAGCTTCGCGCGGCCGCTCGAAGCGCGCGTCCACCACGTCGCCCTGGACCTGGCGGTCGACTTCAACGCCAAGCGGGTTGGCGGCACCGCCACGCTCGACATCGGCCGCAAGCCCGGCGCGCAGCAGATCATCCTTGACGACAAGGGTTTGGAGATCGCCAGCATCACGGACGGCGGCGGTGAGCCGCTGCCGTGGAAGGTCGGCGCTGCGGATGAAAAGCTCGGCGCTCCGCTGGCGGTCGGCTTGCGGCCCGATACGAAGCGGCTGGTCATCAAGTACAAGAGCGCACCCGACGCCGGGGCCCTGCAGTGGCTGACGCCCGAACAGACCGCCGGCAAAACGCGGCCCTATCTATTCAGCCAAGGCCAGGCGATCGAAAACCGCAGCTGGATTCCGACGCAAGATTCGCCGGGCATCCGCCAGACCTGGGAAGCGACGGTCCGCGTGCCCGCCGGTCTCACCGCAGTGATGAGCGCGCCGAAGTCCCGCGAGCCGATCACGCAAGGCGGCGAGAGCGTTTTCAGCTATCGCATGCCGCACAGCGTCGCACCGTATATGATCGCTATTGCCGTTGGCGACCTCAGGTTTCGTGAGCTTGGGCCTCGAACCGGCGTCTGGACCGAACCGGCCATGCTCGACCGCGCTGCTGGCGAACTCGCTGATACCGAAAAGATGATGGCCGCTGCCGAGCAGCTCTACGGCCCTTACCGCTGGGGGCGCTACGATCTGCTCGTCCTGCCGCCCGCCTTTCCTTACGGCGGGATGGAAAATCCGACCCTGACCTTCCTGACTCCGACGTTCATCGCCGGCGACAAGAGCTTGGTCGGGCTCGTCGCGCACGAGCTTGCGCATAGCTGGTCAGGCAATCTCGTGACCAACGCAACCTGGGCCGACAGTTGGCTGAACGAGGGCTTCACCACCTACTTCGAGAACCGGATCATGGAGGCCATCTATGGGCCCAGGCGCGCCGCCCAGGAAGCCGCACTGAGCTTTGACGACATGACCGATGCGCTGAAGGAGGATGGGCAGGGTGCGCCCATCACGCGGCTGAACCTCTCCAAGGAAGAAGCGGTGCCGGACGGCGGCGCGACCGGCATCATTTACGACAAGGGCGCCGCATTCTTGCGCACCCTGGAACGGCTTGCCGGACGCCAAAGATGGGACGCCTACCTGCGGTCCTACTTCGACCGCCATGCCTTTCAGCCGATGACGTCGGCTCTGTTTCTGTCCGACCTCCGCAACAATCTGGTGAAGGGCGACAAGGCCCTAGAGTCGAAGCTGCAGCTCGACCGCTGGGTCTATCAGCCAGGTTTGCCCTCCAACGTCGCCCGGCCTGATCCCGCCGCCTTTGCCGCCATCGACTCGGCGGTCGTGGCCTTTGCGCGGGGTGGCCCGGTGCCGAGCGCGTTCAGCCGCTGGACCACGGCGGAAAAGCTGCGCTTCCTCAATAGCCTGCCACGCGAGCTCGCGGCGGAGCGGCTGAACGCGCTGAACGGCACCCTGCGGCTCAACGAAGCCGGCAACCAGGAGGTTCTGTTCGCCTGGCTCAGCCTCGCGGTCGAGAACCGCTATGAGGCAGCAGTGCAGCCTTTGGAGCGTTTTCTGACGGCGCAAGGCCGCGGCAAGTTCGTGCGTCCGCTGATCCAGGCGCTGGCTAAGGATGTACAATGGGGCCGGCCGATCGCGTCACGGATCTACGCCAGAACGCGGCCGCTTTATCACCCGCTCGTCACTCGCGACCTCGACGAACTAAAGCTCGCCGCCCCCGCTCCTTAACTCGGCTTAAACGCTCTTTGGCTAATCCGCTCGCCTAGACCTTGAGGCGGGCGGATGTACGAAGCTCCTGATCGATATAAGCGTTTGATTTCGGCCCGGCTTCCCGGCGGTGAATCGGCTGGGCTAACCAGTGCGACGGCGGAGGACGAAAGCTCTCCGCTGCGCGATGTGCAGCTGATCTCGCGCGCCCAGCTGGCGCCGTTCTTCGCCGCCACCAACATTGTCGCGGCACTGATGATGACGGCCAATCTGCTTGGCCAAGTCTCCGCAACCCTGATTGTCCCGTGGCTGTGCGCCATCGCCGGCGTCAACCTGGGCGCGATGCAGCTGGCCCGAATCCAGTCGGTGACCTGTGTCGGCCGCTCGGGCCGCCGCGTTCCATTGTGGCTGATGGTCGGCGAAGTGTCGGCGCGCGCCGCGGTCTGGCTCAGCCTGCCGCTTTACGTTTTCACCGCGCTGACCCCGGGTACGCAGGTGATCGCCGCCTCGATCATGGCCGGGCTCGGCATCGGCGCGCTCGGCCTGGTGGTCGTTCCGCCGTGCGCCACCGCCTGGATGGTGGCGTTCACCGGCGGCGTCTGCGGCGCCCTGCTGCTCGGCCGGCATACGCTGCCGACCCAGCACATGCTGTCCATCCTGTTCACCATCGGCGTCGCCATTTTCGGCGTGCTGACCGTCGCTCGCTGGGCATTCCACCAGCTCAAGACCAATGCCGACGTCGGCACCCAGAGCGAAAGCGCCAGCCTGCTGCTGCAGGAATATGAACAGCGCGGCGTCGGCTGGCTGTGGCAGGTCGATGGCGACAACCGCGTCAGCTATATCAGCAGCCGCATGAGTGCCCTGCTCGGCAAGCCCGCGACGCAATTGCTCGGCCACTCGCTGCCGGCGCTGCTCGGCGGCAATGGCGAGCTGGGCAAGGTCCTGCTCGAGCGGCAGCCGTTCAATTCGCTCGATATGGAGCTGCAGACCGCCCGAGGCCTGCGCTGGATTTCGATCGCCGGCGACCCCATCGTCGATACCGCCGGACGCTTCGAGGGCTTTCGCGGCGTCGGCTCCGACATCACCGAGATCCGCCAGACGCAGGAGCGGCTGACCCACCTCGCCAATGTCGACGTGCTGTCCGGCCTGCCCAACCGCGGCCGCGTTCGCCAGCTGCTGGGCGAAGCGCTGCGCGCGGCGACCACCGGCAATTGCCCGTGCGCCATCATGTTCCTCGACCTCGACGATTTCAAACCGGTCAACGACACCTTCGGGCACCCGAAAGGCGACGCCGTGCTGCGCGCGGTTGCCAAACGGCTGGTCGACGAAATCGGCGCCGACGGCCACGTCGGGCGAATGGGCGGCGACGAGTTCGCCATCGTCGTCGGCGACGCGCAGAGCCGCAAGAAAGTCGAGCAACTCGCCGACCGCATCATCCGCGCGATCAGGGAACCCTACGTCGTCGACCAGACCGAGATCCGCATCGGCGTGTCGATCGGCTGCGCGTTTGGCCCGATCGACGGCGCCACGGTCGACGACCTGATCCTCAAGGCCGACCTAGCGCTCTACCAGGCCAAGGACGCAGGCCGCGGCTGCGCTCGCTATTTTTCGCACGAGCTGCAATCCGAGCAGGACGACCGCGTCCGCTTAGAAGGCGACCTCCGCCAGGCGATCGCCTCCAAGCAATTCCACCTCGTGTTCCAGCCGCTGGTCAACGCCAAGTCGCAGAAGTTGATCGGCTTCGAGGCGCTGATCCGCTGGAACCACCCGCAGCGCGGCTTCGTGCCGCCCAACGTCTTCATTCCGGTGGCCGAAGAAACCGGCCTGATGCCGGTGATCGGCGAATGGGTGATCCACGAGGCCTGCCGCGCTGCCGCCACCTGGCCGGAGCCCATCACCGTCGCGCTCAACATCAGCCCCAAGCAAATCGCGCTTCCGGCGCTCCCCAATACAGTCAGCGAATCGCTCGCGCGCTACAAGCTGCCCGGCAACCGCCTCGAGCTGGAAGTGACCGAAGGCGTGTTCTTGGGCGACAACGGCCATACGCTCGACACGCTCAAGCGCCTGCGTCAGCTCGGCGTCGGCATCGCGCTCGACGACTTCGGCACCGGCTATTCGTCGATCGGCTACCTGAACAAAGCCGTGTTCCACAAGCTCAAGATCGACGGCAGCTTCGTTCGCGAAGCCGGATCGCGGCCCGAAAATGTCGCCATCATCCAGTCGATCGTCCAGCTCGCCAAGAGCTTCCGCATGTCGGTCACCGCCGAAGGGGTCGAGACCGCCGAGGACTTCCAGCGCATGCGCGACCTCGGCTGCGACACCATCCAAGGGTATTTGTTCGGCCGCCCGCTGTCCTACGACCGCGCGAATGAAATGGTGCTCGGCCTCGGCGCCAAGCGGATGGCCGGCTAAGGCAGGATCGTGAACTCGGCCGGCAGGCCGGTGGCCGATGGCGCGAAGGTGTCACTGACCAGCTTGAGATCGCCCTTGGCAACGTCCGCGTAGCGCCGGGCCAGTTCGCGATGCGGCTGAGCTGCGCGCTCGTCACGAGCCCGCTCCGCGGCGGCGCGCTCTTCGGCCGCACGCCTCGCAAAATATTGTTGGGGGTCGAAGCGTTGCATCGAAGCCGTATACGCCGATTCGCGGCCGGCCTCGCTAACCGAGGTTATCAATGCCGCGCGAGAATGAACTCGCGCGCCGAAGCATATTCGCCTGGCGTCACCCGACCGTCGCTGTCGCCGTCGGCGATACTGCGGAACTCGCCCGCGGCAGCTTGCGCCTCGCTTGGCGAGATCAGCACGTCGCGGTCCTTGTCGTGAAACTTCAAGGCCCAGTTCATCAGCACCCAGTCCCGTTCGAACAGCTCGACGGCACGAGCACTGACCGGGGCGCTGGCTGGGGTGGACTGCGCCGCGGCGGGAACCGCAAACGCGAGAGCGCAGAGGACGATCAACGAACGCATTACAGACCAACTCCCTTTGAGCCGTATACGGCGGTAACGCCCCAAACAGCCCTGCGTTCAGCCAAGCCGCTTTACGGCATCGTCGCCAGGGCGCCCCGCACTGCCTGGTCTAGCGCGTCGGCGCGAAACGGTTTGGCGAGCAGCGGGGCGTGCGGCGCCACGAGTTTCACAGCCTCGGTTTCGCTGTAGCCGGAAACAAACAGGATCGGCTGGTCCGGGTGCTGCGCAAAGATGTGGTTCGCGACCTCCGCGCCGGACAAGCCAGGCATGATGAAGTCGAGGATGACGAGGTCGGGCCGGTCCCGCTCCAGCAGCTTCAGGCCCTCGCGGCCGTCGCTCGCCTGACGCACGCTATAGCCGTTCTCTTCCAGCGCGCCGACAATGAAGCCGCGCACGTCGGGGTCGTCGTCGATCACTAGGACCGACCCCGCGTTGCTGCGTGCCGCGGCTGAGGCTGGGAGCGTGGAACCCGGCGTGTCGGTCACGGCGTCCCCTAGAGCAACGCGGAAGTAAAGCGTTACGGCAGTGCCCTGGCCTTGACGGCTTTCGACCCGCGCGGCCCCGCCCGACTGGCGGGCCATGCCATAGACCATCGACAAGCCAAGGCCGGTGCCCTTGCCGACGTCCTTTGTGGTGAAGAACGGCTCGAACGCGCGGGCGGCGACTTCCTCGGCCATGCCAGCGCCGGTGTCGCTGATCCGTAGGGCCAGGTAATCGCCCTTGTCCAGCTCGCTGTCGCCGGCGATCGCCACCCGCTCGGTCTCAAAGGTGAGCACGCCGCCGTCGGGCATGGCGTCGCGGGCGTTGATCGCCAGGTTGAGCAGCGCGACTTCCAGCTGCGTCGGGTCGGCCATCACCGTCACCGGCTCCGGGTCGACCGCGAACTGCTTGGAGATTCCAGGTCCTAGCACGTTGCGCAGCAGCGGGCGCATGCTTTCGATCAGTGGTCCGACCGGCACCGGCCGCACTTCCAGCCGCTGCACCCGGCTGAACGCCAGCAGCTGGCCCGTCAGCCGAGCGCCCCGTTCGGCGGCCGCCAGCGCATTCTCCGCATAGCGCTTGAGCTTGGCGTCGTGGGCGCGCTTGGCGATGATGTCGAGCCCGCCAACTACCACCGTCAGCAGGTTGTTGAAGTCGTGTGCGATGCCGCCGGTCAGCTGCCCCAGCGCTTCCATCTTCTGGCTCTGGCGAAGCTGCTCCTGCGCGGTCTTGAGATCGGTGATGTCCCGTGCTTCGAACAGCAGGTAGCGGATGGCGCCGCCGCCGTCGCGGACCGGCTGCACCGACACGTCGAGGTACGAAGTCGGGACGCCGGCGCGGTCCATCCGCACCTCCGCTTTGAACACGCCGCCGGCAGCGGCCGTCTTCACCGCCTGCTCAATCTGCGGCCGGTGCTGCGGATAGGCCTGCAGCGTCGGCGCTTCCCAGATCTTCTTACCGATCGCCCCATCGTGGTCGGGGTCGCGCCAAGTTGCCTCCTTGCGGTTCAACTGCACGATGGTCCCATCGGGCGCGAGCAGCACGACAACTTCGAGGATGGTGTCGAAGATGGCGCGGAACTGCGCCTCGCTGTCGGCCAGCTTGGCAGTGCGCTCGTCGACCTGCCGCCGGAGCTCGATCTCGGCTTCCTTGGCCAGCGTGATGTCGGACGCCACCCCGATGAAGCCGACCAGGTCCCCGTCCGCCCCGAACCGCGGGCTCGAGACCGAGCGCAGCCAGCGCCACTCGCCGTCGCGGCGCCGGTACCTCGCTTCGAGCGTGAACGGCTTGCCCTTCGCTTCGCCGGCCACGCTTTCCATGACCAGGCGCTCCTGATCGTCGGGATGGACGAACCCGCGCCAGTCGGCCGTCCGCGCCTCCTCCTGGCTCAGCCCCATGAAATCGGCATAGGTGTCGTTGACGAAGTCGCGCGTCCGGTCGAGCCGGGTCACCCACATCATCACCGGCGCCGAATTGGCGATCCGCTTGAACCGCGCCTCGCTTTCTCTCAGCGCCAGTTCGCCCGCCCGCTGCTCGGTGACGTCAGTGATCACCGCCACCAGCCCGTCGACCGAGCCGGCCGGCCCGATCCACGGGACATATTCGGTCTGCACCGCCACCTGCCCGCGTGTAGGATGGTGGTAGTCGATGGCGAAGAACTGCCGCTCCCCGGCCAGCGCCCCGTCGAGCATCGGCCGGCGCATCCGCACCGCGCCTTCGCCGATGACCTGTCCAAGGGTCCGCCCGAGGATCGCCGAGCGCGGCCGCTCGAACCATTGGGCATAAGGCTTGTTGGCGAAGCGGCAGACCAGGTCACGGTCGAAAAAAGCGCACATCACCGGCAGCAGGTCGGCCAGCGCCAGCAGCCCGCCGGGCGAGAACATCTCCCGCGGCAGCGGCACGTCGAGCAGCAGCTCCTCGCCGCCGCTTGCGCTCCCCTGATGGCCGCCCCCGTTGCCCATGGCCATGAGGATAGCGCTTCTGCGCCAAGAAGCTAAACTATCTTTGCGAGCTTGCCGCGCGGGCGCAGCGCCGAACAAAAAGCAGCTTCATCGAATGCGCGATCGCCGACTCCCTGAAGTTCGTGGCTCTACCGGAGGTCACGCTAAGTGGAGGCGCATTCAGCGAGACTCCGGATGTCATGTTGCAGGAGAAGGCCTCCGAGTTATGGCATGTTGACGAAGCGGATCGGCTTGTGGCTCTCGCACTTCTTGCTCCTTCCCTTCTTACTCATGAAGAGCAACTAATCTGGCGAGTAGTTAGAGAAAACGGCTTCCTTTGGAAGGGGCACTACAACAAACACAACAAATGGACTTGGACCTTGTCTGAGGACTCGATCATCCGAGATCGGCTTAGGGACAAGTGGGAACTTTTCAAAGCCGTTGCGCTGGGGGAGGCGCCCAAAGAACAATTGCCAACGTGGCAGAGAACTCGGCCGAAGCCCGCTCCAGCGGCCTTCGACACCGATCTCGACGATGATGTTCCGTTCTGAGGTCTGGAGCCATGAGTGAAGCCGCTCAGATCATCATGGCAACTGCCATCCTCCTTGCCTCATCGAAGGGAGTGATATGGGCTTTCAGGTGTCCGCCTGACAGTCCCAATTACAAGCTACCTCGATTTCAGCTTTCATTCTGGAGGGAGCCAAAGGAAGACTAACCCGGGCGTGGCAGTCCGAGGCGGGCTCGAGGTCGACCATCATAATTGCTCGCTCATGAGGTTTGCAGACTTTTAGCAGTCCGATCGACAGCAATGCATCTGAGCTCCTCCCTGCTTCTAAGCGGAAGCGAAGCGAAGAGCTGCCGTCACGAAGTAAATTCGTGACGTCGAACGGGTTGTCCTCTCTGGCGCTCGTTCACCCGACCGCCGGCGGTCGTAGGCTCTATGCGCTGCTCCGGCGCCGCTGCGCTCGGCTACTCCTCGCCCATCCTCAACGCAGCAATAAACGCCTCCTGCGGGATGCTGACATTCCCATATTCCCGCATCTTCGCCTTGCCCTTTTTCTGCTTGTCCAGCAGCTTGCGTTTCCGCGTCGCGTCACCACCGTAACACTTCGCGGTGACGTCCTTGCGCAGGGCGCCGATGGTTTCACGTGCGATGACCTTGCCGCCGATCGCGGCCTGGATCGGAATCTTGAACATGTGGCGGGGGATCAGGTCCTTGAGGCGCTCGCACATGCCGCGGCCGCGGGTTTCGCTGTTGGCGCGGTGAACGATCATGCTCAGGGCGTCGACCGGCTCCTCGTTGACTAGGATGCTCATCTTCACGAGGTCGCCCTCGCGGTAGCCGATCTGGTGGTAGTCGAAGCTGGCGTAGCCGCGGCTGATCGACTTCAGGCGGTCGTAGAAGTCGAACACCACTTCATTCAACGGCAGCTCGTAGGTGATCTGGG
>CADCVY010000049.1:480-18291 GCA_902806275.1 uncultured Sphingomonas sp. | reverse complement strand
TGACGTAACGAGCGCACGTGCGCTTTCCATCCATTCCAGACGTGGACCGTTACTATCCGCTTTCCACCCATTGCGAACGATTGCAGGCTGGACGTGCAATGCCGTGTCTAGCTGGACTTCGCCGACTTCGCGGCTTCGGCTCGGATGAACTCGCGCATCTGCTGTTCGAGCACCGTCAGCGGTACCGCACCCATCGCCAGGATCGTGTCGTGGAAACGGCGCTGGTCGAACTTGGGCCCAAGCTCCCGCTCCGCCTCCACCCGTAACCGCCGGATCGTCAGCTCGCCTAGCTTGTAGGACAGCGCTTGCCCTGGCCAGCTGATGTAGCGGTCAACCTCCGTTTCCACCTCATGGCTCGACAGTGCCGTGTGGCTGCCGAGGTAGTCGATCGCGCGCTGCCGTGACCAGCCGTAGCGGTGCAGGCCGGTGTCGATCACCAGCCGCGTCGCCCGCCACATTTCGTAGCTGAGCTGCCCGAACCGCTCGTAGGGCGTACGGTAGATGCCCATCTCGTTGCCAAGCCACTCGGTGTAGAGGCCCCAGCCCTCGCCATAGCCGGAGAAGTACAGGTTGCGGCGGAAGCTCGGCATGTCCTTGCGCTCTTCGGACAACGCCGCCTGGAAGCTGTGTCCCGGCGTGCATTCGTGCAGCGTCAGTGCCGGGATGTTGTACAGCGGCCGGGTCGGCAGGTTGTGCGTGTTCATTTGGCAGTTCTGAAGCCCGCCGCGCCCCGCCGTGTAGAATGGCGCGAGCGCTTCCGGCACGGGAATGATGCCGTGTCGTCGCCTGGGCAACGTGCCAAAATAGTCGCCGATGACGTTGTCGACGCGCTTGGCGACATAGGATGACACGCCCATCAGCTGGTCCGGCGTCTTGGCGTAGAATTGCGGGTCGGTCTTGAGGAAGGCCAAGAACTCGGGGAACGTCCCCTTGAAGCCGCTCTCGGCCATGGTCTTGCGCATCTCGGCCTGGACTCGCGCCACTTCCTTGAGGCCGATCTGGTGGATTTCTTCGGGCGTGGTGTCGAGGGTCGTATACTCGCGCACCTGCGCCCGGTAGAATGCATCTCCCTGCGGCAGGTCGCGCGCAGACACGTTGGTACGCGCCTTGGGCAGATATTCAGTGCGATAGAATTGCAGCAGCTTGGCATAAGCGGGCAGAACCGCGTCGCGGATCGCCGCACTGCCCTCTGCGCGGAGCTGTTGCTGCTCGGCGGCGGGCAAGTTCGACGGCAGCTTGTCGAACGGCTTGTAGAAGGCGCTCTTTTCCACGCTCGCATCGGCGAAGTTCGCAATCGACACGTCGCGACCTTCCAGCGTCACCCGCGGTACCGTGAATCCGCGTGCCATTCCCGCGCGCATATTGGCCACCTGCTGGTCGAAGTAGCGCGGGATGTCGCGTATCCGGGCGATATAGCGGCGGTACTCGGCGGCGGTGGTGAACGGCCGGCTGGAGTCGAGGTAAGTCCAGAAGTTGCTGTCGCTGTTGAGCGGCATTTCCCATTCGCGGAAGCGGGCGTCGGCAAGGCTGTTCTCGAGAATGGTGCGGAGCACGGCCGCGTTGACCCGTTCGGCCGCTGACAGCTGTGCAACCGGGATCGCGGTCAGCTGGGCAAGCAATCCGCGCAGATGGTCCGCCCGCCGCTGCTGAGTCGCAGAATCGACTTGCGCAAGATAGCCGGCGGCCTTGGTCTCACCGTCGACGTCCTCGAAGTAGCCGGACTCCTTCATCTGCCAGGCCGCGTACCCGTTGTAGATGGCTTGCAGCCGCTGATCCGCCGCGGTGTGCGCGGCCAGACTCGCTGCAATTGGTGCTGGAGCCGTCACCGCCGGGGGCTGCAGTGCTGCCGCCGGCGCCAGCAGCGCGGTGCCCGTGAACGCCGCCGTCAACACCCGTGAAACTCGGACCATCTTCGCTACTCGCACAGCGTTAAGAGTCCGAGGCTAGCAGGCCCCCGGCGAATTTCACAAGCGCCAGGGGCCGCTGGCGAGCCGTCTAGTGGCGCGAGCCGACGAGACTGCCGAGAATGGAATTGAGCGCATTGCCCGAAGCGCCACCCGCTCCGCTGCCGCCGCCAAGCAGCGACCCGAGGATTCCGCCAAGACCCCCACCAGCGCCGCTGGCCGGTGCTCCGCCCAGGCCGCCGCCGAGTGCGCCACCCTGCCCCTGTGCCTGCTTCATGAAGTAGCCAACCGCCAGCATGGCGACGATCGGCAGCATCTTCTTGAGCAGGCTCGGCTCGAGGCCGGTCTGCTGCGCGGCATGCTGGGCGACGGCGCGGCTGGTGTCCTTGCTGCCGAACAGGCCGCCAAGCACCTGGTTGCCCTGCCCGACGTCGGTTGGCTCGGGCGCCAGCACATTGCCCATCATCCCGGCGCCGCCAAGGCCACCGAGCATTCCCGCGAGGCCGCCAAGGCCCTGAGGGCTGGCCTGCGCCTCGTTCTGCATGCCGCCCAGTACCGCCGGCAGCAGTGCCGCCATGCCAGACCGGGCGGTCTGCTCGTCGACGCCAAGCTCGCGCGAGATGGCCTGCGGTCCGCCGGCCTGGGTGAGTGCTTCCAACATGCTCATGGTTGTTTCTCCTGTTCGAAACAGCAATGAGCGGCACCCCGCGGTGTTCCCGTCAGGGCAGCGGCGCAAGGTCGGGCGTGACGAAGCTGCGGCGGGCCTCAACGGAGAACAACCGCTCGGGCGAGTAGAAGCGCAAAGGCCAGTCGCGCCTGCCTGTTGGAGACAGCAGTAGAGCGTGAACCAGCAACTGGAGCGACTGGCGCGAGTCCCGCGTGGCCAGGAATCGCCGCACGCCATGCAGGAACACGCGGGTGATCGTATCGTGATAACCCTGGGTGTCGTCGTTCACGCCGCCGACGCTCTCGTTGTAGCCGCGAATGATGCCGGGCAGGTCGGCATCAAGGTCGATCGCCGGGCGCTCCAGCACCAGCCAGACCGTCACCGCCAGATGCGCTTCGTGCGTCCATTCGGCACGCGGCAGCGTGCGCGCGAGCAGGCCTTTGCCGATGCGGTCGATTTCGGCGTCGGGCGTGAAAAGGCGTGGTGTGTAGTCGGTCATGATCGGGTCCTCGGAAGGTCCCGATCGGTGACCGGGCCTAGACTGCGGTGGTTTGGGCTTGTGCTGCGCTTTGGGCTTGTTGTTGCCCTTGGCTCACTTGCGGCGCGGCTTGCCGTACGCCCTCGTCCACATGGTCCGCGAACTCGGCGAAGTTGGCGACGAACAGGTCGACCAGCTTGGCCGCGGTGCGGTCATATTCGTCCTTGTCGGCCCAGGTGCTGCGCGGGTCGAGCAGGTCGGTGCAGCCTTCCAGTTCGACCGGCACTTCGAAGCCGAAGTTCGGGTCCTTGCGGAACTCCGCATTCTTCAGGCTGCCGTCGAGCGCGGCATTGAGCAGCGTGCGCGTGGCCTTGATCGGCATCCGCTTGCCGACGCCGTACTTGCCGCCGGTCCAGCCGGTGTTGACCAGCCAGCAATCGACGCCGCCGCGCGCAATCCGCTCCTTTAGCAGGTTGCCGTACACCGACGGATGGCGCGGCATGAACGGCGCGCCGAAGCAGGTGGAAAAGGTCGCTTCGGGCTCGGTCACCCCAATTTCCGTGCCGGCGACCTTGGCGGTATAGCCGGACAGGAAATGGTACATCGCCTGGTCGGGCGTCAGCCGGGCGATCGGCGGCAGCACGCCGAACGCGTCGGCGGTCAGCATCACGATGTTCTTCGGCAGCGGGCCCATGTTCTGCTCAGAAGAATTGGCGATGAAGTCGATCGGGTAAGCGCCGCGGCTGTTCTCGGCGAGCGTGTTGTCGTTGAAGTCGAGCTCGCGCGTGTCCGGGTCCATGACGACGTTCTCGAGCACGGTGCCGAACCGCTTGGTGGTGGCGAAGATCTCCGGCTCGGCTTCGGGCGAAAGGCGGATCATCTTGGCATAGCAGCCGCCTTCGAAGTTGAAGACCGCGGTGTCCGACCAGCCATGCTCGTCGTCGCCGATCAGTGTGCGGTTGGGGTCTGCCGACAAGGTCGTCTTGCCGGTGCCGGACAGGCCGAAGAAGATGGCAGTGTCGTTGTCGGAGCCGATGTTGGCCGAGCAATGCATCGGCATGATGTCCTTGGTCGGCAGCAGGAAGTTCAAAAGGCCGAAAACCGACTTCTTCATCTCGCCGGCATAGGCCGTGCCGCCGATCAGGATCAGCTTCTTCTCCAGGTTGACGGCAATCACCGTCTCGCTGCGGCAGCCGTGGCGCTCCGGGCTGGCGCGGAAGGTCGGCAGGTCGATGATCGTATATTCAGGATCGAAGTCCGACAGGTCCGCAGCTTCGGGGCGCACCAGCAGGGTGCGGATGAACAGGTTGTGCCAAGCGAGCTCGTTGATCACGCGCACCCGAACACGGTGCTCGGGCTGCGAACCGCCGTACAGGTCGGAGACGTACAGCTGATCCTTGCTGCCAAGCGCGACCCGGAAGTCCTCGTGCAGCCGGTCGAAGGCGTCGGCGTCCATCGGCTTGTTGCTCTTGCCCCACCACACCGTGTCGTTGCTCACCGAATTGCGGACGACGAAGCGATCCCGCGCGCTGCGGCCGGTGTGCTTGCCGGTGCGGACGACCAGCGGCCCGTCTTTCGCCAGCAGGCCCTCACCGCGGCGCACGGCGTGCTCGACAAGCGATGCCGTGGTCAGATTCCAGAAGATTTCGGCGCCAGTCGCAATGCCGTTCGCATCAAGGCCGCTACGCGGAACCCGGTCCGTCACTGAAAATGCACCCCTTCCCTTAGATGTCAAAAACGGCGGCGACCGGTTGGTCCCGCCGCCGCCAAGCTGTTACAGCGCCTATAACCGCAAAAAAGTTGCGCGGTCAAAACGGGTGTGGCTAAGCCGCGGCCAGGACCTGAGGGAAAGTCGACGGGCAGCGGATGAGCCAAGTGATCGGGCTGGTCGACGACGACCGCAACATCCTCACCTCGGTATCGATCGCGCTGCAGACCGAGGGCTTCGTGACCCGGGTCTATTCGGACGGCGCCACCGCGATCAAGGCGTTGGCCGACAACCCGCCCGATCTTGGCGTCTTCGACATCAAGATGCCAGGAATGGACGGGATGGAGCTGCTGCGCCGCCTGCGCGAGTTCAGCGCCATGCCGGTAATTTTCCTGACGTCAAAGGACGACGAATTGGACGAAGCGCTCGGGCTGGCGATGGGCGCGGACGACTATATCGCCAAGCCATTCTCTCAGCGGCTACTGATCGCACGCATTCGCGCCATTCTGCGCCGGCAGGAACTCGCGCGAGGGCAGCCGGCGGCGGACGCGGAGCCGGAACAGCCGCTTCTGGAGCGCGGGCGGCTGGTGATGGACCCGGCGCGGCACAAGGTGCTGTGGGCTGGCAAGGAGGTCAGCCTGACGGTGACCGAGTTCCTGATCCTGGAAGCGCTGGCCCAGCGGCCCGGGGTCGTGAAAAACCGCAACCAATTGCTCGACACTGCCTATAATGACGATGTTTATGTCGACGACCGCACCATCGACAGCCACATCAAGCGGATCCGCCGCAAGTTCCGGGTCGTCGCGCCAGACTTCGACGCCATCGAAACCCTTTATGGAGTCGGCTACCGATTTGACGAGCAATGAGGACCCGGACCTTCAGCTGAGCTGGTCGGGGCGGTGGACCTTGAGACACCGGATTCTGGCGGTGAATGTCCTCACTATCGTCCTGCTGGTACTGAGCGTGCTGTACTTGGAGGTGTTCCAGCACCGCCTGAGCAAGGAACGGAGCCGGCAGACCCGCCTGGAGGGGATCACGACCGCCCAGGCGATGGCGCATGTGCCGCCCGCGCAATGGCCGCAGCTCCTCGCGTCGGTGTCGAAGGCCAGCGGCAATCGATTGCGGGTATACGGCCCCGAGGGGCGGCTGGTGGCCGACAGCTGGAGGCTGACCGGCCCGACTTACGAGCTGCGCGACCCCGCAACGCAACGATGGACAAAGGACGTCGCTCGGTCGCTTGACCGCGGGTTCAACGCCATCGTCGGCGCCGAGCCGCTTCCCGACTTCGTCGAGCCGCGCATCGACCGGCTCCAGGCGTGGCCCGAGGCGGTGCAGGCGCGGGCCACGGGCCGGCCGGTGACGGCGGTGCGCAACGCGCCGGAACTGACTCCCGTGCTGTCGGCCGCAGTGCCCGCAGCGGGCAGCGTTTTGCTGGTAACCGACAACGACCGGGCGTTTACCAAGACTGTCCGCCGACAGCGCGCGGCGCTCGCCGGCACAATGGCGGCACTGATCATCCTGTCCGTTCTGCTCTCGCTGTTCCTGGCAAGGACCATTGTCCGGCCGTTGCGCCGCTTGGCCATCGCCGCTCATCGCGTGCGGCTCGGGCGCTCGCGCGAGGTCCGCGTGCCGCGCCTGCCCTCCCGCACGGACGAAATCGGCCTGCTCGCCCGCGCCGTATCCGACATGAGCCAGTCGCTGCGTGTCCGGATCGACAACATCGAGGCGTTCGCCGCGGACGTGACTCACGAACTCAAGAACCCGCTGGCGTCCCTGCGATCAGCGATGGATGCCCTCGACCGGGTCGAAGATACGGCGCTTCGCCGAAAGCTGATCGCCGTTGCCCGCGACGACGTGGTCCGTCTCGACCGCCTGATCAACGACATCAGCGAAGCGGCGCGAACGGATGCCGAGCTAGCGCGCGCCAGGTTCGACCGGGTCGACCTCGGCGCATTGATCGAGCAGCTCGTTTCTAGCTGGGACACCCGCCGCGAGAAAGGCGACGCACGCATCGCCTTCGCCCGCCCGCGCAAGGAGACTGCCGCGGTGATGGGCAGGCCCGACCGGCTCGCCCGCGCCATCGATAACATCATCGACAACGCCGTCAGCTTCTCGCCGCCTGGCGGACTGATCGAAATCGCTGCAGCCCGGGTCGGCGATGAAGTCCGGATCCGGATCGACGATGAAGGCCCCGGCGTGCCGCCGGATGCCCGCGAAGCGATCTTCAACCGCTTCCACTCGGTGAGGCCAGAAGGCGAAGGGTTCGGCCGGCATTCGGGACTCGGCCTTGCGATCGCCCGCGCGATTGTCGAAGGCCATGACGGGGAGATCGACGTGCAAGATCGTGACGACGCGCCGTCGGGCGCCCGCTTCACCATCCGGCTCCCGGCGGCAGACCGGCCGTGAACCAGTTAAGTCCCATGCCCGGCCCGCGGCTGTCGGCGGACACCATACATGCCAGCACGGTGGCGGCGAACGGCCGCGCGGTGCTTATCACCGGCCCCTCCGGCAGCGGCAAGTCAGACTTGGCCTTGCGCCTGCTCGATCGCGGCTTCGCACTCGTCAGCGACGACCAGACGATCGTCAGGCGCGTGGGCGATCGCCTGCTCGCCAGCGCTCCGGCCAGCATCGCCGGCAAGCTTGAAATTCGGGGGATCGGCATCGTCGAAGTGGAGCCGGTGCGAGACGTCCCCGTTGCCTTGATCGTGGAGCTGACCAGCGACGTCCAGCGGCTGCCCGACGACGGCCGCGAACGCCCGATCCTCGGCATCCCGCTGCCGCTGGTGGCCATCGACGCCTTCACCGCCTCGGCACCGTCCAAGGTTGACATTGGCCTCGACCGCATGGGTCGGCGCTTCTGATGCCCGACGCCCCGCGGCGGCCGCCGCCGCGCTTGCTTCTGGTCACCGGCATGTCGGGCGCTGGCAAGTCGAGCGTGCTCAACGCGCTCGAGGACATGGGCTGGGACACCGTCGACAACCTGCCCGCCGACCTCCTGCCCGGCTTCGTTCACGGCGGAAGCGAGTGCCGCCTGGCCCCGGGCGCGGTGGCGATGGACGTGCGCAGCCGCGGCTTCGACCCGGCGGCGCTGCCGGGCCTGTTCCGCTCGATCGAAGGCGTTTCGGCGGAGATCCTATATCTCGATTGCGCGAGCAGCGAACTGATGCGGCGGTACCAGGAGACGCGCCGCCTCCATCCGCTGGCGCCGGATCGCCCTGCCGAGGACGGGATCGCTCAGGAGCGCCGGCTGACGTTCCCGCTGCGCACTGCGGCCGACAGCATTATCGACACCACCGACCTGTCCCCCGCCGAGCTCCGCGACGAGCTCCGCCTGCGCTTCGGCGACAAGTCGGACCAGCCAGTGCTGACGGTTGCTTCCTTTGCTTT
Organism: uncultured Sphingomonas sp.; assembly: GCA_902806275.1. Taxonomy (GTDB): domain Bacteria; phylum Pseudomonadota; class Alphaproteobacteria; order Sphingomonadales; family Sphingomonadaceae; genus Sphingomicrobium. Next base: position 10,147 of record CADCVY010000049.1, on the reverse strand, counting down.
CGCCCGCGGCATTTCGCGCACCGCCGACCTCGTCTTCGATCTCCGATTCCTGCCCAATCCGCACTGGATCGACGAGCTTCGACCGCTGACCGGCGAGGATCGGGAGGTCCAGGACTATCTCGCTTCGGAGCCAGCCTGGGGCGAGACGCTGGTCCGCATCGAAGCGCTTCTCATCGACTGGATTCCCCGCTACTGGGCCGCCGGCAAAAGTTACGTGACCGTTGCTTTCGGATGCACGGGCGGACGCCACCGGTCGGTGGCCGCCGCCGTGGAGATGGCAGAGCGGTTGCGTGGCGCGGGATTTCTCCCCAATGTCCGCCACCGCGACCTCGCCTCGCCGCCGAGCGACACGATCGAGGCCGATCCGCGGCAGGACGCTGAGGCAGGCGAGTTGAACGAATGATCGGATTAGTGCTGGTGACTCACGGCCGTCTTGCGGCCGAATTCATCACTGCGATGGAACATGTGGTCGGGCCGCAGGAAGCCGTGGAGGCGATCTGCATCGGCCCGGATGACGATATGGAGGCTCGGCGCACCGACATCGCCGAGGCGATCGGCCGGGTCGAGCAGGGCCAGGGCGTGATCATCCTCACCGATCTGTTCGGCGGGACGCCGTCCAACCTCGCCATCAGCCTGATGAAGAGCGAAAACGTCGAGGTGATCGCCGGCGTCAACCTGCCGATGCTCATCCGCCTGGAAGGGGCGCGCAAGGTCATGCCGGTGCACGCCGCCGTGGCCGCAGCGCGCGAGGCCGGCCGCAAGTACATCTCTGTCGCCAGCGAGATCCTCGGCGAGGCTGCTGCTTGACCGCTTCCAGCCGTGAGGTCCGCATCAGCAACAAGCGCGGACTGCACGCGCGGGCGAGCGCCAAGTTCGTCACCATGGCCAGCGGGCTCGACGCGACCATCGAGGTGGAAAAGGACGGCAACCGCGTCTGCGGCACGTCGATCATGGGCCTGATGATGCTGGGCGCCGCAGTGGGCGACACGATCATCATCCACAGCGACGGGACTCACTCCGACGACGCGCTGCAGAAGATGGTGGCGCTGGTCGAGGAGCGGTTCGGGGAGGAGTAAAGCAACTGAAAAGCCGTTCGCCCTGAGCTTGTCGAAGGACTGCCTTTCCTTCTAGCGCCGACAAAATAGGACAGCCCTTCGACAAGCTCAGGGCGAACGGAGTTTGTTGGGTTCCATGCCCCGCCAGGTCACCGCTTTTTCCAACGCCACCGTGAAGCGCTTGCGCTCGCTGCGCGACAAGAAAGCACGGCGGGCGGAGGGCCTGTTCCTCGCCGAAGGCCTGAGGATCATCGCCGAAGCGCGCGACAGCGGCCGGCTGCCGGAGATCATCGCCTTCTCTCCAGATGGAGCGCGTCATCCGCTCGCGGCGGAGACAATCGCGGCGACGGAAGCCGCCGGCGGCGAAGCAATCGAGACGTCCGCCGACATCCTCGCCAAGATGAGCGGCAAGGACAATCCGCAGCTGCTGCTGGCCGCCTACCGCCAGCCCCAAGCCACGCTCAAGCAGATCGATCGATCCAGGTCGCCGCTGTGGATCGTCGCCCAGGCACTGCGCGATCCGGGCAACATCGGCACCATCCTGCGCACCGGCGACGCAGTCGGCGCCGGCGGGCTGATCCTACTTGACGACAGCGCCGACCCTTTCTCGGTCGAGGCTGTGCGCGCCTCGATGGGCGCGCTGTTCACGCAGGCGCTGGCGATCGCCCGCTGGCCGGATTTCCTCGGCTGGCTCCGCTCCGGCAAAGGCCAGCTAGTCGGCACCAGCCTCGAGGCCACCCATGACTATCTTGAAACCGAATACACGCAGCCGTGCTTCCTGCTCATCGGCAACGAGCAGCAGGGCCTCCCAGAGGCTTACGAGGCCGAATGCGACTTGCTGGTGAAGATCCCGATGGCCGGCCGCGCCGACAGCCTCAACGCCGCTGTCGCAGCCGCGGTTATGGCTTTCCACATCCGTGCTAGCTGGCGTTGACCGAAAAAGCGTTCCGGCGCAGGATGTTGCTCATGAAGAAACTTCTCGCGCTTCCGCTGGCTGCATTGCTGTCCGGCTGCATGTCGATCCCTGCACCACCGCCGGCGCCCTATCGGGGCACCGGCACCGAGCCGTTCTGGAGCCTGCTGATCGACGAGCGGGACATCACCTTTATCCAGCCCGAGGGGCAGCCTATCCGGCAGCCGTCGCCCAAGGTCATCCACGGCTTCGCCGGCGACATCTACCAGACGCCGCGGATCAACGTGAACATCGTCCACGCGCAGTGCAGCGACGGTATGAGCGACCGCGTCTACCCCGACAAGGTGCAGGTCACCGTCGACGGCCGCCAGTTCAACGGCTGCGGCGGTCTTTAATCCCTACTCCGCCGCGATTTGCGGCGGATCGTCGTTGGCCGCGCCACCGCCCGTGCCGATCATGAGCGGCTCACCTTCGGGAACCGCGTCGCCGTAGCGGGCCAGCGCCTCGACCGGCTGCAAACCCTCGATCTCGCGCGCGGCAGGCTCGATGTTGAGGTCACGGAATTTGCGTGCGGTGACCAGCGACCGGGCCTCAAAGCTGGACACGAAGCTGTTGTAATTGTTAACTGCACTGGTGAGTCCGGCACCGACCTTGCGCAGGTCCTGCGCGGCCTTGGCGAGCCGGTCGTAGAGTTCCTTGCCAAGCTCGCCGATCTGCCGCGCTTCCTTGGCGAGTTTTTCCTGGCGCCACACCGCCGCAACCGTGCGGGCGATTGCGATCAGGTTGGTGGGCGTGGCGAGCAGGACGCGCTTGTCGAAAGCGAAGTCCCACAGGACTGAGTCGTTCTCCAGCGCGGCGCTCAGGAAGTGCTCGCCGGGAATGAACATGACGACGTAGTCGGGCGCGTCGGCGAACTGCGACCAATAGGCCTTGGCGCCCAGCGTGTTCACGTGGGCGCGGATGGCCGCAGCGTGGGCGGCAAGATGAAGCAGCCGCTCGCCCTCGTCCACCGCCCCGAATGCGTCCTGGTAGGCGTTCAGCGAAACCTTGGCGTCGATCACCAGAGACTGACCGCCAGGCACGCGCACGATCACATCGGGGCGCAGTCGACCCTCCTCCGCGCTGACGCTGACTTCGGTGGCGAAGTCGCAATGCTCCGACAGCCCGCAGGTCTCGAGCACGTTGCGAAGTTGCTGCTCGCCCCAGCGGCCCCGCGCCTTGGGCGCATTGCGCAGCGCGTTGACCAGCTTCGCCGCCTCGGCCGACACTCTCTCGGTACCGCTCTTCATCGCTTCGATATGGCCGGTCAGGATGCCGAAGTCCTTGCGGCGGTCCTCCTCGACCTTGCCGACCACTTCCTCATAGCGCTTCAAGCGCTCGTGGACCGGCTGCAGCAGCGCCTTGAGATTGGTGCCAGCGCTCTCTTCCGACTGGCGGAAGCGCTGGTCGGCGCGCTCCAGGAACTGCTTCTGCGCCTGGTCCAGCAGCTTGGCGCCGACGTCGGCGAACTGCGAAGCAAGCGCGTCCTTGGCTTCGACCAGCTCGGCGATCCGCTTCTCGAAGCCCCGCTCACGCTCGTCGGTCGCCGCCTGCAACGCAGCGAGCTGAGTCGCAGCATCGCGATTGACGTCACGCTCCCTGACCACTTCGTCCAATTGCGATCGCAAGCTCTCCGTGACCTGCTTGCCTGCCGCAGCGGCGCGGCTGCCGATCAGCCATCCGATCACCGCGCCCACGATCACTCCCAATACAACGAATGCAATAACGGTCGCGTCCACCACCGTGACTCCCCCGGAACATTATGCGAACTGTAAGGGGCGCGGAGCCGCCGCTCAAGCGGAACGTTGGCGCCAAGCGACGCCGAGGAGAAATGAATGTCCATCCGCAAGATGATTGCCCTGCACCCGCAAGTTCAGGGGCACGTGAACCAGCCGCTCGGCGATGCCGTGCACCACGCCATGTACTGCGCGAAAATGTGCCTGAGCTGCGCCGATGCCGACCTGGCCGAGGGCATGGGCATGACGCAGTGCATCCGCCTGTGCCTCGATTGCGCCGACGTGTGCGAAGCGACTGCCAAACTCGGATTGCGGAGGACCGGCTCCAACCCGCAGATCCTGCGCGAGATGCTCGAGTTCTGCGCGCGCGCGTGCGACGAATGCGCGGCGGAGTGTGAGAAGCACGAGCACGAGCATTGCCGGCTCTGCGCGCAGATCTGCCGCGAATGCGCCGAGGACTGCCGCAACGCGGCCGCGAGCATCGGCTAAAGGATCGCGGCTTTCGCCTTGTCTTTCCGCGACTTGACGACCTTTTTAACGATCATGTCGCGCTTGAGGCGCGACAGATAGTCGATGAACAGGACGCCGTTGAGGTGGTCGACCTCATGCTGGAGGCAGACCGACATCAGCCCGTCGAACTCGCCTTCCCGTTGCTTGCCATCCGCGTCGAGCCAGCGGGCGCGCACGGTGTCTGGGCGCTCGATCTCGGCATATTGCTCGGGGATCGACAGGCAGCCTTCGTTGTAGCTCTTGCGGGCGTCGGAGTTGGAGACGATCTCCGGGTTGATGAAGACGTGCGGGCGCTTCACCGGCGGCCCTTCTTCCTCGCCTTCGGGCACCGGATCGGGATCCTGAAGGTCGATGATGACCAGGCGGCGCGGAACTGCGACCTGAACCGCGGCGAGCCCAATGCCAGGCGCTTCGTACATGGTCTCGAACATGTCCGCGATCAGCCGCTGCAGCTCGTCGTCGACGCGCTCGACCGGCGCCGAACTGGCGCGGAGCAGCGGATCGGGAACCTCGATAATCGGCAGCAGGGACATGGCCGCGCGCTAGGGTGAGCGCAAAACAGCGTCAACCGTTCAGGCGATCGGCCGTCGTGCGCGCAGCGCTTGCGCCAACGTGCCTTCGTCGAGATAGTCGAGCTCACCACCGACGGGAAGTCCGTGGGCCAACTGGCTGAGGCGGATAGGAAATCCTTCCAGGCGCTCGACGAGATAATGGGCGGTGGTCTGCCCCTCCAGCGTCGCATTCATGGCCAGCACGACCTCGTCGATGCCGCCTTTCGACACGCGCCCGACCAGACGGTCGATGGTCAGGTCCTCGGGCCGGACGCCCTCCAGCGCTGACAAGCGGCCGCCGAGCACATGGTAGCGGCCGGGGAACAGCCGCGACCGGTCGAGCGCCCACAAGTCGGCGACTTCCTCGACCACGCACAGCATCTTGTCGTCGCGGCGGACGTCGGTGCAGATCGAGCAGGGGTCGGATGTGTCGACATTGCCGCATAACGAGCAGGTCGAGAGCCGCTGGGCAACGCTCTGCAGCGCGGCGAGCAGCGGCTCGAGCGCGGTCTGCCGCCGCTTCATCAGGTGCAGCACCGCGCGCCGCGCCGACCGCGGCCCCAGCCCGGGCAGGCGCGCAAGGGCTTGCGACAGCGCTTCGATTTCCTGGGATGCCATGATCTTCCCAATACCGTCCGGGCTGGGCTTGTCGAAGCCCTGCCTTTTCTTTCGAAGGCCGAAGGTAGAAAGGACAGCCCTTCGACAAGCTCAGGACGAACGGTTTTGCGCGTAGTGTTCATGGGATCGCCGGACTTCGCGGTGCCGAGCCTCGACGCTGTGGTCGGGGTGGGCCATGACGTCGTGGCGGCCTATGCGCAGCCGCCGCGGCCCGCCGGGCGCGGGAAAGCCGACCGCAAGACGGCGGTGCACCTGCGCGCCGAGCAGCTCGGGATCGAAGTGCGCACCCCACGGACGTTGCGCGACCCCGACGAGCAAGCCGCATTCCGTGCGCTGGATGCCGATCTCGCGATCGTCGCAGCTTATGGGCTGATCCTCCCCGCCGCGATCCTTGAGGCCCCGCGGGGCAGATGCATCAACGTCCATGCGTCCTTGCTGCCGCGCTGGCGCGGTGCGGCGCCGATCCAGCGGGCTATCCTTGCTGGCGACGAAGTCAGCGGCGTGACCATCATGCGGATGGATGAAGGGCTCGACACCGGGCCGATGCTCCTCAAGCGCGAGCTAAACATTCGGGGCAAGCACGCCGGACAAGTCACGGAAGACATGGCAAAACTCGGGGCCGAAGCATTGCACGCGTGGCTCGATCACCCGTTGCCGCCACAGCCGCAGCCGGCCGATGGCGTCACCTATGCCTCCAAGATCGACAAGGCCGAAGCACGGATCGCGTGGACGCGCATGGCCGAGGAGACCGAGCGGCAGGTGCGCGCGTTCGCGCCGGCGCCCGGCGCCTGGTTCGAAGCGAATGGGGAGCGGATCAAGCTGCTCGCAGCTGAGCTTGCGAGCGGCGCCGGCCAACCCGGTGAAGTGCTCGACGACGAGCTGACCATTGCCACGGCCGAGGGCGCCATCCGCCCGACCCTGGTGCAGCGGGCGGGCCGCGGGGCGATGAGCCCGCAGGAGCTGCTGCGCGGCTTCGCTCTGCCGCCAGGCACCATCCTCCGGTGACTCGCTGGCGGCTGACTGTCGAATATGACGGCGCACCTTTCATGGGCTGGCAGCGGCAGGACCATGGCCCGTCGGTGCAGCAGGCGCTGGAAGAGGCGCTCAAGCGGATGACCGGCGAGCAAACGGTGGTGCATGCGGCTGGGCGGACCGACGCTGGCGTTCATGCCCTGGCGATGGCGGCGCATGTGGATATTGCCAAGCCGCTGACCGCGCATCGCTTGCGCGAGGGGCTGAACGCACTGGTGCGGCCGCAACCCGTTTCCGTGCTGCGCGCGGAGCCTGTTGCCGACGATTGGCACGCGCGCTTCTCGTGCATCGGCCGACACTATTTGTACCGCATCCTCAGCGGCCGGGCGCCGCCGGCGCTGGATGCCGGGCGGGTCTGGCACATCCCCATCCCGCTCGATCTCCAGGCGATGCAGGCCGGCGCGGCGATGCTGGTCGGCCGCCACGACTTCACCACCTTCCGCTCGGTCCATTGCCAGTCGGACAGCCCGGTGAAGACGCTCGACCGGCTTGACGTCAGCCGGGATGGCGAGGAGGTCCACATCACAGCTGCGGCCCGAAGCTTCCTCCATCATCAGGTGCGCTCCATGGTCGGCTGTCTGGCGCTGGTCGGGCGCGGCCAATGGCAGGCCGATGACATCGCCACGGCGCTGGGGGCGCGCGACCGCTCGGCGCTCGGGCTTAACGCGCCCGCGCACGGCCTTTATTTCGCCGAAGCGATCTACCCTTAGCGCCTACTCGGCGGCGATCGCCTCGAACTCCTGCGCGGCGAGATACTTCTCGGCATCGAGCGCAGCCATGCAGCCGGTGCCGGCGGCGGTCACTGCCTGGCGATAGATCTTGTCCATGACGTCGCCGCAGGCGAATACGCCGGGCACGCTGGTGCGGGTGGTCCCGACCTCGACCTCAATGTAGCCGTCTTCGTCCAGTTCGAGCTTCCCTTCGAACAGCTCCGTCGCCGGCTTGTGACCGATGGCGACGAACGCGCCTTCGACCTCGACCCGGCTAAGCTCGCCGGTGCGGCGGTTGCGGATGTCGAGCCCGACCAGCGCTTCGGGATCGCCCCCGGCCACGAACTCGACGACTTCGGATTCCCAGATCACCTTGATGTGCAGGTTGGCGAACAGGCGGTCCTGAAGAATTTTCTCGTCCCGCAGGCTATCGCGGCGGTGAATCAGGGTGACGTCATGGCTGTGATTGGTGAGGTAGAGCGCCTCCTCGACCGCGGTGTTGCCACCGCCGATCACCGCCACGCGCTTGCCGCGATAGAAGAAGCCATCGCAGGTTGCGCAGGCGGAAGCGCCTTTGCCCTTCATGTGCTCTTCGGACGGCAGACCGAGCCATTTGGCCTGGGCGCCGGTGGCAATCACGAGAGCGTCGGCAAAATATTGCGTGCCGCCATCGCCGCTGAGCCGAAACGGTCGGCGTGACAGGTCGACTTCCGAAACATGGTCCCACACGACTTTGGTGCCGACATGCTCCGCCTGCGCCTGCATCTGTTCCATCAGCCACGGCCCCTGGATCACGTCGCGGAAGCCGGGGTAATTCTCGACGTCAGTGGTCGTAGTCAGCTGTCCGCCGGGCTGGATGCCCTGGATGACTAGCGGGCTCAGGCCGGCGCGCGCCGCATAGATGGCCGCCGTAAACCCGGCCGGCCCCGAGCCAAGAACGGCGACGCGTGTCGAAACGATGTTGGTCATGATGCCGATTTAATGCCGCTGCCGGATTAAACCAGACGCGATTGCTTGAGCGCGGCTTCGACGAAGCCCGCGAACAATGGATGCGGGTCGAAGGGGCGGCTCTTAAGCTCCGGGTGGAACTGGACGCCGATGAACCACGGGTGGTCGGGCCGCTCGACGATCTCCGGCAATCGCCCGTCTGGGGACATCCCCGAGAATACCAGCCCACTCTTCTCCAGAGCATCCCGGTACTTGGTGTTGACCTCGTAACGGTGGCGATGACGCTCGCTGATCTGGGTTGAACCATAAACGGCGGCGACGTGGCTGTTGTGGCCCAGCTCGGCCTCATAGGCGCCAAGCCGCATGGTCCCGCCCAGGTCGCCGTCGGCGGCGCGCTCCTGCAGCCCTTCCGTGCTCATCCACTCGGTGATGAGGCCGACCACCGGCTCGGACGTCGGGCCGAACTCGGTGCTCGAGGCATCGCCGATCCCGACCTCCCGCGCGCCCTCGATGCAGGCCATCTGCATGCCAAAGCAGATGCCGAAAAAGGGCACGCGCCGCTCACGCGCAAAGCGGACGCTGGCGATCTTGCCCTCGGCACCGCGCTCGCCGAACCCGCCGGGAACGAGGATTCCATGCAAGGGCTCGAGCCCGGCGGCGAGGGTCTCGTCCTGGCTTTCGAACAATTCGGCGTCGAGCCAGCGGATGTTGACCTTGACCCGGTTGGCGATGCCGCCGTGGACCAGCGCCTCGTTGAGGCTCTTGTAGGCATCCGGCAGGCCGACATATTTGCCGACTACGCCAATGGTGACCTCGCTTTCATAATGATCGAGGCGGTCCATGATGTCGTGCCACCGCGCAACGTCCGGGGGCGGCGCGTCGTCGATGCGGAAAGCCCGCAGAACTTCGTCGTCCAGCCCTTCCGAATGGTATTGCAGTGGCACGTCGTAGATCGAACGCGCGTCGAGCGCCTGGATGACCGCCGAAGCGGGCACGTTGCAGAACAAGGCGATCTTCTCGCGATCGCTTTGCGGGATCGGCTTCTCGCAGCGGCACAGCAGGACGTCGGGCTGAACCCCCAGGCTGGAGATTTCGCGCACGGAATGCTGGGTCGGCTTGGTCTTGAGCTCGCCAGCGGCCTTGATCCACGGAACCAGCGTCGTGTGGACGCTGACAGTGTTGTCGCGGCCGAGGTCGTTGCGCAGCTGCCGCAGGGCTTCAACGAACGGCAAGCTTTCGATGTCGCCCACGGTGCCGCCGATCTCGCAGATGACGAAGTCGAGCCCGGCGGTATCGCTGAGCGCAAATTCCTTGATCGCGTTGGTGACGTGGGGGACGACCTGGACGGTGGCGCCCAGATAGTCGCCGCGGCGCTCGCGCATGATGATGTCGCGGTAGATACGGCCGGTCGTGATGTTGTCGGACTGCTTGGCCGAAACGCCGGTGAAGCGCTCGTAATGGCCGAGGTCGAGGTCGGACTCGGCGCCATCGTCGGTCACATAGACTTCGCCGTGCTGATAAGGCGACATGGTCCCAGGATCGACGTTCAGATAGG
>CADCVY010000049.1:0-470 GCA_902806275.1 uncultured Sphingomonas sp. | reverse complement strand
CAGCGACGCCGAGAGCAGGCCTTTGCCAAGCGATGAGACCACGCCGCCGGTGACGAAAATGAACCGCGCCATGGGCGTCAGGGCTTAGGGGGCCTGGGCTGGGCTTCGCAAGCGCCGTCACGAAAAAAATGTGGGCTGTTCGCTACTGCGCCAGGGGAACCGTCGGGGCCAACGGATCCTGCGGCTGCGGGGCGCCGGGCGTCTTTGTCGGCTGTTGCGGCCCCTTGGCCGGCGCCGTCGTGTTCGACAGCGAGGTGTCGATCTTGGTGGGCTCGCGGGTGGCGCCGGCGATCGCCGCCAGGATGATCGACAAGCCGATGAACATGCCGCCGAGGATGGCCGTCGAGCGAGTCAGGAAATCCGACGCACCGCGCGCGGTCATGAAGCCCGACGAGCTGCCGCCGACCCCGAGGCCGCCGCCTTCCGAGCGCTGCATCAGGATGGTTCCGACGAGTGCAACGGCAATCACG
>CADCVY010000048.1 GCA_902806275.1 uncultured Sphingomonas sp. | reverse complement strand
CAGGTGGTTCGAAACGTTGTTGAAGGTCGTGCCCAGTTGGTCGCCGATGTTCTGCATGGCGGCAATCGCGGCAACGGCGATCAGGGCGGCGATCAGGCCGTACTCGATCGCGGTCGCACCTTCTTCGTTCTTGATCAGCTTCAGAAACTTGCTCATGGTCTTCACTCCTTGGTTCCAAGTGCGGGAACCATCGGCCCCCCACCCTGCAGTCCACTGCGCAGGATGGATCGTGAAATAACCGGCCACCCGTTGAGAAAGCGTTACCCCGGACGGTTGCGCAATCCTTAACGCGCCGGGACCGCGCCGCGGCTTGAACCCGCCGCCTCTCGCCAGCGCTGCAGAAGCAAAGCCATCAGGGCAAGGGGCGCGACCGGCCCAAGATTTAGCGGCTGCGCAGCGAGCAGCTGACTGATCATCAGCAGGGGAATGCACCACAACGCGAGGACGATTGCCGGGGAGATGGTCTGCCGGGCCAGCCACAGGAACGCGGGCACCAAGATGAGACCGTCATAGTGGAAGACATAAGGGCTCGCCAGCGGGGTGGCGGCCGCCAGGATCGCGGCTTTGGCGCGAACGTCACCATCGCACCGCCACACGGGCCATACAACCCCGGCTGCAACGAGGACGACGAGCCCATGGACGATCAGCGCCGCGCCCGTGTCGAGCCCCGCCTGCCGCGCGGCGGCGTACACGCTTACCAGCTTGTGCCAGCCCACGAGCCCATCGCGGCCAATCTGCGCGTAAAGGGGCAGTTGGTGGAGCCACGCCTCAGTGCTCGCGACTCCGAACAGCAAGAGCCCGCCGATGAGAATGCCAGCGGCTGACGTCGCGGCGCCGGCAATCGCCTGCCACTGGCGCCCAGCGAGCAGGGCGACGGGCAGCAACAAGGCGAGCTGCGGCTTGATCGCAAGGCATCCAAGTACCAGCCCGGCGGCCAACGGCCGGCGTTTCAGCAGCGCCAATCCCAACATGAAGATGCCGGCAGTAACGAACGCGTTCTGGCCGATCGCTGCATTGGCGAACACGGCCGGGAAGGCCAAGGCAAGCCAACCTGAGTCCGGGAACAGACGCCTGCCGGCGAACAGGTAAAAGGCCATGGTGGTGAGCGACCAGGCGATCAGTCCGGCCGGGAAGGACAGAAGTCCGAATGGCAGGACCAGCAGCAGATAGGCTGGCGGATAGGGGAACGGCATCTCCCCGCCGGCGATGCTGAACGTCGCGACCGCCGATTGCAGCGCGTGGAGCGCACCGTTGTCGTAAGCCAGCCACGGCGTGCCGGCGAGCGCCATCTTGGCGGCGGCCCAGAAGCTCAGGAAATCGCGGTCGCTAGGGTGGCGGACGTTGGCGATGAATTCCCAAGCGACTGCCGCCAGGACGATCAGCGCGCAGGCGTGACCGACGAACCGATAGGGCGCGTATGGGGCGTCAGCTTGCGGGTGATCGGCTTTCATCGTCCGGCCGGGATTAGCGCAAGCTCCATAAAGAAGGTTTACGCGGGTCTACCCTCGCATCCAGGTCGCTGCGCGGGATTCTTCCGCAGAGCAGCTTAAATTTTCTGCCCGGTCGCCTGCCAGTCCTTGAGGAAGCTCGCGACCCCCGCATCGGTCAGCGGGTGCTTGAACAATTGGTGGATGATCTTGGGGGGCGCGGTCATGACATCCGCGCCGATCCTGGCGGCCTCGACGACATGCATCGGGTGGCGGACGCTCGCGACCAGGATCTCCGTCGGGAAATCATAATTGTCGTAGATCAAGCGGATGTCGGCAATCAGCGCCATGCCGTCGAACGCAACGTCGTCATGGCGGCCGACGAACGGCGAGATGAAGGTCGCCCCCGCCTTGGCCGCGAGCAGCGCCTGCGCCGCCGAGAAGCAAAGGGTGACATTGACCATGGTGCCTTCGCCGGTCAGCGCCTTGCAGGCCTTGAGCCCCGCAGGCGTGAGGGGGACCTTGATGGCGATGTTGCCGCCGATCCTGCGGAGGATCTCGGCCTCCCGCATCATCTCGTCAAAGTCCAGCGCCACCACCTCCGCGGACACCGGCCCGGGCACCAGCTGCGCGATCTCCTGCACCACTTCCAGGAAGTTGCGACCTGACTTGTGAATCAGACTGGGGTTGGTGGTGACGCCGTCGAGCAGGCCGGTGGCGGCGAGCTCGCGAATCTCCTCGATTTTGGCGGTGTCAGCGAAGAACTTCATGCGCGCCCCTTGGCTCTGTCGTGAGCAGGCGCGATAGCCGGACGCACGGGGTGCGTCACGCGATTCGAGAGGTGAACATGAGCGAGCACGTGCGTCTCGATCTCGCAGGCGGCGTCCTTGCGATCACGCTGAGCCGGCCCGAGCGGCGCAACGCTATCACCGTTGCCATGTATGATGCGCTCGCGGAAGCGTTCGAGAGCGCGGCAGGCAATCCGGACGTGCGGGTCATCAGCATCGATGGCGACGGGCAGGACTTCGCGGCCGGCAACGATCTGGCCGACTTCCTCCAGGCGCCGCCGCGCGACAGCGGCGAGATCCCGGTGTGGCGATTGTTGCGCGCGCTGGCCCAGTGCGAAACGCCGATCGTCGCGGCGGTGCACGGCAACTGCGTAGGAATCGGCACCACCATGCTCCTCCACTGCGATCTCGTTGTCGCCGACCCGAGCACGCGCTTTTCGCTGCCGTTCATCGATCTTGCGCTGGTTCCGGAAGCCGCGAGCACCCTGCTGCTGCCCTGGCTGGCCGGGCGGCGGCGCGCAGCCCGCTACCTCCTGCTGGGCGAAACCTTCGGTGCAGATGAGGCGCTCGAGATCGGGATCGTCAGTCACCTGGCGCCAGATGGTGGCGCTCGCGAGATGGCCGCACAACTCGTCGGACGATTGCTGGCGAAACCTCCGGAAGCCTTGCGGCAGAGCCAGATGCTGCTTCGGCACGGCACGAGCCATGAGGTGCTCGAACGCATGGAACTGGAGAGCCGCCTATTCTCCGAGCGGCTCGAGTCCGCCGAAGTGAAGCAGGCGATCACCGCCTTCTTCGCGCAGCGCTCGCGTTAGCTGGCGACCCAGACCCTTTTCTTGCGGCTGACAACGATCGTCGGTCCGGGGAACAGCAGCAGGTTTGTCGGCTGCGTGTACGTGACCTCGAGGTCGAGATAGTCGCTGGTGCCAGAGGTGCCGGTGACAGGCGGCGGAACGGCGAATGTTCCAGGGCCAATTCCGTAGACTGCCTCATTGATTTTCGTCTCGATGACGGCCGCAGTCGGCTTCGGCCACAAAGTCGCATGCCGGGCGCCTTCGCCGAGCGCGTGCTGGATGCCTGACATGGCGCGATAGACCTGGG
>CADCVY010000047.1 GCA_902806275.1 uncultured Sphingomonas sp. | reverse complement strand
CCGGATCAAGAACATTTTCGCGGTGATCGGCGGCCTGATCGGCCTGTCATCGCGCCTCCACCCCGAGGCCCGGGCATTCGCCAGCGACCTGCGCGAGCGCATCGCCGCGCTCGGCCGCGCCCATGAGTGCGCGCGCCCGCACAGTGACGAGTCGCGGATGACGGTAGGTGATTCGTCGCTGCACGGGCTGCTGGGCGAAATCCTGCGTCCCTACCGTGGCGGCAGCTCGCATCAGATCGTGGTTAGGGGCGACGACGTTCCGATCGACGACCGCGGCGCAACTCCGCTGGCCCTGATCTTTCACGAGCTGGCGACAAATTCCGCCAAGTACGGTTCCTTGGCGGCCCCGTCGGGCCGGATTGCACTGACCAGCCGCCGCCGAAACGACATCTTGCGGGTCGATTGGATCGAAAGCGGGTCACACGCGACCGGCGACCCTCCCGAACATCAGGGTTTCGGATCGAAGCTTGTCGAAATCAGCGTCCAGCAACTCGGCGGCACGATCAGCCGCAACTGGACGGCCGGTGGGCTTGAAGTGGAGCTGACGGTGCTGCCGGAGCGGCTGCGGCGCTAAGCCTTAGGCGAAGACCCTGAGTGCCCGCGGAGGCCGGGCCTCGCCCTCGCCGGAGCGGACCTTCAACGCATAGCCGACGGCCGCGCGCACGGTCGTTTCATCGGTCGGCTTGGTCAGCACGCCGACAGCGCCGGCGACGCCATCCCCCAGGATGCGTGGATTGGCGGTAATGAACAGCACGGTGACGCCGCGTTCGCCAAGGCGCTTGCCGATCTCGGGTCCGGTCAGCCCGTCGCGCAGGTTGAGGTCGACGAGCGCAAGATCCAGCGGCAGAGCTGAAAATTGCTCCGCCGTCTTGAGGTCCGGTGCGATACCCACCGGCTCATGACCGATATCCTCGAGGATGCATTCCAGCTCCATCGCGACCAGCATTTCGTCTTCGACAATCAGAATCTGCGCGGCCATGACCTTCACGTGCTCATTGATCTAGGTGAATGATAAACCGCCATACGGCCAACCGGTTCCTGAAAAAGGGCGTAAACGCGCGGTCAACCACAAAGCTCTAGAAGCGATCGGTAGCCAGCTGGACAGGCCCGACCAGTTCCTGGTGGCGGGCAATCGCGAAGCGGTCGGTCATCCCGGCGATGAAATCGCCGATGGTGCGCAGCCGATTGGTGCGGTCCCCGTCCCGTCGCCAGTCTTCCGGCAACAGCGTGGCATCTTCCCGATAAGCTTGCGCGAGGTTGGTAACGACCCGCTCGGCCTCGCGGCGGACCGCTTCCAGCTCGGCCGATCCGTACAGCCGGGCGTAGAGGAAGCGCTTGAGCTCCCGCTCCTCCTCGGCCAGCGGAGCCGAAAAGCCGACCAGCGCAGGGCCGGCCGCGCGCACGTCCGCGGTGGTCTCGGCGCCGGAGTCCTGCACCCGGGCGGCCGTTTCGCGCAGAACGTCACCCACCATGGTCCCGATCATGTCGCGCACCAGCGCTCGCTGGCGCTTGGCGAGCGAGATGCCGGGGTGCCGCCGCTCGATCCCGTCCCATAGCCGCGCAACGATGCCGATCTCGAGCAATTCGTCGAGCAGGAGGAGCCCCGCGCGCAGGCCATCGTCGATGTCGTGGTTGTCGTAGGCGATATCGTCGGAGATCGCTGCCACCTGCGCTTCCAGGCTGGGCCAGCTGTCAAGCTCGAGGTCCCAGCCGGCGTTCGCCTCCGCCATGGCCCAGGTCTGCTCGCCAACCGGTCCGTTATGCTTGGCCAGCCCTTCCAGCGCTTCCCAGCTGAGGTTCAGGCCGTCGAAACCCGGATAGGGCGTTTCGAGACGGGTGACGATGCGAACGGTATGCGCATTGTGGTCGAACCCACCGGCTTCGGCGAGCGCCGCATCGAGGGCATGCTCGCCGGCGTGGCCGAACGGCGGATGGCCGAGGTCGTGAGCCAGGCACAGGGCCTCCGTCAGGTCTTCGTTGAGCCCGAGAGCGCGAGCAATGGTGCGGCCGATCTGCGCGACTTCCAGGCTGTGCGTCAGCCGGACTCGGAAATGGTCGCCGTCAGGGGCGACGAACACTTGCGTCTTGTGGCGGAGCCGTCGGAAGGCAACGGAGTGGATGATCCGGTCGCGGTCGCGCTGGAAGATGTCGCGTGGACCCCGCGGTCCGGTGCTGCGCTCAGGGTAGCGGCGGCCTCGGGAACGCGCGGGCGACGCGACGACGCCAGAGGGCAAGCTCATTCGGTGCCGAGTGGCACGATCGTATCCGTTGGGGAATTGGTCCAGCTGAAGGCATTGATCCCCACCGCGTCCAGATCTTCGGCGAAGGTCTGGGCGTCCGAGGAACCGCGGAACGGCCCGATCACCAGCCTGGCCCGATCGGGGCTTTTGGCGACATAGCCTTTGATGCCGTCGAACAAGTCGCCGCTGCGCGACTTGAGCCGCCTGAACTGGTGGGGCAGCGCTTCCGAATTCTGCCCGCTGGCAAGCTGCAGCCAGATCTTGTTCTGCCTGGTCGCCGGCGATTGCGCCTGCGATCTGTGTGCTTGCGGCGATGCAGATGCCATTCGCGTCGCCGGCGCAGCCCGGAAGGCCGGAGGCGGCGGCGCGCGGACGGCCGGCGGCGGCGGAGCGTTCAAAAATTGATCGATGCTGCTCAAACGCTGATCCGGCGTCGTACTGCTCGCCGGCGGCGCGGCATAAGCGTAAGCGGTTGCACCAGCATCGGGGAAGATGCCGAGATTGACGGCGGCGGCTTTCTGCCCCGCCTGCAGGCTCGGGAGCCGCTGCAGGAACGGAGCCACCCGCGACCGGCTGCCCGGCATTGCGGAGTCGATCGCGGCCATCGCGCCATTGCTGTCGCCGGACAGGGCCAGAACGAATGCCCGGCACCGGGCTGCCGCCGTGTCGCCGCGGGCCTGCAACGGCGCCAGCGCCTGCAGCGCTTCATTCTTCTTGCCGCTGATCGCCAGGCTCATCGCCAAACGGCGGCGCGCTTCGTCGCTATCGGGACCGCCGAGCGCGGCGCGATAGTCCGCCTGGGCCTGGGCCTGCTGCCCCATCAGATCGTACGCGAGCCCGCGATCGGCGCCGAAAGTGGCGACCGGCGCCCCAAGCTGGTGGGCGCGCGCGAAATAAGGCAAAGCAGAGCTCGGGTCGCCGTTCGCGACCAACACCGCGCCCATGCCGGCCTGCGGCAACGGGCTGCGCGGGCTGACTTCCTCGGCCCGGCCGAGGAATCCGGCCGCCGATTGCGTATCGCCGAGCGCCAGCGCGGCGCGTCCGGCACCGACCAAAGCGCTAAAATCCTTGGGACTGGAGGCAAGCGTGCGAAGGTAACGGGCCAGCGCGGCGGAAGCGGTCTCCGCATAGGGCGAGTAGCTGGCGGCAGCCGCGGCCGGCGGCGCTGCGACGAAGGGGGGGGCGACGCTGGCGAGCAGCGCGATCGCAATCCGCACCTGTGGCATGGAAAATCCCCGCATCATCGCCCCGTAGCGCATTGAATCTTGCCGAAAGCTTTCTGGCTAGGTGCTTTACGGTGAGTTGTGCGCACCGGACGGTGGATAGGCCGGATCGTACCGACATCGTTGGCTGAACAACGGAAAAGGGCAGCCGCAAAGGGCTGCCCTTCGTGAAGCCTGAGCAAGGTGGCTACTGGTTGTTCTGCCGGTTCAGGAACCGCGGAATGTCAATCGGATCGCGGTTGAAGTCCGGTGCCTGCTCATCGATTTGCGCTTTGGGCGCCCCGCGCGCGATGTTCGACATCCGCTCGAACAAGGTGCCGCCGCCGGTCGCTGCCGGCGTCTCGGACGAGTCCTCGTCGGCCGGCGGAGCGATCGGCGGGGCGCCGACGGGGCTGGTAAAAATATCGTCGCTGTCGAGTAGGAGCTCGTCGCCCTCACCGCCCGCAGAGCCGCTGTCCAGTTCGGGCTGCGGTGCCGCCGCCCGGGTTGTCGGCGCGGGAGCGGGTGCTGAGGCGGCGGCGGCCGAGCGCTGCGGGAAGGTGAAGACCTTGCCCGGCTGCGGCTGCTGACCGGCCTCGGCTTCAATGCCTGTGGCGACCACCGACACGCGGATCTTGCCACCAAGGTCGTTGTTGAAGGCCGAGCCCCAGATGATGTTGGCGTCGGGGTCCACCAATTCCTTGATGTGGCTGGCCGCCTCGTCGACCTCCATCAGGCGCATGTCCTCGCCGCCGGTGATCGAGATGATGACGCCCTTGGCGCCCTTCATGCTGACGCCGTCGAGCAGCGGATTGCTGATCGCCTTTTCGGCGGCTTCGATGGCGCGATTGTCGCCCTCGGCCTCGCCGGTGCCCATCATTGCCTTGCCCATCTCGCTCATCACCGAGCGGACGTCGGCGAAGTCGAGGTTGATGAGGCCGGGCATGACCATCAGGTCGGTGATTCCGCGGACGCCCTGCTGCAGGACCTCGTCGGCCATTTCGAACGCTTCCTTGAAGGTCGTGTCCGAATTGGCGAGCCGGAACAGGTTCTGGTTGGGGATGACGATCAGGGTGTCGACGTGCTGCTGAAGCTCGGCGATGCCAGCGTCCGCGGAGCGGCCGCGGCGCGAGCCTTCGAAGGCGAACGGCTTAGTCACCACGCCGACCGTCAGGATGCCCTTGTCGCGCGCGGCCTTGGCGATGACGGGAGCGGCGCCGGTGCCGGTGCCGCCGCCCATGCCGGCCGCGATGAAGCACATGTGCGCGCCCTCGAGCGCACGTTCGATGTCGTCGATCGTCTCTTCAGCGGCCGCGCGGCCGATCTCAGGGCGGGAGCCGGCACCGAGGCCCTGGGTGATCTTGAGGCCGAGCTGGATGCGGCGGTCGGCGCTGGAAGCGTTGAGCGCCTGCGCGTCGGTGTTGGCGACAACGAAATCGACGCCCTGGACGTCCGCCCCCATCATGTTGGCGATGGCGTTGCCGCCGGCACCGCCGACGCCAATGACGCTGATGCGCGGGCGAAGCTCGTCGACCTCTGGCCGAATGAAATCGATGCTCATGTGCTTATTCCCCCCTCAAACAGCTGCAACGCGTTGAGCCTACAGAGGGAATCAATGAATCATCCCCAGTCCCAAGCCAAGCAAAAAGATTAAGGCGGTCCAAAAAACTGCGGACAAGTGTCGCCTGAAAGACTCACTTGAACACCGAGCCGCCCGCCTGCGCCGGTTTCGCCTACTCGACGACGGCTGGAAGTTGTGCATATTCAGCGGCTTGCAGGAGGCTTGTATGCGTACCCCCGCCGCTCGTAGTCGCCGCCTGCCAAAGTGGCGCAAGCTGGCCATCGCCGCCGCCATGATGACGGTGGCAACTGCCACCACAGGACAAACCGTGCTTCCGAAGGAAGTGCCGCCTTCGGCCAAGTTCCTGCCTGCACCCGAGAAGGTGATGCGGCCCGAGCATGCCGCGGTGATCGCCGCAGCCCTGCGCAAGATGGAGGACGCGAAAACCCCATTGGCGGCGCTGCCGGCGCTCGATGCCGCACTCGATAAGCTGGGTGAACCGACGCCCATCCGTGGCCTGGTCCAATATTGGCGGGCCGGGATCCTAATGGCGAACAACCACGCGGACGCCGAGGCGGCGATCGAGGAAAGCATCCGCTTGTTGCCCGACTACAGCGCTCCACTGATCGCTGCGGCCGCCGTCTACGACTACGCCAACCAGCCAGGCCGCGGCGCGGATTACTGCCTGGGGGCCAGCCGCATCGACCCGGCAAGCACCCGCAAGATGGACGACTATGAAGTGAACAACCTGCTCCGGCGGCTGCACTTCGCTGGCCAGTCCAGGCGCGCGGATGCGGTCAGCCCACGGCTGCTGGAGATCGGCTGGATGGGGAGCGCGCTCGGCAGTGCGTCGAGCCTGGCGATGTCCGCCATGAAAGAGCGCACCCGCTGGGAATGACGCCGGTGCCCGCTCGCTTGCAACCAAGCTCCTTGATCCGAAACACAGCTACGAGCTGCTCGTGGACAACCGGTACAAGGCGCTGTGGAACCCCGTTGAACGCTGGGGCGGTCCACGGCTGGCCTCGCAATGGGCGATCTACCTTCGCGAGGCGCGCGAGCGGTGGAACGCCAGCAAGGGCGTGGAAACGGCTCGAGACTATGCCGCAGCCCTGGTCCAGGCCGGTCACGACCGCACCCTGCTGCGGGAATTCGGTGCGATGTTCGACGGCAAGCTCGACGAGACGGGCGATCAGTCGCTGCAGTTCGTCGTGCCGTTTGATCGCCGATGCGCTTGGCCGCGAGGGCCGGTGGGCGGATGCCGAGCGCTTGTTCGTGAAGTCGCAGGCGATCTGGCCGTTGTCCAATGAGAACAATCCGAATTCGCTGAACATCGCCGCGAACCGCGCCCGCACGCTGTATCATCAGGGTGAGTTCAAGTCGTCGCTTCGCTACATGGAAGAAGCACTCGCACTCGCCCGCAAGTGGGAAGTGAACGCGGACGCGCTGGTCCCCATGACCCGTTACCGGGCCTGCGCGCTCCAGCGGCTCGGTCGGCCTGAGGAAGCGAAGCTCGCCGCGGGTTTCGTGATCGCATAGGCCCGCGCCGACCGCATCGCCAACCTCCACCTTTGCCTCGGCGGTTACGAAGCGGCCAAGGCGGCGCTCCTGGCTGGCCTCAAAGACGAGGAACAGCGCACCGGCGTGCTGCTGTTCATGCAGCCGGACGGCTCCCGGCCATACCCCAACCCACATAAGCGCAACAGTTCTGCCCAGGCGGAGCGCTTGCAGGCGGACCCGCAGTTGGAGCGGAAACGCTGAAGCTGGGGGCGCATCTTGCCGTACAGCTCTCGAGCCGGCGCCCCAACCGAAGCGGCGCAATGATGACTTTCCGTCGGGAAGGTCGCTGCACCGCGCTCACCCTATCGGGTTGCGCCGCACCCGAGTAGGGCGCCCCCATGCTTCATCCCAAGTTACATTCTGCCCTGGCGGAAGCCATTGATGCTCGTGGCTATACCGAGCTGACACCGGTCCAGTCGGCGGTGATCGCCGAGGAGGCGCACGGGCGCGACCTGATCGTTTCCGCCAAGACCGGCTCCGGCAAGACGGTGGCGTTCGGCGCCGCCATCGCAGCCGAACTGCTGGAGGCCGACCGGGCGCCGTTCACCCGCACGCCGCTTGGCCTGGTGATCGCCCCCACTCGGGAATTAGCGATCCAGGTCAGCCGCGAGCTGGACTGGCTTTATGCGAACGCTGGCGCTCGCGTCGTGACGTGCGTCGGTGGCATGGACCCGATCAAGGAGCGCCGCGCGCTGACCGGCGGGGCGCACATCGTGGTCGGCACGCCGGGACGCTTGCGCGACCATCTTGAGCGATGTGCGCTCGACCTTTCGTCTTTGCGCGCTGTGGTGCTCGATGAGGCGGACGAAATGCTCGACATGGGCTTCCGCGAGGAGCTCGAGGAGATCCTCGACGCCACCCCGCCCGAGCGCCGCACCCTCCTGTTCTCCGCGACCATGCCGCGGCCGATCGTGGCGCTGGCCAAGCGCTACCAGAAGGACGCGCTCAGGATCGAGACGCTGGGCGACAAGGAGGGGCACCAGGACATCGCCTATCAGGCGGTCGCCGTGTCGCCGACCGACATCGAGCATGCGGTGGTCAACTTACTGCGCTTTCATGACGCCGAGACCGCAATCCTGTTCTGCGCCACAAGAGACGCAGTGCGCCGCCTCCACGCGAGCCTGACCGAGCGCGGTTTCCACAGCGTGGCGCTTTCCGGCGAGCACAGCCAGAACGAGCGCAATGCCGCGCTCCAGGCGCTGCGCGACCAGCGCGCACGGGTTTGCGTCGCCACCGATGTCGCCGCGCGGGGAATCGACCTGCCGTCGGTGTCGCTGGTCGTGCATGTGGAGCTGCCGCGCGACGCCGAAGCGCTGCAGCACCGGTCGGGGCGGACCGGCCGGGCGGGGCGCAAGGGCACGGCCGTGCTGATCGTGCCGTATCAGCGGCGCAGGCGGGTCGAGGGCATGCTGCGCGGAGCGCGGATCGCGGCCGAGTGGATCGAGGTGCCGACCGCCGCCGAGATCCGGGTCAAGGATCGCGATCGCCTGCTGGCTCAACTGGCCGAGCCAGTCGAGCTGGAGGACGAGGACCGCGATCTTGCCCAGCAGCTGGGCAAGCAACTGGCGCCCGAAGCGATCGCCGCCGCGCTGGTCCGAGCGTTGCGCACCGACATGCCGGCGCCCGAGGACATCCTCGGCCCTGGCGAACGCAGCGAGGCACGCGAGGGCCCGCGCCCGGGTTTCGCAGGCGCAAACTGGTTCAAGCTCAACGCCGGCCGGCGCCATAATGCCGACCCGCGCTGGCTGCTGCCCTTGATCTGCCGCTACGGCCACGTCGGGCGGACCGAGATCGGCGCCATCCGCATCGCCGCCAACGAGAGCTATTTTCAGGTCAGCGAGGGGGCGACGCCGAGCTTCGTCAAGGCGCTGCGCCGGGCGACCATTGCGCCCGAGGACCAGGGCCTGGTGATCGAGCCGGCTGAGCCGAGAGAGAAGCCGTCGAACTATCGCCCGGAGCAAGGCTACGAGAAGCCTGCAAAGATCAGGAAGCCGCGCAAGCCAAAGCAGGCGGGCTAAAGCGCCTGCCCCGCCGCCCAGCCGCTCGCCCACGCCCACTGGAAATTGTAGCCGCCCAGCCAGCCGGTGACGTCCACCGCCTCGCCGATGGCATAGAGACCCGGCACCCGCTTCGCTTCCATCGTCCGCGACGACAGCTCGGCGGTGGAGATGCCGCCTGCCGTCACTTCCGCTTTGGCGAAGCCTTCGGTGCCGTTCGGCACGAATTGCCAGGCCCGCAGCCGTTGCTCGGCCGCTTCGAGACGGCGGTCGGGGACGTTGCCGAGGTCGCCTCCGATCTCCAGCCGCTCGCCCAGCGTCTCCGCCAGGCGCGCCGGCAGGGTGGCCTTCAAGGCCGCCGCCATTGCCGAACCGGGCCGCGCCAGTTTAGCCGCCTTTAGCCAGCCGGATTCCGCATCGGGAAGAAAGTCGATGGCGATCGCCTGTCCGTGGCGCCAGTAGGACGAGACCTGCAGGATCGCCGGCCCTGACAGCCCCCGATGGGTGAACAATGCAGCCTCGCGGAACTGCGCGCGTCCGCTACTGGCGACGACCTCCGCCGCGACCCCCGACAGTTCGCGGAACAACAGCTGGTCGCCGCCGAGCGTCAGCGGCACCAGCGCCGGCCGCGGTTCAACGATCTTGAGGCCGAACTGCCGCGCCAGGTCGTAGGCGAAGCCGGTGGCACCGAGCTTTGGGATCGATGGTCCCCCGGTCGCAATCACCAAAGCGGGCGCAGCCGCGACTGTCTCGCCTGCTGTTACCGTGAACATTCCGTCGGCTTGCTCAACCGAGCGGACCTCGGCTCCAAGCCGCACCGTCACTTGCCCGGACCCGCATTCGTCCAGCAGCATGGACACGATCTGCCGCGCCGAGCCGTCGCAGAACAATTGGCCGAGCGTTTTCTCGTGCCACGCGATTCGGTGGCGTTCGACGAGCGCCAGGAAATCGGCGGCCGTGTACCGGCGCAGCGCCGACTTGGCGAAGTGCGGGTTGGCGGAATGGTACTGCTCCGGGCCCGCGCCTATGTTGGTGAAGTTGCACCGCCCGCCGCCGGAGATCAGGATTTTCTTGCCAGGCGCATCGGCGTGATCGAGCACCAGCACCCGGCGGCCGCGCTGCCCTGCGATCGCAGCGCACATCAGGCCCGCTCCGCCGGCGCCAAGGATGATCGCGTCGTACCAATCGGGCCGCATGGCCGAGCCCGTAGCGCGGTTTGGCATGGCCGTCTGCTTAACCTGGATTATAAACTTAAGTGCTGACCGCTCGTTTGTTGGGGAGGTGGCACAAATATCCAATTCCCTGATCATGAAGCTCGAGCAGTTCACGCGCTTCGACGCGTCGGAGCGGGTGCGGCTCGACCAACTGCTGCAACGGCCGGCGAGCACCTACCAACGCGGCGAAACCATCATCCCTGCGGGCAAGAAGGTCGACCATATCCATCTGGTCGTTAAGGGCCTGGCGACGCGCGCGAAGACCCTTCGCGATGGCGGCCGCCAGTTGATGGCTTTCCTAGTCCCGGGCGACCTGTGCGACGTCGAGGTGTTCGTCCTTGAAGCCATGGACCACGAGATCATGGCCCTGAATCGCACGACTTGCGTCCTGATCCGGGCCGACGAGATGGAAAGGCTGCTCACCGAATCGAGCAACCTGACGCGCGCCTTGTGGTGGAGCACGATGACCGACTCCGCCGTGCTGCGCGAGTGGATTGTCAACCATGGTCAACGCGACGCGCGCGAACGGATCGCGCACATATTTTGCGAGTTGCTGATCCGCTATCGGATCGTCGGCCAGGCTGCCGACAACGTCTTCGAGTTCCCGTTGACGCAGGAAGAGCTGGCGGAAGCCAGCGGCGTCACCCCCATCCACGTCAACCGCATGCTTCAGGAGCTTCGTGCCGCGGGCATGATCGAGCTGAACAACCGCATGCTTAGGATCGTCGATTTCGAGCGCTTGGCAGGGGTCGCGCAATATGAAGCTTCCTACCTCCATCTGGTGCGGACGGAGAAAGGAGATCCGGCGGTGGCGAAACGGGTCGGCGACCTGGTTCCAGTAACTGGCAAGGGCCTGTTGCACGACGCTTGAGCTGCGGGGAAACAGCCGTTCAAGGAACACGACGCTCGGCAGAGCGCCACCTAAGCTCAGTCGAGCCGGACCTGCTCGATCCTGGGCACGCCGACGATCCACCAGAGGGCGCCCGCCGCTCCCACCGAAGCGGTAACGACGAACGCCGTCGTGTAGCCGGCGCGATCGACGATCACGCCGGTGAGGATCGGCCCGAAGATGCCGGACAGGTTGCCGATGGCGTTCTGGGCGCCGACCCAGGATCCGGCCGCGCGCGGGCCGGCAAACATCTGGGCGACCGCATAGGTGTTGAGCGACAGGGCGCCCGTGGCGACGCCGGCGAGGCAAAGCAAAGCGCCGATCTGCACATTGCTGGTGGCGTAAGCGAGACCGAGGACCGCCACGGCCGCCAGCAGCTGGCCGCCGAACATCATCGCGCGGCGAACCCGGCCTTCCGAATAGCCGCGTGCCGTCCACCAGTCGGAAATGGAGCCGAACGCCAGCGCCGCGACTGCCTGAACCGCGTAGCCGAGCGTCGCCAGCAGCGTCATCGTCTCGAGGCTCAAACCCCGCGATTTGACGAGGTAGAGCGGCAGCCAGGCAAGCAGGAAATAGAAGACGTAATTGCTGGCGATGTGGGCGATCGACATCGACCACAAAGGCCATTTCGCCAGCAGCCTGCGCATCGGTACGGTGGGCTCGCGTTCGGCAGCACCCGATTCGGACCCGCGGGTGGTCAGCTGCCACGGGATCAGCCACAGGAATGTCAGCAGGCCGAAGGCGATGAACACCGCGCGCCAGCCGAAGGATGCCAGAATTAGGCCGCCCGCCAGCGTGCCGGCCGCCGGACCCAGGGCAAGCCCGATCGCCAGCGCCGCATTCGCCATGCCCCGGCGCTCGGCAGGGACATGGCGGGTGATGATCTTGGACGCGCCGGGAAACGCAATGGTCTCGCCGATGCCGAGAAGAATGCGGAGCAGCAGCAGCGAGGTGAACCCGCCGACGAACCCCATCGCCAGCGTTGCCATCGCCCACAGCAGCACGCCGCCCGCCATCAGCCGGTAGACCGAGTAGCGGTCGACCAGCCAGCCGACGACCAGCTGCACCGGCGCATAGACCCAGAAGAAGGCGGACACGATCAGGCCGAACTCGGTGCCGCTCAGCCCCAGTTCGGACGTCATCAGCGGTGCGGCAATGCCGACGGCACCGCGGTCGACATAGTTGAGGAACACCGCCGCACCGAGCAGCACCACCAGCAGCGTTGCGCCGCCGCGCTGGGTGGTGGCGGTCAGTAGCCGCCCTTCATTGCCGAGATCAGACGGCTGAGGGGGCCACTGGCCGGCTTGCGCGGGCCGGTTAGAGGGCCGGTGTCGCGGATGTCGGTGCTGCCGGTTCCTGCCAGCAAGGCCAGACCGACCAGCGTCGAGAACGCCGGGCCACTGTGCGCATCGGGCAAGCCGGTGATCTGCTTGGGGCGGCCGACGCGCACCGCTCGCCCAAGCACACCCTGCATGTAGTCGGCGATGTTCTTGAGCTCGGCGCCGCCGCCGGTCAGCACCACCTGCCGGCCCATCGGCCCACTGAAGCCGAGGTCCTTCAAAGCCGTGTCGACCTGGTTGGTCATCTCCTCGACGCGATGGCGGATCACCATCATCAGCTGCGCCCGAGTGATCTTCATCGGCTCGGCGCCCGCTTCCGCGCCCATCTGCGCCGCCTCGATCATTTCGTGATTGTCGCGCGGGCTGGTCATTGCCGAGCCGTAGAAGCACTTCAGCCGCTCCGCGTCCCGGCGCTGCACCGCGAAAGCGCCGGCGATGTCATTGGTTATGTCACGCGCGCCGATCGCGACCGAGCGCAGGCCGACCAGCATCCCGCCGTAGTGCACCGAGACGTTGGTGACGTCGGCGCCAAGTTCGACAAGGGCAACGCCGAGGTCGCGCTCCTCTTCGCTCAGGCAAGCGAGCGCCGCCGCCACCGGCGAGGCGACGATCGCTTTCACTCCGAGATGGGCGGAGCGGATCACCGTGTCGATGTTGCGCAAGGGCGCGTGGTCGGCGGCGATGACGTGGATGTCGACGCCCAAGCGGTTGGCGAACAGGCCGATCGGCTGCCGGACCCCCTGCGCGCGATCGATCGTGTAGAGCGCCGGATGGGCGTGCAGCACGACCTGGCCGTTGCTGTCGATGGCATTGCGGCCGGCGCTCATCAGCTCGTCGATGTCGGACTGTTCGATCTGGTGGCCGCCGAGCTCGACCTCGACGTTGGCGACGTCGCTGACCAGGCCACCGGCGCCGTAGCTCGCCCACACCTCCTCGACCGTGACCCCTGACATGCGCTCTGCAAGCTCGACCGCCTCGCGCACCGAGAATTCGCTGGCGCTCATGTCGGTAATGTAGCCGCGGGTCACGCCGCGGCTTTCGCGCTGCCCGGTGCCGAGCACCGTCAGGCGCCCGTCGTCGCCAGGCGTGACGATCAGCGCGCTGACCTTCGACGAGCCGATGTCGAGCGCGGCAATGAGCGGCTGTTCGGCGGGCGCGGCCATTGGCTCGGCTCAGCCCTCCTGAGTCGGAGCGGTGGCGATCGGCTCTCCGGGCGTCCGCGGCAGGCGGACGATCATCTTGCCGGGGATCCGCATATCGATGCGGACCAGCCCCCGCCCGAGCATTCCCGACGAGCGGTCGAGCTTGGCGAGCTTCTGCAGAGAAGCCTGGGCGGCGCCCTCGCCTTCGGGCAGCGCCACCGTCTCGCCCGACTGGAAGTTCAGGTCCCAGCGGCGACCGCCCACCCATGTCGCAGAGGCAAGCTGCGGCCTCAGGGTCGGCACCGCGCCGATCAGCTGGTGGAGTTGCCTGCTGTGAAGATTGGCTCCCGGGCCAATCAGCAGCGGCAGGTCAGGCATCCTGGTGATGGGCACGCGGTCCAGGACGACCCCATCCGCGTCGATCAACGCCAGCTGCCCCTTGTTCTGCCACAAGGCGGCGGGAGTCCGCTCGACGATGTCGATGACCAGAGTGTCAGGCAGGCGGCGCGACACCCGCGCGTCCTTGACCCAGCCGAACTGCAGCAGGCGCGAGCGGATCGCGCCGACGTCGACCAGCGGCTGCGGCGCTTTGGCGGCGCCTGCCTCGCCCGCTGCGGCGACCAGTTCATCCTTGACCACCTCGTCAACCAGTCGGCGGTTCATTTGGTTGATCCCGGCGATCTGGTAACCGCTGACGACAAAGCCGGCGCGGCCGACGACGGTACCGGCGGAGCGCTCGGCCTTGGCCGGGATGTCGAGCGCCACCAGCACGACCAGTCCGATCGCAATCAGGAAGCCGGTGAAGGCCAGGCCGGCCAGCCGGTTGGCGCGCGCCTGATCGACGGGGAGCCTCTTGGCGATCTTCTTGGGAACCGTGACCTTGGGCGCCGCCTTGCGCGGTTTGGCGCGCGCGCCGCCGCCCCTGCTCAGCCGGGCTTCGCTCATGCCAGCGCCTCCGCAATCAGCCGTTCGACCAGTTCGCCGTAAGCAATGCCCTTAAGCTTGGCCTGTTCCGGAACCAGGCTCAGCGGCGTCATTCCCGGCTGCGTGTTCACCTCGAGCAGATAGAGCCCCGCTTCGCCCTGCTCGTCGTCCCAGCGGAAATCCGAGCGGGATGCGCCCTTGCAGCCCAGCAGTCGATGCGCCTTGGCCGCCATGTCCATCATCGACCCGGCGATCGCATCCGGGACCTCGGCCGGGCACACGTGCTCGGTCAGACCGTCGGTGTATTTAGCGGCATAATCGTAGAAGCCGGCCTTGGGCTTGAGCTCGGTCACCGCCAGGGGCTCGTCGTTGAGCACGGCAACGGTGAGTTCGCGGCCCTTGATGAAAGGTTCGGCCAGCAGTTGCTCGAACTCGTGCCAGGGGCCGGGCACGTCGCGGCCGATCGGCGAACCGTGGTTGCCGCCTTCGGTCACGATCGCCACGCCGACCGACGAGCCCTCGTTGACGGGCTTGAGCACATAGGGCCGCGCCATCGGGTCGCCGCTGAACAGCGCTTCGCTTTCGACCATCTTGCCGGCCGGCATGCGGATGCCGTGCGGCACCAGCACCAGCTTCGTAAGCTCCTTGTCGATGGCGATCGCCGAGGTGGTAATCCCGCTGTGCGTGTAGGGGATCTGCATCAGCTCGAGCAGGCCTTGGACGCTGCCGTCCTCGCCGGGGGTTCCGTGCAGGGCATTGAACACCACGTCCGGGCGCAGTCCCTCAAGGACCTGTGCGACGTTGCGGTCCATGTCGACTTCGGTGACATTGGCCCAGCCACGCTCGCGAAGCGCTTCGGCGACTTCCTTGCCGCTGCTCAGCGACACCTCGCGCTCGGCGGACCAGCCGCCCATCAGGACGACGACGTGGATATCCTTGTTCATGCGTTGCCGACCCGCTGAATTTCCCATTCCAGACTGATGCCGCTTTGCGCCATCACGCGGCGGCGGACTTCTTCGCCGAGCGCCTCGATGTCGGCGCTGGTCGCGCTACCGAGATTCAGGAGGAAGTTGCAGTGCTTTTCCGATACTTGCGCGCCGCCCAAAATAAGCCCGCGGCAGCCCGCCGCATCGATCAGGGCCCAGGCCTTGTGCGCGGGCGGGTTCTTGAAGGTCGACCCGCCGGTGCGGCTGCGCAGGGGCTGCGACTCCTCGCGGGCACGGGCGATCGCGTCCATCTCCGCCCCGATCGCCTCGGGCTTGCCCGACGACCCGCGGAAGGTGGCTTCGACCACGATTGCCCCGTCTGGCACGTCGCTGTGGCGGTAGGTGTAGCCCAAGCGCTCAAGCGGCCACTCCACCAGCTCGCCAGACCGCAGCACGAGCTTGGCGGAGACCAGGATGTCCTTGACCTCCCGGCCGTAAGCGCCGCCGTTCATTCGTACAAAGCCACCGGCGGTACCGGGGATGCCGCGCAGGAACTCCAGGCCGGCAATGCCGGCGTCGCGGGCGGTCGAGGAGACGAGGATGCCGCTGGCGCCACCGCCGCAGCGCAGCGTTGTGTGATCGAGCTGCTCGATCTTGGCAAAGGGTTTGCCGAGACGCACGACCACCCCCGGCACGCCGCCGTCCCGGACGATCAGGTTCGAACCGAGGCCGAGCGCCATCACCGCCACTTCGGAATCAAGGTCACGGAGGAAGCCGATGAGGTCGTCGGTGTCGGCCGGCTCGAACAGCCATTGCGCGCCGCCGCCGCTTTTGAACCACACGAGGGGTGCCAGCGGGGCGTCCTGCCTGAGCTTGCCGCGGACCTGGGTTGCGACGGTGCTCACTTGCAGGCCCTCGCCTGGCACACGCCGTCGGCAATCGACGCCGCCCACTTGGTGATGTCGCCGGCGCCCATGCAGATGATCATGTCGCCTTGCGCGGCGAGGTCGCGCAGGTTGCGGCACAGGTCGGCCAAGTCCTCGACGGTGCGGACCATGCGGTGCCCGCGAGAGCGCAACCCCTCCGCGAGCGACGCGGAATCGACCCCTTCGATCGGCTCTTCGCCGGCGGCATAGACGGGCGCGACATAGACCACGTCGGCATCGTTGAAGGCGTTCTGAAACTCCTCCATCAGCGCTTCGAGCCGCGAGTAGCGGTGCGGCTGCATGACCGCGATCACCCGACCCTCGGCGCCCTCCCGGGCGGCCGACAACACTGCACGGATTTCGGTCGGGTGGTGGGCGTAATCGTCGATGACGACCGCCCCCTCGACCTCGCCCACCTTGGTGAAGCGGCGCTTGACGCCGTCGAAACGCTCGAAACCCCGGATGATCGCCTCGTCCGCCAAGCCAAGCTCGAGTCCGACGGCGATCGCGGCCAGTGCGTTCTGGACATTGTGGCGGCCGGGGATGGGCACGTGCACGTCGGCGATCCTTCGCCGCTCGCCGTCGCGGGCCAGCACCAGCACGTCGAAGCGGCTGCCGCCGGGCACTGGCTGGACGGTCTCGGCCCGGACATCGGCAAGCGCAGAGAAGCCGTAAGTGACTACCCGCCGATCGCGGATGCGCGACAGGATGTTCTGCACTTCGGGATGATCGACGCACATCACGGCGAGGCCGTAGAACGGCACGTTCTCGATGAACTCGACGAACGCGTCCTTGACCCGCTCGAAGCTGCCATAATGCTCGAGATGCTCGGGATCGATGTTGGTGACGACGGCGATCGTGCCGTCGAGGCGGAGGAAGCTGCCGTCGCTTTCGTCGGCTTCGATCACCCACCACTCGCTGTTACCGAGCCGCGCGTTGGAGCCGTAGCTGTTGATGATGCCGCCGTTGATCACGGTCGGGTCGAGCCCGCCGCCGTCGAGCAAGGCCGCGATCATCGATGTGGTCGTGGTCTTGCCGTGGGTGCCGGCGACTGCGACCGTCTTTTGCATCCGCATCAACTCGGCCAGCATCTCCGCCCGCTTGACCCGCGGCAGGCGCAGCTCGGCGGCGGCGGCCACTTCCGGGTTGCTGTCCTTGATCGCCGATGAGCAGACCACCACCGCCGCACCGCCGAGGTTGTCGGGAGAATGGCCGATTTTCACCGGGATGCCGGTCTTGCGCAGCTTTTCGACGACATAGCCGTCGGCGACGTCGGAGCCCTGCACCTTGTAGCCGAGCTGGTGCATGACTTCGGCGATGCCCGACATGCCGATGCCGCCGATCCCGACGAAATGGATGGTGCCGATATCGGTGCCCATGGCCTGCTTCATGCCGGAACGCCAGCCGGAGCAATGCCGAGAGCGCTTCTAACCGCCTCGTCCGCGGTGACTTGCCGCCCAACTAACAGCGGCGATTTACGACCAGCGACACGCTCAACGAGGTCGGCAAGGTCGCGCGCGGCGTGCGGCCGCCCGACCGAAAGCGCGCGCGCCGCGGCGTTGTTGAGCGCAACTGGATCGGCGGCCATGGCTTCGATCTGCCGGGCAAGCACTTCGGGCGTGAAGTCGGTCTGCTGAATGGTCCGCGACCCGCCGGCCTTGGACATTTCCCGCGCATTCGACGTCTGGTGGTCGTCGGTTGCCGACGGGTAGGGGACCAGGATCGCCGGCCGCCCGGCGGCGGTCAGTTCGGCGATCGTGGAAGCGCCGGCTCGCCCGATGAACAAATGAGCGTCGCCCAGCTTGGCCGGCATATCCTCGATAAAGGTCATCAGGTCGGCGGGAATGCCGAGCTCGGCGTAGCGGCGCCGAACTGCCTCGATGTCTTCGGGCCGCGTCTGCTGCACGATCTGCAAGCGGCGGCGGAGCGGCGGCGGCAGCAGCGCAAGACCTTCCGGCACGACGTTGCCGAGCACCGTCGCCCCCTGGCTCCCGCCGGTGACCAGGATCTTCAACGGGGCGAACTCGTCGAACTGCGGGAACGGCAGTTCGCCAAGCCGCGCGATTTCCTCGCGAACCGGGTTGCCGACGATCACCGCCCGGTCTTCGAATCTCGGCTTCAGCCTGTCGACCTTGGCATAGGCGGTGCCGATCGCTTCCGCTTCGCCGGCCAGCAGGCGGTTGACGCGGCCGAGCACGGCATTCTGCTCGTGCAGCACGGTTGGAATGCCGAGCGAACTTGCAGCCAGCAGCGACGGGAACGCCGGATATCCACCGAAGCCCACGACCGCATCGGGCTTGTGCTCGCGGTACAGGCGCTTGGCCTGCGACCTGCCCCGAGCAACGGCGCTCGCAGCCTTCAGCCAGCCGATCGGGCCTCCGCCGAGGCGCCCGGCGGGCAGGACATGCACAGGCACGTCCTTGAACAGCCCCGGGTACTTCGCACCGCGGTCGTCGGTGATCAGCAGCGCGCCGTGGCCGCGGCTCTTGAGCTCCGCGGCCAGCGCGTGCGCGGGAATCATGTGACCCCCAGTCCCTCCGGCCGCCAACACAAAGTTCATGCCGTCAGGCTCTCCCCGCTCCACTTCACGACGTAGGGCGAGCGGGTCAGATACGGGTTCCGGCGCGTGAAGGCGAGAAGCAAGCCCATGCCGATCGACAAGGCCAGCATCGACGACCCGCCATAGCTGATGAACGGCAGGGTCATGCCCTTCGACGGCGCCAGCTGGACGTTGACCATCATGTTGATCAGCGCCTGCAGGCCGAACTGGACCGCCAGACCGCCGGCCGCCAGGATCGCGAAGCCGTTGTCCTCGTCGAGCAGCTTGATGAACACCCGCGCGACAATGCCGAGGTAGAGCATGGCGATGGCCAGGCAGGCGATCAGGCCGAACTCCTCGCCGATGACCGAGAAGATGTAGTCGGTGTGCGGCTCGGGCAGGCCGAACTTGCGGGTGCCGCCGCCCGGGCCCATGCCGAACAGCCCGCAGG
>CADCVY010000046.1 GCA_902806275.1 uncultured Sphingomonas sp. | reverse complement strand
AAGCGCCGCCGCACCGCGGTCAAGGCGGGCGCGGAAGAAGCGGCAATGGACCGCCTGCTCGACGCGCTGACCGGCAAGGGCTCGAGCGAGGCGACCCGCGCCAGCTTTCGTGCACGTTTCGCGGACGGCAGCCTCGCCAATGCCGAGGTCGAGATCGAGGTCATGGAGGCGGCTGCGATGCCGTTCGACCTGCCGGGCAATGGCGCCGCCATGATCAACATCAGCGAGATGATGCAAAAGGCGATGGGCGGCGCTCCCAAGAAGCGGCGCAAGCTCAAGGTGCCCGAAGCGTTTGATCGCCTGACCGAGGAAGAGGCCGACAAGCGCCTCGACCCCGACGACGTCAACCGAGTCGCGCTGGCCGACGCCGAGGCCAACGGCATCGTCTTTCTTGACGAGATCGACAAGATCGCGGTCAGCGACGTGCGCGGCGGCTCGGTCAGCCGCGAAGGCGTGCAGCGCGACCTCCTGCCGCTGATCGAAGGCACGACGGTGGCGACCAAGTACGGGCCGCTCAAGACCGACCACATCCTGTTCATCGCCTCGGGCGCGTTCCACATCGCCAAGCCGGCCGACCTGCTGCCGGAACTCCAGGGCCGGCTGCCGATCCGGGTCGAGCTAAAGGCGCTGACGCAGGAGGATTTCGTCCGCATCCTGTCCGCGACCCGGGCCAGCCTGACCGAGCAATATCAGGCGTTGCTCGGCACCGAGGGCGTGACCATCGCCTTCGCCGACGACGGCATCGCCGCCCTTGCCCGCATCGCCGCGGAGGTCAACGAAACCGTCGAGAACATCGGTGCCCGCCGGCTTCAGACGGTGATGGAGAAGCTGCTCGAAGAGGTCAGCTTCGAGGCCGAGGACCGCGGCGGCGAAACGCTGACGGTCGACGCCGCCTTTGTGGACCAGCAGCTAGCGGGGATTGCGAAGAACGCTGATCTCAGCCGCTACGTGCTTTAGAATGCACGCAGCCAGTTCTAACGGCGATACCGCCACAGCAGCCCCTGCGCGAACGGTGGCCACAGGCTGGTCTCCACGCCGGCAAGCCGAAGCCAGCGGGCAACGGCCGTGTTGCACGTGCGGAGCGCGCTATGCCTCCCGCCGGCGCGATAGAATGCGTCGGAAGGGCCATAGCCGGGATGATCGATGCTAATCGGCCGGCCGCGCCGGCTGAGCACGAAGTCGGCGCGGATGGCCGCCCACAGACGCCGGTATTCCTGCGGACGAAGGCGGATTTCGCGGATTTCTGTCGAGGGGCTGGGCACATATGCAACGTGCATGACTCGCTCCCCGCCGGTCAAAGCCGACCAGATTGTGCCAGGGGTGATGTCCCACCAGGTGGGGGTATTCAGATAGACCTTTTTCTCGCCCGACCCGAACGCGATGAAGCTGGCGTTGGGATCGATGGCGGCGAAGTCGCCCGGCGGGAAAAGCGGCGCCCAATCCAACCCCTGCGCCTTCACCGGCATGATGAGGTCGGCATGGATGCCGTTGTCCGCGAGGTAGATGGTGGTGCCGCGCTCGGCCTCCGTCCAGTTGCGGTTGACCGGAACCAGCGAGCCGATCAGCGCTGCCAGCAGGTAGAGGCAAGGGATGGCGAGGACTGCAAGCGCTGCGCGCCGCACCCACTGCCTCGCTTTCGGTTTCCGCCTTCGCCGCGCCACTTGCCCCTCTTGCCGCACCTTGCCTTGGCTGGAGCGCCTGCCTAGATGCCCCAGCCAGTCGGGGCGTAGCGCAGCCTGGTAGCGCATCACACTGGGGGTGTGGAGGTCGCTGGTTCGAATCCAGTCGCCCCGACCATTTTCACGGAAAGTCTGCAGCACGAACATGTCGAGCCAAGCCATTCACATGAGCATGATCCAGGCCGCGCCTGCCGCTGAGCCGGGCGGCACGGCACAGTTGCTAATGGGCATCCTGCCGTGGGTGCTGATCTTCGTCATCTTTTACGTGCTGATGATCCGCCCGCAGCAGAAAAGGGTGAAGCAGCACCAGGCGACGCTCGCCGCGGTCAAGAAGGGCGATGAGATCGTCACCGGCGGCGGCATTCGCGGGCGGGTCACCAAGGTCACCGACGACGAAGTGGAGGCGGAAATCGCCAACGGCGTCCGCGTCCGCGTCGTCAAGTCGACCATTTCCCATGTGCTCACGGGCGGCGCCAAGCCGGCGAACGACTGAGGCCCTGATGCTCGACTTCCCCCGCTGGAAGGTCTGGCTGCTGACGCTGACCGTCCTGTTCGGTATTCTTCTTGCCGTCCCCAGCATGCTCCCGGCCCAGGCGCGGGAGAAATGGCCGTCCTGGCTGCCCGGACCCACAATCGCGCTCGGCCTCGACCTCGCCGGCGGCAGCCAGCTGTTGCTCGAAGCCGACATCGCCGATGCCGCCAAGCAGCGCCTACAGAAGATGGAGGAGACGGTTTCGACCGAGCTCCGCCGCAACCCGCGCCTCGACATCGGCGACGTGTCAACGGCCGGCGGGCGGGTGTCGTTCATGGTTCGCGACCCGCGCCAGGTCGATGCTGCCGTTGAGCGGCTGAGAACCCTCACTCAGCCGGTCGGACTGTCGGGCTCCCGCGACTGGGATGTCCAGGTGGTCGACGCTACCCGCATCGTCCTGACGCCCACCGCCAGCGGCGCCAGCCGTTCGTTGAAGAACGCAATGACCACCGCCCGCGACGTCGTCCGCCGCCGCATCGACCCGCAGGGCACCAAGGAAGTGACCGTCATCAATCAGGGCGAGCAGCGCATCCTGGTTCAGGTCCCGGGCGTCGAGGACCCCGAAGCGCTTAAAAGGCTGATCGGCCAGACGGTCCGCCTGGAGTTCAAGCTTGTCGATCTCACCGCGGACGCCGGACAGGTTGCAACCGGCCGCGCCGGCGCCGGCAGCCAAGTGCTCCCGCTCGCCGACGGTACCGGCGCCATGGCGGTGAAGCGGCGCGTGATGGTCTCGGGCGAGCAGCTGGTGGACGCCAAGCAGAGCTTCAACCAGGACGGCCAGCCGGTCGTCTCCATCACCTTCAACTCGGCCGGTGCCCGCCGCTTTGGCCGGGTCACGCAGGAGAATGTCGGCAAGCCGTTCGCCATCATCCTCGACGACAAAATCCTGTCCGCCCCGAACATCAACGAGCCGATCCTCGGTGGCCAGGCGCAGATCAGCGGCAACTTCACGGTCGAAAGCGCCAACCAGCTGGCGGTCAGCCTCGCGTCCGGCCAGCTGCCGGTGAAGCTCAATTTCATCGAGGAGCGCACCGTCGGCCCGGACCTCGGCCGCGATTCGATCCGCAAGGGCGTCATCGCCAGCATCGTCGCGACACTTGCCGTGATGCTGTTCATGCTGATCACCTACGGTCGCTTCGGCGTCTACGCGGTGATTGCGCTGGTCGTGAACGCCCTGCTGATCCTCGGCATCATGGCGCTGTTCAAGGCCTCGCTGACGCTGCCCGGCATCGCTGGCTTCGTGCTCACCATTGGCGCGGCGGTGGACGCCAACGTGCTGATCAACGAGCGCATCCGCGAGGAGCAACGGCGCGGGCGGCGCGTGCTTGACGCCATCGACACCGGCTACCGCGAAGCGTCGACCGCGATTTTCGACGCCAACATCACCAACGTTATCGCCGCCGCGCTGATGTGGTACTTCGGCTCCGGCCCGATCCGCGGCTTCGCGGTGGTGCTGATGATCGGCATCGTCACATCCGTGTTCACCGCCGTCAATCTCACCCGCATGATGGTCGCTTTGTGGGTTCGCCGCGCGCGCCCTAAAGCTTTGCACATCTAAGGCCTAGCCCATGAAGCTGCTGAAACTCGTCCCCGACAACACCAACGTCGACTTCATGCGCTGGCGCAACATTGCACTGATCCTGTCGGTGCTGGCGACCGTCGCGAGTCTGGTGCTGGTCGGCGTTCGCGGCCTCAACCTCGGCGTCGATTTCGTCGGCGGACAGATGATCCGCGCGACATTCGCGCAGCAGATCAATGTCGAGCAGCTGCGTGGGCAAGTCGGCCAGCTAAACCTCGGCGAGGCCAGTATCCAGGAGTCGGGCGGCCCGCGCACCTACCAGATCCGGCTGCCGCGGCCGCCGGGCGGTGAAGGAGCTGCCAACCGCGCCGCCAGCCAGGTCCGCGGCATGCTCGAGCAGCGCTATCCCGGCGCCCGCATCGATGCGGTCGAGACCGTGTCGGGCAAGGTCAGCGAGGAGCTTGCGAGCGACGGCGCGCTGGCCATCGCGCTAGCGATGCTCGGCATCGCCATCTACATCTGGTTCCGCTTCGAATGGCAGTTCGGGGTCGGCGCGCTGGTGACGCTGTTCCACGACGTGTCGATGATCTTCGGCTTCTTTGCGCTGACCCAGCTGCAGGTCGACCTCAACATCGTCGCCGCCTTCCTCGCGGTGGTCGGCTATTCGCTCAACGACACGGTGGTCATCTACGACCGCATCCGCGAGAACCTGCGCAAATACCGCAAGATGGCGATCGTCCCCTTGCTCAACCTGTCGCTGAACGAGACGCTGTCGCGGACGATCGTCACCTCGCTGTCGATCATGCTCGCGCTTGCGATGCTGCTGATCCTGGGGCCGGACGTCATATTCGGGCTGACGATCGCCATCCTGCTCGGCACGTTCATCGGCACCTACTCGTCCATCTACATTTCTGCCCCGATCCTCGTCTGGCTGGGGGTCAAGCCGGACAGTTTCCTGAGAGTTGAAGACCAGGACTCGCCCGAGCCGCAGGCGGCTTGACGCCGTTCAGCGACCGCCAAGGTTATCCGCGCCATGCAGGCGCTTGGCCTGCACCAGCGCCCACGCTATTGAGGTTTCCGATGCCCAAGCTTTCCCGCTCCGCCGCTCTTATTCTGGCATGCGCCGCCGCCGTTCCGCTGGCCGGTTGCGCGGGCAAGGGCAAGACTGGCGACACCGCCTACATCGCCCGCGACGTCAACTCGCTTTACGGCGCCGCCAA
Source organism: uncultured Sphingomonas sp. (assembly GCA_902806275.1). Classification (GTDB taxonomy): domain Bacteria; phylum Pseudomonadota; class Alphaproteobacteria; order Sphingomonadales; family Sphingomonadaceae; genus Sphingomicrobium. Next base: position 14,023 of record CADCVY010000046.1, on the reverse strand, counting down.
GCGCCTGCTCGACCAGCGCGACTATGAGGCGGCTGCCAAGATGTTCGACGAGGTCGAGCGGCAGCATCCCTATTCGGTGTGGGCCCGCCGCGCCCAGGTGATGAGCGCCTTCAGCTATTACACGGGCAAGAAGTACAGCGACGCGATCAGCTCCGCCCGGCGGTTCTTGACCATCCATCCCGGCAACGCCGAGGCGCCCTACGCGCATTACCTGATCTCGATGAGCTATTATCAGCAGATCGAGAACGTCACCCGCGACCAGGCGATTACCCAGCAGGCGTCGCAGGCGTTCGGCGAGCTCATCCGCCGCTATCCGGATTCCCGCTACGCGGCCGACGCTCGGCTGAAGCTCGATCTGATCAACGACCACCTTGCCGGCAAGGAGATGGAGGTCGGCCGCTTCTACCAGCGTTCGGGCAATTGGCTGGCGGCAAGCCTGCGCTTCCGCGAGGTGGTCGACAAGTACCAGACCACCAGCCACACGCCCGAGGCGCTCGAGCGGCTGGTGGAATCCTATCTTGCCCTTGGGGTGCCGGAGGAAGCGCGCCGCTCCGCTGCGGTCCTCGGGAAGAATTACCCCAACAGCTATTGGTACCGGCAATCGCTCCGGCTGCTGCTGAAGCATTATCCGAACGGGACCCAGGTCGCGGCCCAGGCGTCAACGCGCGGGTGAGCCTGGCGCGGCGAGCGGCCCTCGCATGCTGAGGCAGCTCGTCGTCCACAATGTCGTCCTCGTGGAGCGGCTCGAACTCGAGTTCGAGCGCGGCCTCGGCGTCCTCACGGGGGAAACCGGCGCCGGCAAGTCGATCCTGCTCGACGCGCTCGGCTTCGCGCTCGGCGCCCGGGCGGACGCCGGCCTGGTGCGCAGCGGGCAGGAGAGCGCCGCCGTCTCCGCGGAACTCGAACTCGCCCCCGCGCACCCGGCGTTTGCCGTACTGCGCGAGCAGGGGGTCGAAGCCGAACCCGGCGAGCCGTTGATCGTCCGCCGCACCGTCAAGAGCGACGGCGGCAGCCGCGCGTTCGCCGCTGGCGGCGCCGTTCCGGCCGGCCTGCTGCGGGAGATCGGCGCTTTGGCGATCGAGATCCACGGCCAGCATGACGACCGCGGGTTGCTCAATCCCAAAGGCCACCGGGCGCTGCTTGATGCGTTCGGGCGGCTCGATACGGCGGCGGTCGAGCGCAGCTGGGGCGAGGTCGTCCGCCTCGATGCCGAGCTCGCCCGCGCCCGTGCCGACGCTGAAATGGCGGAGCGCGACCGAGACTATCTCGCCCATGCCTGCGAGGAGATCGAGCGGCTGGCCCCCCAGCCGGGCGAAGAGACTCGGCTCGCCGAGAAGCGGGCAGCGATGCAGGCCGGCGTTAAAGCCGGCGAGTCGCTGTCAGGCCTGGACGAACTGCTCGGCGGGTCGGACGGCGCGCTGGCGTTGTTGCGGCAGGCGGCCCGGCGGATCGAGCGCGGCGCCGCCGATCATCCGCTACTTGCCGAAGCGCTTGCCGGGCTCGACCGCGCCGTCATCGAAGCAAGCGACGCCGAGGACAAGATCGCCCGCGCCGCCGATGCGCTGGCCTTCGATCCCGCCAGGCTGGAAAACGCCGAAGCGCGCCTGTTCGACATCCGTGCACTCGCCCGCAAGCACCGGGTCGAAGCCGATGCTCTCGCGGCACTCGGCGAGCAGATGCGGGCGCAGCTGCAAGCCAGCCAAGCCGGGTCCGAGCGTATCGACAAGCTGGAGGGCGAGCTTGCCGGGGCGAAGGTCACCTATGCGGCGTTCGCGGAGGAACTCAGCGGCAAGCGCCGCGCCGCCGCGGCCCGCCTCGACGCTGCGGTCGCTGCCGAGCTGGCGCCGCTGAAACTCGACGCCGCCCGCATCCGCACTGCCATTGCGGCCGCCGAGCCCGGCCCTTCGGGCACCGACCGAGTCGAGTTCGAGGTGTCGACCAACCCGGGAGCGCCGTTCGGCGCACTGACCAGGATTGCCAGCGGCGGCGAGCTGTCGCGCTTCATCCTCGCGCTCAAAGTCGCGCTGGCCGAGGCGGGCAGTGCGGCGACCATGATCTTCGACGAAGTCGACCGTGGGGTCGGCGGTGCGGTCGCCAGCGCCATCGGCGAGCGGCTGGCCCGCCTCGCCGAGCAGTCGCAGGTGCTGGTCGTCACCCATTCGCCCCAGGTCGCCGCCCGCGCGTCGACTCACTTCCGGATCGAAAAAGCGCACGCTGCCGACGGCACTCGTACCACCGTTCGCAGGCTCAGCGAGACCGAGCGCCGCGAGGAGATCGCCCGCATGCTGTCCGGCGCCGCCATCACCGACGAAGCGCGCGCCCAGGCGGCCCGCCTGCTCGACGCCGCATGACCAGCTACGTCGCGCTGCTTCGGGCAGTGAACGTCGGCGGCACGAGCAAGCTGCCGATGGCCGACCTCAGGCGCATCGCCGGTGAGCTTGGGTTCGCCAACCCGCGCACGTTCATCGCCAGCGGCAATCTTCTGTTCGCCAGCGACGACAGCGAAAGCGCCGTGCGCGCGCGCCTCGAAGCGGGACTCGCCGATCTTATGGGCAAACGGGTGCCGGTGATGATCCGCAGCGCGGCGGAGCTTGCCTTGATAGCGGCGGGCCATCCCTTCGCCGACGCGCCGGGCCGGCGCGTGCTGGTGACCTTTCTCAACGAGCCGCCGCCCCAAGATGCGCTGGAGCATGTCCGCAACCGCCACGGCGAGCGCCTCGCGCTTGGCAATCGCGAGATCTATGTCGACTACTGCGGCACCTTGCTCGGCCGGTCGAAGCTGCGCATCCCCGCCGCCGAAAAAGGCACCGCGCGCAACATGAACACGGTGGCCAAGCTCGCCGACATGGCTAGGGAGCCGGCATGAGCAAGCAGACGCAGGTGCCGCTGGAGTTCGAGGGGGACCAGCTCGAAGGTGTGCTGGTCGGCCGGCGCGACAATGCCCCGCGGCCGACCGTGATCATGTTTCCAACGGTGGTCGGCGTCTCCGAGCTGGAGCTCGGCTTTGCGCGCCAGCTGGTCGAGCTCGGCTTCAACGGCTTCGTCGCCGACCTCTACGGCAAGCAGTTCCGTGGCGCTTCGCGGGAGACCATGCACGGCGAGATGAAGCGCTTGCTTGCCGACCGGGCCGCGCTCCGCCGGCGCCTGCGCGCGCTTTTCGAGCAGGTTCGCGGGCTCGATGGAGTGGAGGCCGGGAGCATCGCCGCCACCGGCTATTGCTTCGGCGGCCTGTGCGCGCTTGACCTCGCCCGCAGCGGCGCCGACCTCGCCGGAGTCGCCAGCTTCCATGGCCTGTTCGACGCCCCCGGACTGCCGCCGCAGCCGATCACGGCCAAGGTGCTGGCCTTCCACGGCTGGGATGACCCGCTGGTGCCGCCCGACAAGGTGCTCGCGCTCGCGACGGATCTGACCCAAGCCGGCGCCGACTGGCAGATTCATGCCTACGGTAACGTCCGCCACGGCTTCACCAACCCCGGCGCCGACAAGCTCGGCGTGGATGCGGTGAAGTACGATGCGCTGGCCGCGGAGCGTTCCTGGACGTCGCTGATCAACTTCCTGGAAGAGCTGTTCGGTTGAGCCATGGCTGAGGAGGTGAGTGAAGCCGACGCCGCCAACCGCCTGATGCGCCTGGCCAAGGAGATCGCGCGGCACGACCGGCTCTACCATGACCGCGACGCGCCGGAAATTTCGGACGCCGACTATGACACGCTGGTGCGCGAGAACCGTGAACTGGAAGCGCGTTTCCCGCACCTCGTTCGCCCGGATTCGCCCTCGACGCGCCTGGGGGCGGCACCTTCGGGAGTGCTGGCCAAGGTCGCCCATGCGCGCCCGATGCTCAGCCTGGAAAACGCCTTTTCCGAAGAGGAGGTGCGCGAGTTCATGCGGCGGGTGCGGCGCTTCCTCAGCCTGGCCGCAGAGGAAACGGTTGCGGTCACTGCCGAACCCAAGATCGACGGGCTCTCCTGCTTGCTGCGCTACGAGCGCGGGGCGCTGGTGCTCGCCGCCACACGCGGTGATGGCGCGGTCGGTGAGGACGTGACGCCGAACGCGCGGACGATCCCCGACATTCCGCAGCAGATTGCCGCCGCCCCTGACGTCCTCGAGGTCCGCGGCGAAATCTACATGTCCAAGCAGAATTTCGCCGCTCTCAACCAGCGCCAGGAGGCGAGCGGCGGCAAGGTCTTCGCCAACCCTCGCAACGCCGCGGCCGGCTCGCTGCGGCAAAAGGACCCGGCCGTCACCGCCGAGCGCCCGGTGCGCTTCTACGCCCACGGCTGGGGCGAACTGTCGCAGCCGCTGGGGGCGACCCAGGCCGACGCCATGGCGCGCATCCAGAGCTTCGGCCTGCCAATCGCGGCCATGTTCCGCCGCTGCGAAACGGTCGACGCGATGCTCGACCATTATCGCGCGATTGAACATGCCCGGGCCGACCTGCCGTTCGACATTGACGGGGTCGTCTACAAGGTGGACCGCCTCGACTGGCAGGAGCGGCTGGGGCAAGTCGCCCGCGCACCGCGCTGGGCGCTGGCGCACAAATTTCCCGCCGAGAAAGCCGAAACCACGCTGGAGGCGATTGACATCCAGGTCGGCCGCACCGGCAAGCTGACGCCGGTCGGCCGGTTGAAGCCGGTCGGGGTGGGCGGGGTGATCGTGGCCAACGCCACGCTCCACAACCGCGACGAGATCGCCCGCCTCGGCCTTCGCGTCGGCGACCGCGTCCGCATCCAGCGCGCGGGCGACGTCATCCCGCAAGTGGTCGAAAACCTCACCCGCGACGAGCCGCGCGCGCCTTACATGTTTCCGGGCCATTGCCCGCAGTGCGGCAGCGAGGCAGCTGCCGAGGAGGGCGAGGTCGACGTCCGCTGCACCGGCGGGCTGATCTGCCCGGCCCAGCGGATCGAGCGCTTGAAGCATTTCGTCAGCCGCGGCGCGCTCGACATCGAAGGCTTGGGCCAGAAGACCATACTCGAGTTCGCGCAGGTCGGGTGGCTGCAGTCGCCCGCCGACATCTTCCGCCTCCATCGCCATCGCACCGCCCTGCTCGGCCGCGAGGGCTGGAAGGAGAAATCAGCCCACAATCTGCTGGCGGCAATCGAAGCCAAGCGCGAGCTCGACCCCGCGCGGCTGCTGTTCGGCCTCGGCATCCGCCACGTCGGCATCGTCACCGCCAAGGACCTGCTGCGCTGCTTCGGGACCGTCGAGGCGCTGCGCCAGGCGGCGACACGAGAGAATGGGCGGGCCGAACTGTCCGGCGTCGAAGGCGTCGGCCCGGTCGTTGCCGAAGCCCTGGTCGACTTTTTCCACGAGCCTCACAATCGCGAAGCGCTCCACGACCTGCTGTCCGAAGTCCGCCCGCAGCCCTTCACCAGCGCCGTTCGCGAGACGGAATGGACGGGCAAGACGATCGTCTTCACCGGCAGCCTCCAGACCATGAGCCGCGACGAAGCTAAGGCTCAAGCCGAACGCCTCGGCGCCCGCACCGCCGGCTCGGTTAGCGCGAGAACGGACCTGGTCGTCGCCGGACCTGGCGCAGGATCGAAATTGAAGAAAGCGGAGACGCTTGGCGTTCCGGTAATCGGCGAGGGTGAATGGGCGAGGATCGTCGCGGATGCATAGGGCAGGCAAGCTGCGCAAGTTCGCTGTTGCTTTGGCCGCGTTTTCTTTGAGCGTCGTCGCATTGCTGCAGCAGCGGCGCCCGGGCCTCCGCCCGCGCTTCGCCCTTATATCAAGCCAGCGCTTCGATCCGGGAGATTATAGCTGGATGCGCGGCTTCCTGCCGGATGCGAACGCTGCCGAACGAGGCGCGGCCGAAGCGATCAGCACCTGGATCGCTGAGTGCTTCGCGGAGGACCGGAAACGCGTACTAAGCGAGCTCCACGCGCTTGGGATCGCCGATCCCGCCGTCCACCAGAGCGGCGGCGTGCGCGACCCGTGATGCATGAGTGTCGCAAGCTGGCCCGACTCCAGACGTTTCTCCTCCTTCAGCGAGCTTCAGAAGGCGGTCGCCGAAGCGAGACCTGTTGCGGACTCGTTCCTGTTTGCAGTGCGCATGGCGGAAGAAAGGGCAGGTCCGCGCGGCCCCAACCTGGCGGACCGGTTGCTGGCGCGGGCGCTTGGGGAGCAAATGTTGCGAATGGCGATCGGTTGGGGCGATGGTGACATGGCGCAGGCGCCGCCCCTGTCGGCCCTTGCAACGGAGGTTCTCGAGCCGCGACTCGGTGCAGCCCTTGCGGAGCGTGACCGGGCAAACACGGAATGGCTGAAAGGCATGGTTGCCGAGCATGGCTGGCCGAAGATTTCGGCGGTGGGCGAGGCTGCTGCGGCTTAGCATGGCTGCTCGTCCAGCATGTGGACGTGGACCCAGCTTCAGGCCCTCAGGTTGATGGAGGCGCTGCTCAGGAGCGGCGAGGTATCGAAGCAGAATTACGCGTACCTGTACGATCGCGTGATGCTCAAGATCAGCGGCAAGCAGCGATACGCGACGCAGGCGACTTGCCGCTCAGGCAGGCTGGTGCCGCAGCCAATCGAGAACGAGGCGCGGATCGCAGCCCTGCGCGGGGAAGCGGGCCTGGAACCGCTCGCCGACTATCTCGCGAAAATGCAGAAGAGTTTTGGAAATTGCCCGGCAGGGGAATAGCCTGACGAAGGCGGTGCTCACCCGAGAGCGGCAACGGCGAGCACAGGCAATCCTCTCGCCGGTCGTGTCGTCGGCCAGGGCGAGTGGCCGGGCTTCTTGCCGGAAGGTGCTTGGCAAGCCGGCTTGGGCAGTGAACAATGAAGAGACATCAGGCTGGAGCAGGGAATGAAGCGTATCGTTATTGGAGCCGCGCTGGCTGCCGCCGCGGCGCTGGCGCAGGCGCAGTCCGCACCGACACCGCCGGTCGCGGCGCAGAAACCGTTCATGGTCAAGGGCCCCGACAACCGCAACGATCCTTATTATTGGCTGCGCGACGACGAGCGGAAGAACCCCGAGATGCTCGCCTACCTCAACGCCGAGAACAGCTATGCTGACGCGGTGCTGGCGCCGACCAAGCCGCTGCAGGAGACTTTGTTCAACGAGATCGTCGGCCGGATCAAGCAGGACGACGCCAGCGTGCCGGTGCGCGAGCGCGGCTATTATTACTTCAGCCGCTTCAACAGCGGGCAGGACTATCCGATCATCGCGCGCAAGGCGGGAAGCCTGAAAGCCCGGGAGCAGGTGATGCTGGACCAGCCGGCGATGGCCAGGGGCCTCGGCTTTTTCGCGGTCAGCGACTGGACGGTGAGCCAGGACAACCGCCTGCTCGCATACGCCGTCGATACCGTCGGCCGCCGTCAGTACACGCTCAAGGTCAAGGACCTGAGCAACGGCCGAACGCTGCCCGACAGCGTCGGCAACGTCGAGGCCGACCTCGTCTGGGCCGACGACAACCGCACAGTTTACTATATCGAGAAGGACCCGGTCACCCTGCTCAGCAAGCGGGTGAAGGCGCATGTGCTGGGCACGCCCGCGTCCGCCGACAAACTGGTCTATGAGGAAAAGGACGACAGCTTCTATATGGGCGTCGGCCGTACCAGCGACGACAAGTTCATCTGCATCTACCTGCAAAGCACGGTCAGCAACGAACAGCGCTGCATGAACGCCGCTGCGCCGGGGCAGTGGGCGGTCCTCGCGCCGCGCGAGCGCGACTTCCACTATAGCGCTGACCATGTCGGGCACCGGTGGATCGTCCGGACCAACTGGAACGCGCCCAATTACAAGCTGATGACCGTCGCCGATGCCGATGCGGCGGTGGGTCGCGCCGCCTGGCGGGACCTGGTGCCGCATAATCCGCAGGCGTTCATCGAGAACTTCCAGCCGTTTGAAAGCTTCATCGCGATCGAGCAGCGCACCAGTGGCAACAAGCACATCCGTCTCTTGGCCAACGACGGCCGCAGCCGTGACGTCGCGTCGGATGAGCCGGCTTACGCTATGACCATCGAGGCCAACCCGGAGGTCGCCAGCACCAGGCTGCGCTATACCTACGATTCGTTGACCACGCCGGAAATCACCTATGAAGTCGATGCGCGGAGCGGCGGGCGAACGGTGCTGAAGCGCACGCCCGCGCCGGGCTACGATCCTGCACTCTACATCACGGAACGGGTATGGGCGCCGGCGCGCGACGGCACCCGCATCCCGGTGTCGCTGATCTACCGCAATGGCTTCAAGCGCGACGGCACGGCGGCAATGCTGCAATATGCCTATGGCAGCTACGGCTCGTCGACGGATCCGGCCTGGGCGGCGACAGTCCCGAGCCTGCTCGACCGCGGGATGGTTTATGCGATCGCGCACATCCGCGGCGGGCAGGAAATGGGCCGCGCCTGGTACGACCAGGGCAAGCTCCTCAACAAGAAGAACAGCTTCACTGACTTCATCGACGTCAGCCGCTATCTCACCAGCCAAGGTTATGCCGCCAAGGACCGCGTCGCGGGGATGGGCGGGAGCGCCGGCGGGCTGCTGATGGGCGGCATCTCCAACATGGCGCCGCAGGACTATCGCGTGATCGTCAATCAGGTCCCGTTCGTCGACGTGGTGACGACCATGCTCGACGCCTCGATCCCGCTCACCACCAACGAATATGACGAGTGGGGCAATCCGGCGGACCGGCAATATTACGACTACATGCTGTCCTATTCGCCCTACGACCAGCTGCAGCGCAAAGCCTATCCGGCGATGTTCGTCGGCACCGGCCTGTGGGACAGCCAGGTGCAATATTACGAGCCGGCGAAATATGTGGCGCGACTGCGGACGCTCAAGACCGACCGCAACCCGCTGGTGTTCCGGGTCAATATGGAGGCGGGGCACGGCGGCAAGTCGGGCCGCTTCAACCGCTACCGCTCGATCGCCGAATATTATGCGTTCATGCTCAATGAGCTTGGCGTCACCAGCCCAGCACCACAACCGGCCATAGGCCCGAGCCCGGAGCGCGGCAGGTGAGGCCAAGCGCCTCGTAGGCATGGATCACCTTGCTGGCCTGGTTGTCGAGCAGCCCGGCAAGGACGATCGTTCCAGCGGGCGCCAGCGCGCTTGCGAAATCGGGTGCCAACTGGATCAGCGGCCCGGCGAGGATATTGGCGATCAGGAGGTCGAACGGCGCTCGCGCGGTTATCAGGGGCGAGTCCATGCCCTCGGCTTGCGCCAGCAAGAGCTCGCCGGTTCTGTGGCCCAGCTTCACGCCGTTGATCGCCGCATTTTCGCGGGCGACGTCGACCGCGATCGGGTCGATGTCGGTGGCAATGCACCTGGCGGCGGGCCACAGCGCCAGCGCAGCGAACGCCAGCAGGCCGGAGCCGGTACCCACATCCGCAATGTTTGTGAAATCGCAACCATTGCGCTCAAGCTGATCAAGCGCCGCGAGACAGCTGGCGGTCGTCGCATGCTGGCCGGTGCCGAAGGCGAGTCCGGCGTCGATGTCAAACGGCACCGTGCCCGGCGGGACGCTGCGGTACATCGGCGTATGGACGTAGAAGCGGCCGGCGCGGATCGGCTGCAGGCCCGACTGGCTCATCGTCACCCAGTCGGCCTCGCCCAGTTGTTCGACGCGCGGCGCGCCGTGACCCAGCTCGGCCACCGCCGCCAACTCTTCGGCCGCCGGGACATGGTCGAAGTAGGCGTGGATCAGCCAGTCGTCCGGCCGCGCCGGATCGGGCTCGTCCGCGACCAGCACCGGCGGGCTCGCACTCGCGGCAAACACGTCCTCGGCGTCGGGCATCGCTTCGGCCTGTGCCCGATTGCAGGCGACCGTCACTCGGAAGCTCAACGGGCAGCGCTTTCCGTCGCGAGCCTTTCGTTCAAGCCCTTGCGACCACGCTGGGCATAAGCGCGGCACTGGCCGGGACCGATCAGCGGCGCCTGGCCTTCAAGCCGCTCAAGCAGATTGCTCGCCGCAGGGTGCGGCGTGATCAGCAGCCCACAGGGCAGGCGCGCGATCCTGTTCAAGCTGTTGCGAAAGGCGGCGACATATCGCGGCCGGTCGCTGAAGCGATAGCCATCTGCCGACACGGCGCTGACGCTGTCGGCGTAGACGATGTTGACGCAGCGGCGCGCCTGGCACGAGCGCCACGACCAGCTGGTGCCGCCCGGCGCGTGGCCAGGGGTGGCGTGGCCGGTCAGCCGCAGTGGCCCGAGTTGGACCAACGTGCCATCCCTGAGCATTCGTCCGACCCGCACGCCGGGGAAGGGCGGCAGCGATCCCGACTGCGGGTCGCGGCGGAGCATGACGCCGGTTTCGAGCGGGTTGAACGCGGCGGGCATGGCCATGACGGTGGCGCCCGTGCGCCGCTTGAGCTCAGCGACGCCGCCGACATGGTCGAGATGCTCGTGACTGGCGCCGATCAGCCTGACGTCGCGCAGGCGGAAGCCGAGCCGCTGGATGTTGGCCGCGACCGCCGGCGCCGCATCTGCCGTCGCGGCGTCGAGCAGGATGTGCCCGCGCGGTCCCGCGATCAGCACCACGACGATGCCGCAGGTGCCGACGTTGTAGACGTTGGCGAAGATGCGCACCGGCGGCGCCGGGTCGCTCCAGCCGTTCTTGCCCGCGCATTGCCGGCGCCACTCCGCCATAGTTGCGGGCCCGCTTGCCGCGACTGCCGCCGCAACAGCCAGGCTAGCGAACATAGCTGGCCCCGTTGACATCGACGACGCTGCCGGTCGCGGAAGCGGGCGCCTCGGTCGCCAGCCAGCGGATCACCTCCGCCACTTCGTCGGTCGATGCCACCCGCCCCAGAGGGATATCGGCGAGGATCTGGGCCCCGCCGCGGCCGGTCAGATATTCTTCCGTCATGTCCGAAATGGTGAAGCCCGGCGCCACCGCAAAGGCCAGCACGCCGTCCAATGCGTAGGCGCGCGCGATGGTCTTGGTCATGCCGATCATGCCCGCCTTTGACGCCGCGTAATGCCAGTGCTGCGGGCTATCCCCGCGGTAGCCGGCGCGGCTCGAGACATTGACGATCCGCCCGCCACCACGGGCGCGAAAATGCCCGACGGCAAGCCGGCACAGGTCGGCGGTCGCCTGCAGGTTGATGGTCATGGTGCGTGTCCATTGGCCATGCCACTCGTCGTCGCCGGCATCGTCGGCGACGGCTTCGTAGACGCCGGCGTTGTTGACCAGCGCGTCGACCTGCCCGCCGAGGCGTTCGAGGGCCGCGTACCAGACGTGCCGCGGTGCCTCTGGGTCGGCCAGGTCGCCCGCCAGCAGCTCGTCGGTGCCGCGCGTGGAATGGCCCGCGACCAGGTGGCCCCTGGCCTTGAGCAGGGAGTACGCTGCGCCGCCGATGCCGCGGCTGGCGCCCGTGATAAGGATGTTCATGGGCGCTTCTTAACCTCCCCAGCCTTTGCTGGGGAGGGGGACCAGCGAAGCTGGTGGAGGGGTTCTTCGGGCAGCACGCCCAGAACCCCTCCACCATTCACCTTTGGTGAATGGTCCCCCTCCCCGCCAAAGGGCGGGGAGGATTAAGTTCAAGCAGCAATCCCGTTGACGAACGCCTTGGTCGTCGTCGTGAAACTGGTGATCTGCTCGCTGAAGCGGCCAAAGCCGTGCTCGACTTCGTCGATGTCCTTGGCGACATTTTCGGTGTCGCTGCGGATGGCGGCGATGGTCGAGCTCATCGAATCGGCCGCCAGCGCGGTCTCGTCGACGGCGGCGGTGATCATGGTCACGGTCTGCGCCTGAAGCTCCATTGCCTGGCGGATGCGGTCGGCGGAGGTCTGCACTTCCTCGACCGTGCCCTGGATCGACCCATTAGCGTCGACCGTCTGGCGCGTCGCCTGCTGGATGGCCGTGATCTTGGCGGTGATGTCGTCGGTCGCCCGCGCGGTCTGGGAGGCAAGGCTCTTCACCTCCTGCGCAACCACCGCGAAGCCCCGTCCAGCGTCACCGGCGCGAGCCGCTTCAATGGTGGCGTTCAGTGCCAGCAGGTTGGTCTGCCCGGCAATGTCGCGGATCAGGCTGAGGATCGACTCGATCGCTTCCACATGGGCCGACAGCGCCTGGCTGACCTTGACGGCCTCGCTGGCCTGGTCGCCGGCGCGCACGGCGACGCCCGCCGCCACTTCCACTTCGGAGCGCGCGTCCTCGATGGCCCGAATGAGGCCGGCGGCGGTCTGCGCGGCTTCGCGCATGGCCACCGCAGACTGCTCGGCCGCGGCGGCGACTTCGCTGGTCTTGCCCAACATGCCGCGCGCCGAAGTGGCGGTGGAACGGGTGCGGTCGGTTAGCGACTGCGACTGTTCGGTGGTGGCGCGGACCAGATCGCCGACCCGGCGCTCGAACTGCTGGCTTTCGCGCCCGCGCTGTTCGGCGGCCTCATTGGCTTCGAGCACCGCCATCTTCGCTAGGATGATGTCCTCGCCGTAGGTGAGGATGCGGGTGTAGGCATTGAGTGCTCGAGCAAGGTCCTCCGGCCGGCCTTCGAAGTGCTGGATAAAGCGGGCAAACAGTTCGGCCGCGACCGTGGCACGCTTGGCGGTGAACTGGGGCACGCTCGCCCGGGCGACGAACATCTCGATCCCGCGCTCGGCAACCTTGCGAACCCAGGCTGCGTCGACCGGGCTCGTGAAGAAGTCACGATTGAGGTGGGCCGATTGCTCGCCATAATGGCGGCGCAGCGCGTCGGCGATCAGGTCGCCGGCCTCGTCCCACAGCCAGCGCAGTGATTCCTCGAAGCCGCCGCCCTCGACATAGGCCGAAAGCCGCGCGTTCACTTGCTCGTCGCTCAGCCGCTGCAGCTGTTCAGTATCGCCGTTCATCCGTCCGCTCTCCGTCTATGCACATTCGGTTCACCGATTGCCCGGTCTCCCGCTGCTCTTGCCGGACAATGGTTAAAAGGCGGTTAGGTGCGCGCGCCCGGGCGGCGGCAATCTTGCCCTGAGAAGGGAGGAGCCCTAAGCGGCCATCAGCGGCGCAAGAGCCTGCGCCGAAGCAGCTCGAAGAGGAAGCCAGCGCGCCATGGCCGCCACCCATTCCCGACCCTTATCGCCCCACCTGACGATCTGGCGGTGGGGGCCGCACATGGCCGTGTCGATCCTTCATCGCGCCACCGGAATTGCCCTGACGTTCGCTGGACTCGCCTTGCTGACCTGGTGGCTGGTGGCTATCGCCGAAGGGCCGCAAGCCTATGCCGATTTCGTCACTGCAACGACGCACCCGCTCGGCCTGGTGGTGCTGATCGGCCTGACCTGGGCCTTTTTCCAGAAGACCGCCGGTGGGATCCGCCACCTGGTCATGGATAGCGGGGCTGGATTCGAGATTGGCCGCAATAAGACGTTCGCCATTGTGACTATGGTTGCCCCGCTGCTCCTGACCGCCGCCTTGTGGGCCTGGATCCTGCTGGGAGACCGCGCATGAGCCTCGGCGAAAGCGCAACGCCGCTCGGCAAGGTTCGCGGCATTGGCTCCGCGGGCGACGGCGGCGGCCACTGGCTTTCGGAGCGGGTGAGCAGCATCGCCTTGCTGCTGCTCGGCACCTGGCTGGTCGCCTCGCTGCTGCTGCTGCCCAACCTCGACCACGGCACCCTCCGCGCTTGGCTCAGCGAGCCGAGCGGCGCCATTCCGATGGCGTTGCTGGTGATCACCGCATTCTACCACGGGGTCGACGGCATGAAGGTGGTGGTCGACGATTACGTCGACGACGCCGGCAACAATTTCGCCGTCAACACCTTGCTGCTGTTCCTCGGCGTCGGCGGTGCCGCGCTGGCCCTGTTCGCGCTCGCCAAGACCGCCTTCGGAGGCGAGGCTTGAGCGCTTACCCGATCATCGACCACACTTATGACGTGATCGTCGTCGGCGCCGGCGGTGCCGGGCTTCGCGCCACCATGGGCGCCGCCAATGCCGGGCTGAAGACCGCCTGCGTGACCAAGGTCTTCCCCACTCGCAGCCACACCGTTGCCGCCCAGGGCGGCATTGCCGCCAGCCTTGGCAACATGGGTCCGGACCATTGGACCTGGCACATGTACGATACCGTCAAGGGCTCCGACTGGCTCGGCGACCAGGACGCGATCGAGTATC
>CADCVY010000045.1 GCA_902806275.1 uncultured Sphingomonas sp. | reverse complement strand
CGGAAACGACGCTCTTCCGATCTCCCTGATCCGAGAATGTCTCCCCGCCGCCGCCGCCGAAGAAATCGTCACGTTTGTCGCGGCCGCGCCCACCGCGGTCGCCTTTGCGCCCTTTGTCAAAACCCATGTTAGTTCGAACTTCTTCTTCCGCCCGCCGATCCCTAAACCAACGCGCTCGGGCCAAAGGCGCAATCAGTCCAGCGCGCAATTCTGATCACGCACCGCCGAGCCCCTTACCGGAAAAATGGTGGTCACTCCAGCTATTGAATCTCGCGGGGGTGGAATGACGAGCGCCAGCCGGACTAAAGCGATGGCTCAGGTTCAGGGTGAGGCGCTTAGGGAGACTGCATGGCTGTCCATTTCCATGAGGATGATCTGCCCGGCGACGTGCGGTTCGAGGGCGGGATCGCAGTCGACACCGAAGCCATGGGGTTGGTCCCGGGCCGCGACCGGCTGTGCCTCGTGCAACTGTCGGATGGAAAGGGTGACGAGCATCTGGTGCGGTTCAGGCGCAGCAGCAATTACGCCGCGCCCAACCTCAAGGCGCTGCTGTCCGATCCCAGCCGGCTCAAGCTCTACCATTTCGCTCGTTTCGACATCGGCATCATGCAAGCCTATCTCGGTATCATGGCCGCGCCCCTTTACTGCACTCGCACCGCGTCGCGGCTGGTCCGCACCTACACCGACCGGCATGGCCTTAAGGACCTGGTCAAGGAACTGCTCGGACACGATCTGTCAAAGCAGCAGCAGACCAGCGATTGGGGCGCCGACGAGCTTTCGGATGCGCAGCGAGAATATGCGGCGAGCGACGTCCGCTATCTCCATGCGCTCAAGGAAAAGCTCGACCAGCGGCTCGCCCGCGAGGAGCGGGTGGCGCTGGCGCAGTCTTGCTTCGACTTCCTGCCCGCCCGCGCGTTGCTCGATCTTGCCGGCTGGCCCGAGCAGGACATCTTCGCGCATGACGGTTGATGTCTGAAGCCGCCGTCACCAGGCGCAGCGGACAACAGCGCTGGGCGACGCCAGGCAGCGCGCACGACCGGCTGGTCGGCTGGTCCAAGGTCCTGCTGCCGAGCGCGGTTGGCGTGCTGGTCGCTGTGCTGGCGCTGGCGCCGCTCGACAACAAGGACGAGGTCAGCTTCATCCTCGACAAGAACAAGGTCGAGAATGCGCCGGAGCGGATGCGCGTCGAGGCGGCGCGCTATACCGGCACCGACGACCGCGGGCAGCCGTTCCAGATCACCGCGCAAAGCGCCATCCAGCGCAGCTCGGACACACCGGTCGTCGACATCCGCGGCATGTTCGCGCGGCTCGGCCTGCGCCAGGGGCCGCTGATGATCGGCGCCAATCAGGGCAACTACAATCTGGACAGCCACCGTATCGCGATCAACGGCCCGGTGCGGGTGGTCGGACCCGACGGCTACCGGCTGGCCACTCGCGACGTAAACGTCGACCTGAAAAGCCGGCAGCTGGCCAGCGACGGACGGGTCGTCGGGCAGATGCGGCTCGGCACCTTCGAAGCCGAGCGGCTCCGGGCCGACCTTGGTGAACGCAAGATCGTGCTCGACGGCGGGGTTCGCTTGAAAATCGTGCAAGGGGCGGTCAGATGATGCGCATGCGCCGGCCCGGCACCTTTCTTGCAAGGCTGATCGCGGTGGCGGGGCTCACTGCAACGGCGGCGCTCGCCCAGTCCACCCGCGAGCCCGTATCGGCGCTCAGGGGCCATAACAGCGATGCGCCGGTCGACGTCAGCGCCGATCGCATCGAAGTGCAGGATCGCGCCGACCGCGCCATCTTTGCCGGCAACGTCAAGGTCCGCCAAGCCGCGCTGACGCTCGACACCGAACGGCTGACGGTTGCATATTCGAGCAGCGGGGGCGTGCAGATCCGCCGCCTCGACGCCGCCGGCGGAGTGGTCGTCACCAGCCCTTCGGAGACCGCCCGCGGCGAGTTCGGCATCTACGATCTCGATCGCAAGCTGATCACGCTGATCGGCAATGTCCGGCTCGTGCGCGGACCAAACCAGGTCGCGGGATCGCGGCTGGTAATTGATCTGAATACCGGCCGTGCGGTGATCGACGGCGGTCCGGCGGGGGTGAACCAGAGCGGCGGGCGGGTGACCGGCCGCTTCACCGTCCCGCGGCGCAGCGGGGGCTGATGTGCTGATGAACGAAGCCGCGGCCTTCGTGCATCCTGAAGCGGAGGCGCAGCTGAGTGGCGGGCTGGAAGTCCGCTCGATCGCCAAATCCTACGACCGCCGCGCGGTGCTTCACGACGTGTCGCTCGACGTGCGACGTGGTGAGGTCGTCGGCCTGCTTGGCCCGAACGGTGCCGGCAAGACGACCTGCTTCTATTCCGTCATGGGCTTGGTGAAGCCCGACAGCGGCCGCATCTTCCTCGACGGGCAGGACATCACGGGGCTGCCGATGTACCGGCGGGCAATCCTTGGCCTCGGCTACCTGCCGCAGGAAACGTCGATCTTCCGCGGGCTCACGGTCGAGGAAAATATCATGGCGGTGCTGCAGGTCTCCGAACCCGACCGCCGCGCGCGGCGCGAGCGGCTGGAACGGCTATTGAACGAATTCGGCATCGAGTCGCTGCGGAATTCAGCGGCGATGGCGCTGTCCGGCGGCGAGCGGCGGCGCTGTGAAATCGCCCGGGCGCTCGCCGCCGAGCCGTCGATCATGCTGCTCGACGAGCCCTTCGCCGGCATCGACCCGATCTCGATCTCGGACATCCGCGAGCTCGTCCGCGAGCTGAAGCAGCGCGAGATCGGCGTTCTGATCACCGACCACAATGTCCGCGAGACGCTCGACATCGTCGATCGCGCCTGCATCATCTACGATGGTCAGGTGCTGTTCGCGGGCACGCCCGAAGCGTTGGTCGCCGACCAGGAGGTCAGGCGCCTCTACCTCGGCGAAAGCTTCGCGCTTTAGCGGTAGACGGGCCTGTGGGACTGGGTCCTTCTCTAAGCATTCGCCAGAGCCAGTCGCTGGTCCTGACGCCGCAGCTGGCGCAGGCGATCAAGCTGCTGCAGCTGAGCAATCTCGAACTCGACGCCTATGTCGCCGAGGAGCTCTCCAAGAACCCGCTGCTGGAGTCGCGCGACGAGGAGGATGGAGACGCACCAGGAGAGCGAGTCGCAGTCAGTGACGGCGAGGACGCGCCGGACGACCCGGGTGCCGACCACCTGATCCTGGGCCAGGCGGACGATGACCGCCCGCTCGACGTCGACTGGACCGCCGAAGCGCTCGAGACCGACAGCTTCTCGGACGTGGTCACCTCGGGCGGCGGCGAGGAAGCTTTCGACTTCGACCGGCTCGAATATGCCGCCGCTTCGCTGTCCGAACATCTGCTCGACCAGCTGCACGGCGCGTCGGGACCGCTTGGAGCACTGGCGAAGGCCATCGCCCGC
>CADCVY010000044.1 GCA_902806275.1 uncultured Sphingomonas sp. | reverse complement strand
GCGTTCCAGCAGGCGGACGGCACCACCAGCCGGAAATATGGCGGCACCGGCCTTGGCCTGTCGATCAGCCGCGAGATCGCGCGCCTGCTGGGCGGCGAGTTGCAGGTCCGGTCGAAGCCTGGCGAAGGGTCGACCTTCACGCTCTATGTTCCCATTGCAGCTGTGGAGAGCGCAACGGCGAGCGCGCCTGGTGCCCCTGCCCGCTACGACAACAGCGGCGCCGTCGTGCCGACCGCGCTGCCGACCGGCTTTGAAGTCAGCGATGACCGCGACGACATCGGCAAGGACCCCTTCGTGCTGATTGTTGAGGACGATCCGACGTTCGCCTCGATCCTGCTCGACGCGGCGCACGACGCCGGGCTGAAAGGCGTGGTCTCAACGGCCGGCGCCGGCACGCTGGCCATGGCGCGCAAGTTGCAGCCGACCGCGATCACCCTTGACCTCGGCCTGTCCGACATCGACGGCTTCGTGCTGCTCGACCTTCTCAAGCACGACCCGCAGACCAGTCATGTCCCGATCCACGTCATTTCGGGTGTCGACCGCAGCCGCTCGGTGATCGGCATGGGCGCGTTTGGCGTCACCGAAAAGCCGGCCGAGCGCGCCGAACTCGTACGCGTGTTCACCTCGCTTCGTGAGCATGCCCAGGCGCACAAGCCAGCACGGAAGAAGGTGCCCACGGCCGCTCCCGCGTCCCGGCCAGTGCCGGAGCTGGCTGGCGCCAAGGTGCTGATCGTCGACGACGACATCCGCAACATCTTCTCCTTGACCAGCGTCCTCGAAAGCTACGATGTCGAGGTTCTGCATGCCGAAGGTGGCCGGGAGGGCATCGAGATTCTCGAGCAGACGGATGGTGTCGATGCCGCTCTGATCGACATCATGATGCCGGAGATGGACGGCTATGAGACGATGCAGCAGATCCGCCAGCGTCCGGCGCTGGCCGAGCTGCCGCTGATCGCCGTCACCGCCAAGGCGATGAAAGGCGACCGGCAGAAGTGTCTCGACGCCGGCGCTTCCGACTATATCGCCAAGCCGGTCGACATCGAGCTGCTGCTGGCGCTGCTGCGCGTGTGGGTTGCGCGGTCACGTGAGGCCACGGCAGCGATGCCGGCGGAGGCGGCGGAATAAGCATGAACCGCCCGCTCGGCGACATGCCGGCGCAGGCCCTGGCCGCCGCCGACGCACTCGACATGGTCGATATCGAACAGCCGCGCGTGCTGCTGGTCGACGACGACGAACGCAATCTGCTGGCCGTGCGGAGCATCCTCGACGATCTCGGCGAGGTGGTCACCGCCAAGTCTGGCGAGGAAGCCCTCCGACATCTGCTCAAGGGCGAGTTCGCGGTCATCCTGCTCGACGTCTACATGCCTGGGATGGACGGCTACGAGACCGCCCACATCATTCGCAGCCGCGAGCAGAGCAAAGGCATTCCGATCGTCTTCCTGTCGGCCGTCAACAAGGAAGCTGAGCATCTGATGCGCGGCTACTCGATGGGCGCCGTGGACTACGTGTTCAAGCCGGTAGAACCCGTCGTTCTGCGCTCCAAGGTCGCGGTGTTCGTCGACCTGTTCGCAAAAACGAGGGAGATCGAGCGCAAGGCGCGGCAAGAGCAGGCGCTGCTTGATGCCAACCTGCGCGCCAACACCGAGTTGCTGCGCGCCGAGCAGGACCTGCGCCGTGCCGAGCAGCGGCAGGCGGCCATCATCCAGTCGCTGCCGATGGTGCTTTACTTGGAGCCTTATGACGCCGAGCCGCGGGTCCCTAATTACGTCAGCGGCGATTTCGAGGCGATCACGGGCTTCTCGCTTGACGCGGTGACCGCCGATCTCAGCGTGTGGAGAGATCGTCTCCATCCTGACGACCGGGAGCGAGTCCTCGCCTCGCTCGAAATGCGCCGCAAGTCGGGTCGCCTATCGGTCGAGTATCGCTGGCAGCACGCAAGCGGAGGTTACCGCCACTTCCTGGATCAGGCGGTGCTCCTCAGGGATGCCAACGGCCGCCCGCTCGAGTTCGCCGGGACGCTCACCGACATCACGGACCAGAGGTCGCTCGAGACCCAGCTGGTCCAGGCCCAGAAGATGGACGCGATTGGCAAGCTGACAGGCGGCATCGCGCACGACTTCAACAATCTGCTGGCTGCGGTCATCGGCGGGCTCGGGCTGCTCGACAAACGGGCGGCGCTCGACGAGGATCAGCGCAAGATATTGACCATGACCCGGCGGGCGGCCGAACAGGGAAGCGAGTTGGTGCGGCGCCTGCTCGCCTTCGCCCGCCGGCAGACGCTGGAGCCGCGGCCCATCGACATGGTGGCCTTGCAAGACGCCGTGTCGGACCTTCTCACCCATACCCTGGGCGGGCTGGTGACGATTGAGTGGCGGCCGAAGAATGGCGTCTGGAACCCGTTCGCTGACCAGGCGCAGCTTGAGCTGGCGCTGGTCAACCTCATCATCAACGCGCGCGACGCCATGCCGACCGGCGGGGCCGTCACGATTACCGCGGCGAACCGCAAGGTCGGCCCCACCGAAGCGGATGACCTAGCACCAGGCGATTACGTGATCCTGTCGATCCGGGACGACGGCACCGGCATCTCGCCCGAGGACCTCGGCAAGGTGATGGAACCGTTCTTCACCACCAAGGCTGTCGGCAAGGGCACCGGCCTTGGCCTCAGCATGGTTTATGGCTTTGCCAAGCAATCGAACGGCGCCTTCCGGCTCGATAGCAAGATGGGCCGGGGAACGACGGCCGAGCTGTGGCTGCCGCGAGCGCCTGGCTCGGGCAGAGCAGCGACCGCACCGCCCAGGGAGGAACTGGCGCGGTACTCGACCGAGGGGCGGAAGCTCCGTATCCTTTTGGTCGACGATCACCATGAGGTCCGCGGCACCACCGCCGCGATGCTGCAGGATCTCGGCCACAGCGTTGTCCAGTCGTCGAGCGGCGCCGAGGCTCTTGAGACTCTGCGCGGCGGCGACTGCGACTACCAATTGATGATCACCGACTACGCCATGCCGCACCTCTCCGGCACCGAGTTCCTCCGTGCGGCAAGGGAGTTGTGTCCCAGCGTTCCCGCCCTGATCGTCACCGGTTACGCCGAGGAGGATACGATTGGCGACCGTCCGGAGGGCGTAGATATTCTGCTCAAGCCTTTCACGGCCGCGAAGTTGGAAGCTGCGGTCCTGCGGAGTTGCAGTGCGCCCGCTGTTGCTCGCTGAGCACCGGTTCGAGTGGAATTCACCAGCCGAGCACTAAGCGCGATGAGTTGAGGAGATTGATGCAGATCAACTCGTTGAGCACGCAACCGTCATTCATTCGAAGAGTAGTCCGTGTCAGATGCTGAACGTTCGCGAGTAGCGGACGGCGAAGAAGCGAGTTCAAGGTTGAACGAAGGGCTGAAAAGCTGCCGGGCAGTGGTCGCCAATTATCGCGCCATGCTGACGGATGGCCCGGGTGTT
>CADCVY010000043.1 GCA_902806275.1 uncultured Sphingomonas sp. | reverse complement strand
AGCCAGGCAGGCGCCGACCACTGCCAGCAGCAGCACGGTGAGGTCGCCGACGCCCAGGATATGCGGAATGCCGAGGTAGTCGGCGAAGCGCGCATTGCCGACCAGATAGGCGATCAGCAGGAAGGCCAGCGCCGCGATCACCACCGGCATCGTGGCGAGCCCGTCGAGCCCGTCAGTCAGGTTCACCGCATTGCCGAACGCCACGATCACGAAGGCGCCGAAGACGATGTACAGCCAGCCGAGATCGAGCACCGGGCCCTGGACCAGCGGCAGGTAAAGGCTAGTATGGCTGGCGCCGACGATCAGCCAGGTCGCGGCCCCGCCGATCAGAAATTCCAGCGCCAGCCGCACCTTCCCGGGAATGCCGGCGTGATGGGCTTTGCGAACCTTGTCGTAATCGTCGAGGAAGCCGATCGCGCCGAAGCCCATGGTCACCATCAGGCAGGCCCAGACGTACGGGTTGCTGAGGTCCATCCACAGCAGGGTGGAGATGGACAGGCTGATCAGGATCAACAGGCCGCCCATGGTCGGGGTGCCGCGTTTGGCGAGGTGCGTCTGCGGCCCGTCCGCGCGGATCGGCTGACCCTTGCCCTGGCGGACCCGCAGGTAGGAGATGAACCAGGGGCCGAGCAGCAGGCCGATCGCCAGAGCGGTGGCGCTCGCCGCCCCCGCCCGGAAGCTAATGTAGCGGATGAGATTGAGGACGCCCGGGAAACCGAGCTGCTCGGCGATCAGGTAGAGCATGCGAACTCCCCTGCCACCCGCTCGACCAGCTTCGCAAGGCCGACCGAGTTGGACGCCTTGACCAGCACCGCGTCGCCGGGCCGGAGCATCGAGCGCAGCGCGTGGGTCGCTTGTTCGACCCCGTCGGCGACATCGACGCTGACCTTGCCGACGAGATGCTCGGCGAGCGGGCGCATCTCGTCGCCGATCAGGACGACGCGGTCGACATTGGACTCGATCACCGCGGGAGCAAGTCCGGCGTGCAGCGCGTCGCTGTGCTCGCCCAGCTCGCGCATGGGGCCGAGCACGGCGATGCGGCGTGCGACATTCTCCTCCGCGCCGAGGCTCCTGAGAGTCGCGGCCATGGAGGCGGGGTTGGCATTGTAGCTCTCGTCGATCAGCAGCACCGGCCCGCCGTCCACCGTCAGCATGTGGCGGGCGCCGCGGCCTGGCAGTCCGCCCATATCGGCCAGCGCCAGTCCGGCAAGCGGCACGTCGGCCCCGACCGCTTCGACGGCGGCAAGCACGGCTAGCGCGTTGGACACCCAATGTTCGCCGCGGTGAGCGATGGTGAAGGTCAGCTCCCGCTCCAGCAGGACGGCGCTGATCAGGCTGCCACCCTCTTCGGACCGGACCGCATGCATGGCATGGATGTCGGCATCGCCGCTACCGAAGGTGATGATCCGCTCGGCATGGCGCCGGGCGGCCTTGACCAGCCGGTCGCGGTGCGGCGTGCCGTTGGGAATGATCGCGACACCCTCCTCCTCCAGGCCCTCGAATACCTCTGCCTTGGCGTCGGCGATCGCCTCTTCCGAACCGAGGTTTTCGATATGTGCCGGCGCGATTGCGGTGATGATGGCGATATGCGGCCGGACAAGACGGGTCAGAGCGGCAATCTCGCCCGCATTGTTCATGCCCATTTCGAGCACCGCCACTTCGGCATCGCGCGGCATGCGGGCGAGGCTCAGCGGCACGCCGGTGTGGTTGTTGTAGCTTTTGACCGAGCGGTGGACCTTGCCCGGGTGGCAGCGGTCGAACGCCGCGTAGACCGCCTCTTTGGTGCTGGTCTTGCCGACTGAGCCGGTGACGCCGATGACCGTGGCAGTGCTGCGGTCGCGGGATGCTCGTGCGAGTGCCTCGAGCGCTCGGGCGGTGTCGGCGACAAGCACGTGCGGGCCGCTCGCGGGTTGCGTCACGATCGCGCCGGCAGCGCCAGCGGCGAACGCTTGCTCGACGAACTTGTGGCCGTCGTGAACCGTGCCCGGCATGGCGACGAACAGGTCGCCCGGCCCGACTTCCCGGCTGTCGAAGGTGACTCCGCCGGCTTCGAACCGAGCGCTGGCCGTGCCGCCGGTCGCCGCCGCGATCTCGTCCGAAGTCCACAGGACGTTCATGCGGCGCACTCGCGCGCGACGAGCGCGTCGTCGAAGGGCAGCACCCGGTTTCCGATGACTTGGCCGGTTTCGTGTCCTTTTCCGGCAAGCAGGATGATGTCTCCAGCTGTTGCGAGGCGGAGCGCTTCGGCAATGGCTTCGCGTCGGCCTGGGACCTCTTTCGCGTCCGTCGCTCCGGCGAGAATGTCGGCCCGGATACGGCTCGGGTCCTCGGTGCGGGGATTATCGTCGGTAACGATGACGACGTCCGATCGCCGGGTGGCGATAGCGCCCATCTCCGGCCGTTTGCCCTGGTCCCGGTCGCCGCCGGCGCCGAACACGGTGATCAGGCGCCCTTCGACATGCGGGCGAAGCGCGGCAATGGCTGCCTCCAGCGCGTCGGCGGTATGGGCGTAGTCGATGTAGACTGGAACACCGGCGCGGCTGATGACCGCGCGTTCCAGCCGGCCGCGCACCGGCGAGACCCGCTGCATTGCCGAGAACGTCCCGTCCCACTCGCCGCCGGTCGCCAGCACCAGCGCCGCCGCCGTCAGCACGTTGGATGCCTGGTAAGCGCCGATCAGCGGCAGTGCGAGCCGGTGCGACTTGCCGCCATGATCGAGCACCAAAGTCTGCCCGAGTGGGGTGGGCGTCTGCTCCACCAAGCGGATCGTCTCGCCCTTGCGGCCAACTGTCAGGATCTCATGGCCGCGCTTGGCCGCGCGCGCTGCGACCTCTTGCGACTTCGGGTCGTCGGTCCAGATCACGGCTGGGGCGCCGGCCGGCAAAAGCGCTTCGAACAGCCGCATCTTGGCTTCGAAATAGGCGTCCATCGTCCCGTGGTAATCGAGATGGTCGCGGCTGAAGTTGGTGAATGCCGCGGCGCTGAGCGGCACGCCCTCGGCGCGGTGCTGGTCGAGGCCATGCGATGACGCTTCGTAGGCGACATTGCTGATACCCATGCGTCCGAGGCCGGCCATGTTGCTGAGGAAGGTGACGACGTCGGGGGTGGTCAGGCCCGTCTTCACCTGGTCGTCGGAGGTGGTGACGCCGAGTGTGCCGACCGACGCCGAACGCTGGCCGGACATGCGCCAGATCTGACGAGTCATTTCGACTGTCGAGGTCTTGCCGTTGGTGCCGGTGACGGCAACCACCGTTTCCGGGTAGGGCGCGTAGAACTTGGCGGCGAGCTCCGCAAACAGGCGCCGTGGGTGCGCGTCGGCGAGATGCGGCACCTGCTGCACCCGGGCCTGGGGCTGCGCGATGACCGCCACGGCGCCGCGCTCGACCGCCTGGTCGATGAAACTCTCGCCGTCGAACAGCTGGCCTTTGAACGCGCCAAAGACGCTGCCCCGCGCCACTTTGCGGTGATCGATCGCAAAGCCCGTCACTTCGGAATCGCTA
>CADCVY010000042.1 GCA_902806275.1 uncultured Sphingomonas sp. | reverse complement strand
GGATCCGGCCTTCGCGCCCAAGGGCAAGCCGGTGATCGACCCGGCGCGGCTGTTCTACGACGGCAACTCGCAGGGCGGCATCTACGGCGGCGCGCTGACGGCGATCGCGCCGGACTTCGAGCGCGCGGTCCTCGGCGTGCCGGGGATGAACTACTCGACGCTGCTGCGCCGCTCGGTCGACTTCGACCTCTACGCCAACGGCGAGTTCGGGACGGACACGCCGCTCGGGCTCTACGACGCCTATCCGTCCGAGGTCGAGCGGCCGCTGATCCTCGCGATCATCCAGATGCTGTGGGACCGCGGCGACCCCAACGGCTACGCGGCCCACATGACCCGCGACCCGCTGCCCAACACGCCACCGCACGAGGTGCTGCTGCACGTCGGCTTCGGCGACCACCAGGTCGCCGACATCACCGCGGTCGCGCAGGCGCGCAGCGTCGGCGCGCGGATCCAGGTCTTCGGTGCAGGGGTGACGCAATGGGAGTGCCGTCGCGGCGGCCGCTCCTCCGCCAGGAAGTCATCGAGTTCCAGCAGCAAAACCGGCAATGGGGCCGGGTGGTGCCGCTGCAACCGTTGCCCGCGCGGCTCATGGTCTGGTTCGTGACCGCCTGCACGGCGGCGGTGGTCGTCTTCCTGTTTTTCGCCCAGTACGCGCGCAAGGAAACGGTGGCGGGCTTTTTGGCCCCGGCTTCCGGCACGGCGCGGGTCTTCGCGCCCCAGCCCGGCACGGTCAGCGCCATCCACGTGACGCAGGGCCAGCGCGTGTCGGAAGGGCAGCCGCTGCTCACCGTGACGCTGTCCCAGGTGGCCGCGAGCGGCGATGACGTGAACGCCACCATCCTGGCCACCCTGGAGCGGCAACGGGCGTCGCTGAACCGCCAGATGGCCGCGGAGGAGCGCCGCGCGCAGGCCGAGGAGAACCGCCTGCGGTCGCAGATGCGCGGCCTCCAGGAAGAGATCACCCACCTCGGCGCGCAGATGGTCCAACAGCGCGAGCGCATCCGGGTGGCCGAGCGAATCGTCAACATGGCGGCCCAGCTCTTCCCGCGCGGCGCGACGAGCGAACTGGAGCTCCGCCGGCGCGAGGAGGCGATGCTGGAGCAGCGCCTCAGCCTCATCTCGCTCGGCCAGCAGCTTTCCGCGCGCCAAGCGTCGCTGGAGGAGGCGCGCTACACGCTCGAGCAGCTCCCGATCGCAACGGCCGACCGCATCCAAGCCCTGCGCAACGAGCTCGCAACCAACGAGCAGCGCTAAGCGGAGGTGGAAGGGCGGCGCGCCTACATCGTGCGCGCGCCCGTGTCCGGGCGCGTCGCCTCCTTGCAGGCGACGGTCGGCCAGCCCGCAGACCCGCGGCAAGCGAAGCTGCAGATCGTGCCGGGCGAGGACGTGCTGCACGCCGAGCTGTTCATCCCGGCGCGCGCCATCGGCTTCGTCGAGCCGGGGCAGGAGGTCCGCATCCTCTACGACGCTTTCCCGTACCAGCACTTCGGCACCTACCGCGGGCGGATCGCCCGCGTTTCGCAGGCCATGATGGCGGGCTCCGACGTCGTCGGTCCGATCACGCTGGCCGGGCCCGCCTACCGCGCGGTCGTCGAGCTCGAACGGCCGGACATCGAGGCCTACGGGCGCCGGGTGCCGTTGCAACCCGACATGCTGCTGCGCGCCGACATCATCCTGGAGCGGCGCACCCTGGTGGAATGGATCCTCGACCCGCTGCGCAGCGCCAGGGTTTCCGGCTGATGGAAGAGCTCCTCGACTTCAGCGGCCGCCGCCTGCCGAACCTGCTGCAGACCGAGGCGGCGGAGTGAGGCCTCGCCTGCCTGGCCATGGTCGCGGCCTTCCACGGCCACAAGGTGGACCTGAACACGCTGCGCCGGCGCCACCCCGATTCGCTCAAGGGCGCGACCTTGCGCGGCCTGATCCAAGTAGCCAACCAGATGAGCCTGGCCTGCCGGCCGCTGCGCTTCGAGCTGGAGGCGATCGGCCAGCTCCGGCTGCCCGCGATCGTGCACTGGGATCTCAACCACTTCGTGGTGCTCAAGGCCGTTTCGGGCAAGACCATAACCGTGCACGACCCCGCCGCCGGGGTGCGGCGCTACCCGCTGGCCGAAGCCTCGCAGCACTTGACGGGCGTCGCGCTGGAACTGTCGCCGACCGAGGACTTCGCGCCGCGCGACGAGCGCGGCCGCCTGCCCTTCGGCGTGTTCTGGTCGCAGATGCCGGGCCTCGGCTCGCCCCTGGCGCAGGTCTTCGTCCTGTCGGTGATCCTCGAGTTGCTGGTGATCGCCTCGCCTTTCTACATGCAGCTCACCGTGGACGAGGTGGTGGCGCGGGGCGACACGGATCTGATGCTGGCGTTGGCGCTGGGTTTCGGGCTGCTGACGGCCATCTCCGTCGCCACCGGAGCCTTGCGCTCGCACATCGCGCTCGTGCTGCAGAACGCGCTGCACTTCCAGATCGGCGCGCGGCTGTTCCACCACCTGCTGCGGCTGCCGATGAGCTACTTCGAGAAGCGCCACATCGGCGACGTGCTGTCCCGCTTCCAGTCCATCGACCCCATCCAGAAGGTGATGGCCGAGGGGCTGATCCTCGCCGCCATCGACGGGATCATGGCGCTGGCGACACTCGCCATGATCTTCATCTACAGCGCGAAGCTGGCCCTGGTCGTCCTGGCGGCCCTGGCGCTCTACACCGTGCTGCGGATCGCCCTGTACCGCAGGTTCCGCGACCTGAGCGACCAGGCGATTCAGGCCGAGGCGCGGGAAAACTCGAACTTCATCGAGACCGCGCGCGCCATGCAGACCATCAAGCTGTTCAACCGCGAGTCCGATCGCGAGGGCCAATGGCTGAACCGCTACGCGGACACCGTGAACGCGGGCGTGCGCCTCGGCCGCCTCGGCATCCAGTACCGCACCATCAACGCCGCCCTGTTCGGCGTCGAGCACATCGTGACCGTGTACCTCGCCGCGATGCTCGTGGTCGGTAACGTCATGACGGTGGGCATGGTCTTCGCGTTCATGGCCTACAAGGCGCATTTCACGGGCAAGGCCTCCGCCCTGGTCGAGAAGGCGTTGGAGTTCCGCCTTCTGGAGTTGCACCTGGAGCGCCTGTCCGACATCGCGCTGACCCCGCGCGAGCGCGGCCACGACCGGCCGCTCGCTTACGCGACGCCGATCCGCGGCGGCATCGAGCTGCGCGACGTCAGCTTCCGCTACGCCGAAACCGAGCGCTTCGTGCTCGAGAACGTGAGTTTGAAAGTGGAGCCGGGGCGCTTCGTGACCATCATGGGCCCGTCGGGCGGCGGCAAGACGACGCTGCTGAAGATCATGCTCGGCCTGCTGGAGCCAACCAGCGGCGAGGTGCTGGTGGACGGCGTGCCCTTGCAGACCGTGGGCATCCGGGTGTACCGCGAGCAGGTGGCGACGGTGATGCAGGACGACCAGCTCTTGTCCGGCTCGATATCCGACAACATCACCTTCTTCGACCCCGGCTTCGACCAGGAGCGAATGGTGATGTGCGCTCAGATGGCAGCGGTGCACGAGGAGATCCTGGCCATGCC
>CADCVY010000041.1 GCA_902806275.1 uncultured Sphingomonas sp. | reverse complement strand
CTTGAGCCAGCCACTGCTGCTTCAGAAAGCGTAGACGGCCATTTTCCCGCGCGGCAGCCTTTCCGGCACTCGGTGAGGAGCCGGAAGGAACTCGACTTACATGTCTCCTGGCTGGACCTGCAGATCTGCGAGCTCGGCTACCTGACCGAAGCTCTCGAGTGTATCGGTGAACTGCTCGCGCCAGTTCAGGCCCGCACCTCCTCGACGCCGGCGCTGTTGACCCTGAGCGCCTTCAGCACCGTGTCGACGATCTGCGGCGCATTCAATCCGGCTTCGTCGTACTGCTTGTCGGGCTTGTCGTGGTCCTGGAAGCGGTCGGGCAGGCGCATGGTGCGGATCTTGAGGCCGGCGTCGAGCAGCCCCTCGTCGCTGGCCAACGTCAGCACGTGCGCGCCGAGCCCACCGACCGCGGCCTCCTCGACGGTGACCACCACCTCATGCGTGGTCAGCAGCCGCCGGATTAATTCGCTGTCGAGCGGCTTGGCGAAGCGCAAGTCGGCGACCGTCGTCGACAGGCCCTTGGCATCGAGCTGGTCGGCCGCCTTCTCCGCCTCGGCCAGCCGGGTGCCCAGCGACAGGATCGCGACCTTCTTGCCTTCGCGCACCACCCGTCCCTTGCCAATCTGCAGCGCCTGCGGCGTGGCAGGCAGCGGCAGGCCCCGGCCCTCGCCGCGCGGGTAGCGCACGGCGATCGGCCCGCTGTCGTGCAGCGCCATGGTGTGGACCATGTGCGTCAACTCGACCTCGTCCGCCGCCGCCATCACCACGAAGTTCGGCAGTGTGCAGAGATACGCCAGATCGAACGCCCCCGCATGCGTCGCGCCGTCGGCGCCTACCAATCCGGCGCGGTCCATCGCGAAACGCACGGGCAGGTTCTGGATCGCAACATCGTGCACGACTTGGTCGTAGGCGCGCTGCAGGAACGTCGAATAGATCGCGCAGAACGGCCGGTGCCCCTGCGCTGCGAGCCCGGCTGCAAAGGTTACCGCATGCTGCTCGGCGATGCCGACGTCGAACGTGCGGTCGGGGAACGCCTCCGCGACCTTGTCGAGGCCGGTGCCCGACGGCATCGCGGCGGTGATCGCCACCACCTTCTCGTCCCGCGCCATCTCGGCGCCCAGAGCCTTGGCGAACACGGCGGTATATTGCGGCGGGCCGCCGCCGGCGCCCTTGTCCTGCTTGCCGGACACGACGTCGAACTTGACGACACCGTGATATTTGTCGGCGCTGTTCTCGGCTGGGCCATAGCCCTTGCCCTTCTGCGTGACGACATGGACAAGCATCGGCCCAACCTCCGCGTCGCGGACATTCTCGAGCACCTCGACCAGCGCCCGCACGTCGTGGCCGTCAACCGGGCCTACATAATAGAAGCCCAGCTCGTCGAAGAGCGTGCCGCCGGTCACCAGCCCGCGGGCATATTCCTCGACCTTGCGAGCGGCGACGTGCAGCGGTTGCGGCATCTTGCGGGCGACCTTCTGCGCCAGCTTGCGCGGCGTCAGGTACTTGCCCGAGCTAACCAGCCTCGCAAGCGCATTGCGCAAGGACCCGACCGGCGGCGCAATCGACATGTCGTTGTCGTTGAGGATGACAACCAGGCGGTTGCCGGCGGCGGCGGCGTTGTTCATCGCCTCATAGGCCATGCCGGCGCTCATCGCCCCGTCGCCGATCACCGCGACCGCCCGGCCGAGCCGGTCCGCCAGCTTGTTCGAAATGGCGAAGCCAAGCGCGGCCGAGATGGAAGTCGAACTGTGCGCCGCCCCAAACGGGTCGTACTCGCTCTCGCTGCGCCGGGTGAAGCCGGACAGGCCGCCGCCCTGCCGGAGCGTCCGGATGCGCTCGCGCCTGCCGGTGACGATCTTGTGCGGATAGGCTTGGTGCCCAACGTCCCAGATCAGCTTGTCAACGGGCGTGTCGAATACGTAGTGGGCGGCGACCGTCAGCTCGACCACGCCCAGGCCCGCGCCCAAGTGCCCGCCGGTCACCGAAACGGCCGAGATCATCTCCTGCCGGAGCTCTTCCGCCAGTTGCGGCAAGTCGTCCTTCGGCAAGGCGCGCAGGTCGGCAGGGAACTGGACCGTGTCCAGCAGGGGCGTCTCGGGACGGTCAGACATAAGGACGTGCCCCTAACTCAGCAGCACGGCGAAGTCGAATAGGCCATTAGGTGGTAGGTGGAGAGTCAGACCCTCGCAGCCCGCGCAACGATGGGCATCGTCACGTGGCGTGACTGGCGGTCCGGCCATACTGAAGCTAGCTCCGTGAAAGCGGCCGCGACAAGCGCCGGCCCGTAGCGCTGGACCGCAGACCAGC
Source organism: uncultured Sphingomonas sp. (assembly GCA_902806275.1). Classification (GTDB taxonomy): domain Bacteria; phylum Pseudomonadota; class Alphaproteobacteria; order Sphingomonadales; family Sphingomonadaceae; genus Sphingomicrobium. Next base: position 17,943 of record CADCVY010000041.1, on the reverse strand, counting down.
TCAAAACATAGTTTTCGAGCTGCTCCCGGGTCCAAATCAAATGGATGGCGGCCGGACCGATGCGAACCTCCTCGCCCGGAAACGGTATGCTCCGATAGCCGTCGATCAGCAGCCAGTTGCCCGCCGCCCACATCGGTTCCAGCGGCTTCAGCAGCATTTCGGCAACGATCGCGTCCACCTGTGGGTCGACGTAGAACCATGAGTAGCCAATAGCTGCGAGCAACCCGCCCGGCCGAAGCACACGGCAGGCCTCCGCATAGAACAAGCGGAGGTCGTACCAGTGCAGCGCCTGAGCGGCGAGGACGAGGTCGCAGCTGCCATCGGCCAGCGAACACCGCTCTGCTGCCTCTACGGCGAAGCTGACTCGATCATGAGGCGTTGCGGCAGCAATCTGCTTAGAGCTTGCGTCGGTGGCATGAACACGCGCGAAATGATCGGCAAGGAGGGTGGCCGCCTGTCCGTTCCCCGTCCCGCTGTCCCAGGCGAGCTCGCTTGCTGGAGCCAAATCGGCGAGTTCCGCAATGAGGCTTGGGGGGTAGCTTGGCCGCGCCTGGGCATAAAGTTCGGCGTGCCCAGAGAAGAAATCCAGGACCGGACTCAGGCGTCCTCGCAATCCCCGCAGGTGCCGCGCACTTCGATAACCGGCCGCGGGGCGGTGAAACCCGCGTTGGCCGCGGCATCGCGGACGCCGCCCGACAGGCGGTCGTCGTCGAGGTGCACAGTGTTCCCGCAGCTGTCGCAGATCAGGAAGATGCAGTCGTGCAGGCAGTCGGGGTGAGCGTTGGCGACATAAGCGTTGGCGCTTTCGACTCGGCGGGCGAGGTTAGCGCCGACGAACAGATCGAGGATGCGGTAGACGCTATTGGCGGCCACCCGCCGGCCCTGCGACTTCGAGACAGCCTCGGCGATGTCATAGGCACTCGCCGGCTTGCTGAACCCGGCGAGCGCTTCGAAGACGGCGGCCCGCATGTCGGTCCACTGCTCGCCTTCCTGTGTCAGCCGGTCCCGCGCCGCTTCCTTGAGCGAGTCGCCTTCGTGCAGCTGATGTTCGTGCGCGCCCACAGCCACGGGAGATAAGCTTCCGCACGATGCGCGGCAAGGCCGTTGAACCTCCCCGCCACCGGCTCGTTGGCGCTGCCATGGCCGAAACCGAAGACGAAGTCCGCGCCGACCCGAACGCACCTGCCCGGCGGGACGACCACGAAGGCGAAGGCGCCACTCGCGGCACGGCCCGGATGGAGGCTTTCGCCGACGGCGTGTTCGCCATCGCCTTTACGCTTCCCGTCGTGGAGATCGTGCTCCCGGACGTGCAGGAATCGGGCACCGAGCTGGCCGGTGGCCTGCTCGAGCTCTGGCCATCCTACCTTGGCTACCTGCTCGCCTCATTCGTAATCGGCATGTATTGGGTGCACCATCACTTTTCCGGCGCGATCTACCGCACGACCGGGCACTGGTTCCTGATCGCCACCGCCATCTTCCTGGCGGCGATCGGCTTTATCGCCTTCCCCGCACGAGTCATTGCCGAGCACCTTTCGGATCCGGAGGCGCGCCAAACTGCGGCGGTTTACTGGGTGCTTTCGCTAGCGGTGCTGGCCTGCAGCTGGCTGCTGAAATGGTCGGTCGGACGACGCCACGGGCAAGTGGATGCGCGGCTGGAGCCAAGCTACGTGGCGCGGCTCAACCGCCGCTACGTGCTGTTCGCCTTTCTAAACCTGGTCGCAGCCGCCGTTGTGCTGGTGTCGTGGCAGGTAGGCCTCGCCGTCTCGTCGCTGTTGCTGTTGTCGCTGCTGCTACCCCCGGAGACGCCGCGTTACCATACCGAAGCGCCGATCGTGGAAGGCGAGAGCTAGAAGCCGCCGTCCGCCGCGATCCCGTTCAGGCGGTGGCCAAGCGCAACGATCATCACCCCGACGATCGTGTACAGCGCCTCCGAACCGTCGTGCGGCAAGGTCAGCGCCCCGGCCATGACCCCAAGGCCGAGGCCGCCCACTGCGCTCGGCATCATGAAGCCGTGCTCCAGCACGCCCCGGCCAAGCGCGACCGCGGCAAGGATCATCGCCAGGGTCAGTCCGACCTCATGAATGATATGCGCGCCAAGGAAGCCGCCGGCGGCGGACACGATGGCCAGCAGGATCGCCGTCGCGAGGCAATGCACCAGGCACAGGCCCGAAATACCCATTGCGATCCGGTCGAGCCGGACGGTCGGGATCGACAACTGCAGCATAGTCCGCCGGATATAGATCAGCAGCAGCGAAGATACAACATATCATGCACGGATTTTCTGCCCCTTGTGCGTCGGTTGCTCGCACGCACATAGGCGGTTCACCGATGGACTCGACGCTTTCCTCTCGCGCTCCGTTGCGGGCCCAACCTCGTCCGCAGCCGCTCGCCTTGTCGAACCTGCTGCTGTTCGTCTCGGCCCTGGTCTTCGCAATGGTGGTCGTCGGCGGCATCACGCGCCTGACCGAAAGCGGTCTGTCGATCACCGAGTGGAAGCCGCTGTCGGGCGCGGTCCCGCCGCTCAGCCATGCCGATTGGGAGCAAGCCTTCGCGCTGTATCAGGCGACGCCCGAGTATCAGAAGATCAACGGTCCGGCGGGAATGACGCTCGACCAGTTCAAGCAAATCTATTTCTGGGAATTCGTGCACCGCCTGCTTGGCCGGTTCATCGGCATCGCTTTCGCGGCTCCCCTGGTCTGGTTCGCGGCGAAACGGGCGATTCCGCGCGGCTACGGCTGGAAGCTGGTCGGCCTGCTCGTCCTCGGCGGACTGCAGGGCCTGCTCGGCTGGTACATGGTGATGTCGGGCTTGGCTGAGCGGACGGACGTCAGCCATTTGCGGCTGTCGGCGCACCTGCTGCTGGCGCTGGCGATCATGGGTGCGTTGATCTGGGTCGCGCTCGATCTCAGGCGGCTTGTCGCTGCCAGCGAGGACCGGCCGTCGCGGCTGACCGGCGCAGCCGGCGCGACCCTCGCCATCCTGTTCGTTCAGCTGCTCTACGGCGCCTGGGTCGCCGGCCTCAACGCCGGTGCGGTGGCACCGTCCTGGCCCGACATGCAGGGCCGCTTCGTTCCTGAAGGCATCGACTGGAGCCAGGGGGCGGCGTGGGCGCTGTCCAGCGATCCTTATTTGGTGCATTTCATCCATCGCTGGTGGGCATGGGTCGTCGTCGTCGCGCTGGTCGTGTTCGCGCGCAAGGTCCGGCCGATCTCGCGGGCGCCGTCGATCGCCATCCACTCCGCGTTCGGCACGCAGATCCTGCTCGGGATCCTTACCGTGCTCTCGGGAGTCGCCATTTGGCTGGCCGCCCTGCACCAGGCGGTCGGCGCCTTGCTCGTCGCCAGCACCGTATGGGGGGCGCACGTCCTCGGCCGCCGCGCATGAGGATCGTGTCGGCCTACGCGATCTTCGGGGATGCGGACGAAGCCGAGCGCATCGGCCGCCTTGTTATCGAGGAACGGCTCGCCGCTTGCATCAACATGCTTGAGCCCGTCAGGTCGCTCTACCGCTGGCAGGGTGCGATCGAGAGCGCGGAGGAAATCCCGGCGATCCTCAAGACGACCGAGGCGAAGGCCGAGGCGCTGGTGGCGCGCATCGCCGAGTTGCACAGTTACGACGTACCCTGCGTGGTCACCTGGCCGGTCGACCGGGCGTTCGAACCATATGCGCAATGGGTGACCGACAGCGTCGGCTAGGTTGCGCTAGGCCGATCGGGACCCGGCGCCCTTGCGGCCCTCCTGCTCGTACGGAACGTCGTCGAGCTTGCGGCGCAGCCGCTCGATCTTGGGGTCCTGCTGATCGCCGTCCGAATATTTGGACTCCAGCTCCGCATCGTCCAGGTTCTGCTCCCGGAAATAGGTGATCGTCAGCCGGCGGCCGAACACGTCGTCGCCGCGGATCTTGAGCTCGGCCTCATGACCTTCGGGCAGATTGTCGCGGATGGTATTGAGGTAGCGGATCAGTTCCTCCAGCGACGTAAATTCGCTGATGTCGATGAAGTCCTTGACGCGTCTCGGCACGGTGGCGCAATTCTCAACAAGCTGTGGCGTCGGAGTGCAAAGCCGATACGGTTGCTTGCCACCCAACGCAACGCCGAAAACACGATCCGCGACCGCCTACTTTCATTTGGGTATTATTATACCCATCGGTAACATGGCGCTTTTGCTTGACTTTCTGCCGCTCACCCGCAAATAGCGCGTCAGCGGGCGCTGCCATCGGGGCGGCGCCTTTCGCATTATCCATGAGGTTCACGCCATGAAGGCGCTGATGAAGACCACCAAGTCGGCCAAGCCGGCTGAGGTCGAAAAGAACTGGCATCTGATCGATGCCGACGGACTGGTGGTCGGCCGCGTGGCGACGATCATCGCCAACCTGCTGCGCGGCAAGCACAAGCCGAGCTTCACGCCCCATGTCGATTGCGGCGACCATGTGGTCGTCATCAATGCCGACAAGGTGCGCTTCACCGGCCGCAAGACCGACCAGAAGCTCTATCACCGGCATACGGGCTATGCTGGCGGCCTCAAAAGCGTGACCGCCGCCAAGGTGCTCGAAGGCCGCTTCCCCGAGCGCGTTCTCGAAAAAGCCGTCGAGCGGATGGTCCCGCGCGGCCCGCTCGGCCGTGACCAGATGCGCGCCCTGCACCTCTACAACGGCACCGAGCATCCGCACGCCGGCCAGAACCCGCAGACGCTCGACGTCGCGTCGCTCAATCGCAAGAACAAGGTGGGCGCATAATGTCCGACACGCGTGAATCCATTGCCGACCAGCTGAACCCCGGCGCTGCCCCTGCGCCGAGTCCCGAGGCCGCCGCTCCCGAAGGCACGGACGCGCCCGCTGCTCCGCCGCCGCCGGTCGAAGCCGCGCCGCTGCGTGAGCAGCAGCTCGACAAGTTCGGGCGCGCTTATGCGACCGGCCGCCGCAAGGACGCCGTCGCTCGCGTCTGGCTCAAGCCCGGCTCCGGCAAGATCGTGGTCAACGGCCGCGAGCAGGAAGTCTATTTCGCCCGCCCGACGCTGCGCCTGGTGATCAACCAGCCGTTCGGCATCACCGAGCGCGCCGGCCAGTATGACGTCGTCGCAACGGTCAAGGGCGGCGGGCTGTCGGGCCAGGCCGGCGCGGTACTGCACGGCATCGCCCAGGCGCTGACCCGCTTTGAGCCGGCGCTGCGCACGACGGTCAAGCAGGCCGGCTTCCTCACCCGCGACCCGCGCGTCGTCGAACGCAAGAAGTACGGTCGCGCCAAGGCCCGCCGTTCGTTCCAGTTCAGCAAGCGGTAACCGAGCACAGCGACGCCGGCGCACCGCGCCGCCGGAGCAATGCGAAGAGTTGCCGCTGCGGGCCGGCGTCGGCTAGCCTGGAGCTAGCCGAACCCGTCCGACGTCACGCGGATTCACTCCGCGTGGGGGCACTCTCTGCCGGAAATCTCGGGATTTCCTGAGCGCCGTTCCTTGTCAGTCGGGGTAGCGGTCCCGGATCGCCGCGAGCGAACCTGCGACCAGCTCACGTAATGCGCCCTTGTCCACATCGGCAAGCGAGCGAATGTACAGGCAGCTCTTACCCACCTTGTGCTTGCCGAGCCGCGCCAGCAGCGCCTCCTTCTCGGCGGCGTCGGCGGACAGATAAACAACCAACTCTTTCGCCCGCGGCGAGAAGCCGACCGCCGCGGCATCACCCTCGCGCCGGCTGTCGTAGCGATAGTGGTAGCTTCCAAACCCGACGATGCTCGACCCCCATATGCGCGGCGGCTCGCCCGTGACTTCCTCCATCAGTGCCGATAGCGCTCTGGCGTCCTCACGGCGCTGAGGGTCCGAAACCGCGTCTAGAAAAGCCTCCACATCGCCGGCGGTCGGTTGGGTCTTGTTCTCGGCCATTCGATGACCTCCCGTCGGGTCGCCCCTGGCTTGCGCTCGTGCGCTCCAGAAAAGCTCATGCCCCGGGCATCAGCTTTGCTGGAGCGGGTAGCGGGAATCGAACCCGCGCGTTCAGCTTGGGAAGCTGACAGGCTACCATTACATCATACCCGCGCCTGCTGGCAGCGTGCGAACTAGGTTCGCGGGCTCTTCGCGTCAACGCGGCGAACTAGATGCCGCCGTCGACAGGTTCGAAGCCGGCCGCCCTAAGACCGTCCGACAGGACGTTCGCGCAAGCTTGCGCCTCAGCAGGATCTTCGGACCGGATCACGAAATTGGCGCCGTAGCGCCCATCCTTGAAGAAGGGATAGCTGCCGATGCTGACGCCCGCATGCGCGGCCTCCGTTTCACGCAGCAGGTCGGCGACTTCGCTTTCCGGCGCCCGCGCGCCGACCGTCACCGAGACGACCGGACGGCCGCCCTCGAGGGTGCCGGACAGCGCCTCAAGCATGCTCGCCGCAATATGAGGTACGCCGGCCATGACGTAGATGTTGCCGATCTTGATGCCCGGAGCGCCCGACGACAGGTTCGGGATCAGCGCGGCGCCCTCGGGCACCCGCGCCATCCGCAGCCGCGCCTCGTTGAGGCCGCCCGGACGGTCGCGATAGTGATCCTCGAGGATCGCGCGCGCGTCGGGATGGATGACCACCGGCACCTCCAGCGCCGCGGCAATCGCGTCGACGGTGATGTCGTCGTGGGTCGGGCCGATCCCGCCGGTGGTGAACAGGTAGTCGTATCGCGCGCGCAGCGCGTTGAGCGCTTCCCCGATCCGTCCGCTGTCGTCGGGCACCACCCGCACTTCGGCAAGGCGGATTCCCTGCTCGTTCAGCCAGGTGGCGACCTGCGCCACATTCTTGTCCTGCGTCCGGCCCGACAGGATTTCGTCGCCGATGACCAATAGTGCTGCGGTCCAGACGGATTCAGCGCCCGCTTCTGACTCGCTCGCGTTCATGGTCGCGAGAAATGGACGTCCCAACCGGTTGCCGCAACCCACGACCTACGCTACGTTTGTAGCGACAACCCCGCGGTTGCGAGTTCGACCGTAGGTTGTCGACATGACACCGCGCCCTTGCATCGGAGACTGTACGCATGATCCTGTCCCTCATCGCCGTGGCTGCAGCGCAGGCGTTCACCCCGGGCGCACCCGCCTTCGATCCTCGAGAGCTCGAAAAAGAATTCGCCGGTCAGCCGGCCCAGGTCATGGTGCTGGGCAGCCCGCACCTGTCGCAACTCCCGAGAAGCTCGACCCCGCCCTGCTCGAGCCGCTGCTCGACCGTCTCGCGCGCTTCAAGCCGGAGGTCGACACGGTGGAGGGCCTTTCCGGCGAAACCTGCGACACACTGAAGCGCCTAGGACCAGCATGCCGGCGCCTGGGACAGCTATTGCTGGCCAACCGACGATTTCGAGAAAGCGAGACCAGCTTGACCGTGCCTGCCGCGACCAGCGACGTCGATCGCACCCTTGCTGCCTGGCCCCGCAACCCGGCGGCCGCGCAGCGCCGGCGGTTGGCCATGCTGTTCCTCGCCGCCGGCGATCGCGCGTCGGCGGTCGTGCAATGGCTGCGGCTGCCGGAGGCTGAGCGCAAGGCGGGTGACCGGCTGACCGTCGCAATGGTCGAAACCATCCTGCGAAAGGGCCGTCCGCCCAACGAAAACTATGCGATCGGGTCCGTGCTCGCGGCGCGCCTCGGCCTCGAACGGGTCTATCTCGTCGACCACCACCTTGCCGATGGGCCAGAACGGGAAAAGGCTTATGGCGAAGCGATCCAGAAGGTGTGGAGCATCAAGCCCGAGCCCGCGATATTCACCGAATACAAGCGCCGGCAAGCGCAGTTCCGGACGCCGGACGAGGTGATCGCTTACTACCGCTGGGCGAAGGAGCCAGAGACCCAGCGGGCGAGCATTGCCGCCGACATGGGCGCGCGGCGAAAGAGGACAACTCGCCGCAGCTATATGGCCGCCAATATCTGTCCTGGTGGGAGAACCGCAACCTGCGCATGGTCGCCAACGTCCGCAGCGCGTTTGCCCGCAAGCCCGACGCCCGTGTCCTCGTAATCGTTGGGTCGACCCACAAGGGCCATATGGATGCCTATCTCGACATGATGCAGGATGTCCGGCTGGTGGACGTGACGCAGTTCCTCCGGTGCAGCAATTGCGTAAGGGTGTATTTCGCTGCCGCCGCGACTAAATGGGCACGATGACTCAGTACATCACTGTCGCTGCCGACGACCGCGCCGAAGCGCGCAACGGCGTCATCAAGCTTCACGGGCCCGAGGGCTTCGAAGGCATGCGCCGCGCCGGGCGGCTCGCGGCCGAAATCCTCGACGGCCTTGTCCCCCACGTCGTGCCCGGAGTCACGACCCAGGAGCTCGACGACCTCGTCCGTGAGCATATGGTGCGGGCTGGCGCAGTGCCGGCAACGCTCGGCTATCGCGGTTACACGCGGAGCAGCTGCATCTCGATCAACCACGTGGTCTGTCACGGCATCCCTGGCGACAAGGCCCTCAAGGACGGCGACATCGTCAATATCGACGTCACGCCGATCCTCGACGGCTGGCACGGCGACAGCAGCCGCATGTACTTGGTCGGCAATGTCGGGCTGAAAGCCCGCAAGCTGGTCGAGATCACCTACGAATGCCTGATGCTCGGGCTCTAGCAGGCCAGGCCCGGCAACCATCTCGGCGACATCGCCAATGCGATCCAGCGCCACGCCGAAGGCCAGCGCTACAGCGTGGTCCGCGACTTCTGCGGCCATGGCCTTGGTCGGCTGTTCCATGACAGCCCCGAGGTGATCCATGCCGGTCGTCCGGGTACCGGGCCGGAACTCAAGCCGGGGATGTTCTTCACGGTCGAGCCGATGATCAACCTTGGCCGCCCCGACGTGAAGGTGCTCGACGACGGCTGGACCGCCGTGACCCGGGACCGCTCCCTGTCGGCACAGTTCGAACATTCGATCGGCATCACCGAGACCGGGTGCGAGATCTTCACCAGAAGCCCGGCCGGCTTCGACAGGCCGCCGTTCGGCTGAGCGGCCGGCGCGGGCCTAGTGCTCGCGCTTGCCTCGATTTTTCAAGAACCGCGGGCCAGACTCGGCAGGCTCCGGCGCGGCCAGGTCCTCGACTTCGATCTGGGTCCGGCGGACCGTGTCGCGGACCGTCTCCACCCGTTCCGTGACCCTCTTCCGGACGATCACTTCTTCGCGCACGACCGCCATCTTGGTCACGACGGGCTCCTCGCGCATCTCGGCGATGTCGATCACGCGCTCCTTGAACAGGCCGCCCGCTTCCACTTCGCTGTCGGTCAAGCGCCGCTCCGATGGCCGGCTTTCAACATCGACGATTTCCTCTTGGAGCGTGACCTGCTCCTCGGCGGGGCTCTCGCGCGTGAAGGACCGCAGCCGAGCGCCGCCGCGCGTGACCTCGCGCTTGCCGACGCGAAGCTCTTCGCTGACCACCGGAACCCGTTCCTCGTCCGCCACGGTCTCCGCTGTCCCTTCCGGCGCGGCAGGCACTCGTGGCGCTACCGCTGCGGCAGGCGCTGCGGGCTTGGGCGCCGCGGCGGGCACTGGTGGCTCGACGGCTGCGGCAGCCGCTGGTGGCTTGCTCACCACCGCGGGAGCTGACGGCTTTACAGCGGCGAGCGGCGGTGTTGGGGCCGGCGCGAGCGACGCGGGCTGCGGCGCTTCGCGCGGCTCATCGGCTACCTCGAACGCGGGCTGCCCGTCGGCCACCGGCTGATTCGGCAGTTGAGCCGGGGGCCATTCCGCCGGCCGGTTGGTGACGACGACGTCGAGCAGTCCCACGACATGCTGAGGCTTGGTGCCGCTGGGCAGCTCCGCGACCAGCAGGTGGGAGCCCGCGCCGACCGCATCGCGGTAGTTGGCCTTGGTTTTCGGGTCTATGCTGAGGCCGTCCACCGCGCCGACGGTGTCGCGGGCGATAATCCTGACGGATTTCGCCTTGACGCCGGAAACGAGACGATTGCGCGCCAGTTCGGCTTCAGCGCGGCTGTTATACAGAGCCGCAACGTTTCTCGACATCCACTTACTCCCGTGCCGCGGGCTCGGCGCCCGATTCCTCGCGTTCGATGTTCGCCCGTTCGACCCGCCGCGAAACGGGAATCTGCGTCTGTTCGGCGACCGATCGGCGGGAGATGTGGATCTCCTCGACCAGCATCAGCGCCTTTTCGACGACGACCACTTCCTCGACGACGGGCACGATGGTGGTGTTCCCTTCCAGGCGAACGTGGGGAATTTCGGTCAGCCGCACATTGCGCGGGACCCGCTCGATCTGGAGGTCGTCCCGAAGCAACTCCTCGGTGATGGTTTCCTGCCGTTCCTCCACCGTCACATGGACGCGGACGCGCCCGCTTTCGACCTGGCGCTTGGCAATGGAGAGCCGCTCCTCGACCAGCGGGATTGCAGCAACTTCTTCTTCGGCGATCGTGTTGTCGGGGTTGCTGCGTGCGCCGCCCGGGGAATTTTTTTCGACCATCACGACTAACCTCCGAACAAAGCAGAAGATTTCCTCAACTGTTGCAGCCCCGCGACGTTCCCGCTGTTGGCGCAGCCTGCGGCGGAACGTGGCCGGGCAACGGGCGCTGAGCCGCGGGAACGTGCGACGCCGGGGACGGTTTGGGTGGGCGGCAGCGCACTTTCGATCCGCCGTTTCCGCAGGAGAACACCATGCGTCCGACCCCAATTTTTCTCGCCGCCGCTTTGCTGGCAGCCCCGGTCCCGGTCATCGCCCAGGATACGACCAATGACATCGTCTACAGCGATACCCAGCGTGGCGACGAAGACGACGGCAACTCGCGCCTGGGGCTGCTTGGCCTCCTCGGGATGGCCGGACTGCTTGGCCTGTTCCGCCGCGAGCCGGACATCCATGTCGATGCTCGCCGCGACAATCGCGCCGACGACCGGTAGAGCCAGCGCGGCTAGTAGCCGCCCGTCATGATCGTATCGATCTCGCGTATGCGGTCGCGGTAAGCCTGGGCGATGCAACTCTGGGTCGCGCAACTGTTGCGATAGGCGATGAACCGGTTGCGCGACCGCTGCAGCAATGCACGCTGTCCGGGCCGCGCCGAGCGGAGCGCGCTGAAATATTGACCGGACATGCGGCGGTCGAGGCTGGCGAGCCCGGCGTCGCCGCACACCGCTTTCTCGCTGCGCGCCCGCGCCCGGCGGCAGTCGAAACTCGGCCTGACGTCGGCGGCCTGCTGCACCGGCGGCGGCGCCGCCGCAGCCTTGGCAGGCGGGCGAGGCGTTGCGGCGGTGGCCTTTGCCGGAGCCGGGGGGCGGCGCGGCGGAGTTGCGGCGGCTTGCCGCTCCGGCTCACGCTCCGGCCGGCCCTTTGCTGCTTCCGCGCGGGCGCGCGGGGAAGCAGCGGCCGGCGCCCGGCTCTGCGGCCGCTCGCGCGGGCGCGCGGTTTCACGAGGCGGCGCCGGTACGGCTGCGGGCTCTGCTGGGGCTGGAGCAGGTGCCGCTGAGCCAACCGCCTCCGCCCCGACCGCGTTGACATCAGGGGCCGCTGCCGGCGCGACGCCCTGGACGCTGGTCAGCGCGGCCAAGGGGGTGACGATCGCGTCGGCATTGCTCAGCAATCGGATATGAACCCCCTCCCCGCCTTCGCTTGCCCGCACTTCATATTGCGCCGGGCTGGTCAGGCTGCGCCGGCCGCCGACCACTGCAACATTGGGCGGCAGGTCCAGGACCAGCGTTGCCGAACATTTGACGGTGCCCGACGCCTCACCCGTTGCGGCCAGGCCGGCCGGGGCGATCCGCACCACCGCATGGCTGGCGGCTTGCGTCATTGCCGCCTGATCGCGCCCGCGCAACGCCATCGCCCGACCGAACAGCTCCCACTTGAGCAGTTCGGAGGTTTCCCGCGAGGAACAGCGTGCGGCGGCATCGGTCCCCGGCCCGGCGGCGACTTGGTCGTCCTTGCCGGTATCGGACGTGCCGAAAACATAGCTGACTAGCAGCAGCGCCAGCACGGCGGCCACCAGCACTCCAGCCGTCGGACTTAGCCATCGCATGGTGGCGCTAACGCCTTGCCGCTCACTCGGCTCCCAGGCTTGGGCGATTGGGCTGTTTTCGCTGAACTAATTGCCGCGGCGGCTGTTGACACTTCTGTAAGCAGGTGAGAGCCTGCGCGTCCCCGTCAACGAAGCTGCCGCCAAATGTTCCGCTACATCGTTGCCATCGAGCCAGCCGACATCGACCACATGGGGCACGTCAACAACAGCGTGTACCTGAAGTGGGTGCAGGACGCCGTCGTCGATTACTGGCGCAGCATTGCCCCGCCCGAGGCCGTGGCCAAGCATCTCTGGGTCGCGCTCAAGCACGAGATCACCTACTGCAAACCGACCTTCCTGCAGGACGCGGTGGTGGCCGAGGTGATCGCCGAGAAGGTCGAGGGCGCGCGCGCGTACTTCACCACCGTCGTCAGGCGCGGCCAGGACGTCCTCAGCGAAGTCAGGAGTTGCTGGTGCTGCCTGGATGCCGGCACCCAGCGGCCGGCGCGGCTCGCGCGCGATGTGATCGCGCGCTTTCTGCCGTCCGAGGCCTAGGCCGCCGCCGCCTTTCGGGCCGAATCCCACCTGGCGGTCAGCGCGCGGGCGTCCTCGACGTCCGGCGGGAAGTCGACCTCGCCCCATTCCTCGCCCGAGATGTCGAGAGTCCACACCTCGTCGCTATGCGCAAGCTGGTTGATGACGCGCAGGTACCAGATGGTCGTGCCTTCCGGCGTCCGCATCGCTTGCTCGATGGCGTCCCGGAAGCGCTCGGCGCCGCCTCCGCGGAAGGCGAGCAGGCCGATCGACTCCGCGTTGACGCCGCCCTCCAGGCGCTTGCCGATCGCAGTCAGCCGCCCGCCCGCTTCGACCACCTTCATATCGTCCTCGTCGTAGGAGTCCTTGCGGTCGACGGTCACGCAAATGCCGCTACGGTCGTTGTCCAGCACCCGCCGCATCAGCCCGTCGGACACAAGGGTATCGCCGTTCCACACCAGGCAATCGCCAGCCAGCTCGCTGCGCGCCATGTACAAGGAGCCGGTATTGTCCGCGACCTTGAAGAAGGGATTGAACACCGTCCGCACCCGCGGCCCGCCACTTCTGGCGGCGACCGCCTCTTCGACCAGGCCATCGTGGAAGCCGGTGACCACCACCGCCTCCCCAACGCCGTTCGCAGCCAGAGCGTCGAGCTGCCGGTCGAGCAGGGTGCGGCCGTGGAAGTCGATCAGGCACTTGGGCCGGTCTTGCGTCAACGGGCCGAGCCGCGAGCCTTGGCCGGCGGAAAGGATGATCGCTTTCATGGTCCGCCCCTTCGCTTGGAAATGCGGCGGCGATTGGGCATTAGCGTCCCGGTTCATCGCAGCGGGGGAGTTCGCGTGAAGAAGATCGAAGCGATCATCAAGCCGTTCAAGCTCGACGACGTCAAAGACGCGCTGCACGACGTCGGTGTGTCGGGCCTGACCGTGAGCGAAGTGAAGGGCTTCGGTCGCCAGAAGGGCCACACCGAGCTGTACCGCGGCGCAGAATATGTGATCGACTTCCTGCCCAAGGTGAAAGTGGAGGTCGTGGTCGAGGACGGGCTCGCGGAAAACGTCATCGAGGCGATCGAGAATGCCGCGCGGACCGGCCGGATCGGCGATGGCAAGATCTTCGTCACCGACGTTGCTCAGGCCGTCCGCATCCGCACCGGCGACCGCGGACCGGACGCCATCTAACATGGACGAACGCCTCGCCTCGATGTCGCCGGACGAGTTGCGGGGCGCCATGCGTTCGCTTGGCTATCGCACGCAGAACGATCTCGCGGCCGCGATCGGCGTGTCCCGCTCCGCGGTCAGTTTGTGGCTGGAGGGCAAAGTCGGCGTGCCCCGTCCCGTTGCCATGCTGCTGCGCATGCTGGTGGCGGCGCAGCGCCGCGCGTTTTAGCGTCGCGATGCAGCCGCTCGACGAACAGCAGCAGGCCGCGCGCGACTGGTTCGAGTCGCTGCGGGACCGCATTTGTGCCGCGTTCGAGCAGATTGAGCGCGAGGCTGGCTCGGACGCTGGCTTCCAGTTCACCCCTTGGGACCGCACCGATGCCTCGGGCGAGCCGGGCGGCGGCGGCGTGCGCGGGCAGATGGCCGGCACCGTGTTCGAGAAGGTCGGGGTGAACGTGTCCACCGTCGGCGGCCAGTTCAGCCCCGAGTTCGCCCGCTCGATCCCCGGCGCTGAAGAGGATCCGAGCTTCTTCGCGACCGGCATCAGCCTGGTCGCCCACATGGCCAACCCGCACGTGCCCGCAGTGCACATGAACACCCGGTTCCTGGCGACCACCAGGCGCTGGTTCGGCGGCGGCGCCGATCTCAATCCCGCAATCCCGCACGAGGAGGATACGGAGGCTTTCCACGCCCGTCTTCGCGCCGCCTGCGCCGCCCACGACCCAACTTTCTACCCGCGCTTCTCCAAGTGGGCGGAAGACTATTTCTGGCTTCCCCACCGCAACGTCGCGCGCGGCGTCGGCGGCATCTTCTACGACCATCTCGAAGGCCATTTCGACGAGCATTTCGGCTTCACCCGCGATGTCGGCGAGGCCTTCCTCAACATCTTTCCGCAGATCGTCCGCAAGCGCATGGACACGCCCTACACGGACGAAGACATGGACCGGCTGCTCGCCTTCCGCGGGCGCTACGTCGAGTTCAACCTGCTCTACGACCGCGGCACCCTGTTTGGGCTCAAGACCGGCGGCAATATCGACGCCATCCTGATGAGCCTGCCGCCGCTGGCGAAATGGTCATGAAAGCCGACGAAGTCCCCGCCGGACAGCTGGCGGTGGTCGTGACTTATCTGGAAATGACCCGCCGTGCGGAAACACCGGTCCCAGCATCGAACCTGCGCCTACAGCCTGTGCAGCCGGACATCGCCGCTTACCGCCAGCTGTTCCGGGACGTGGGGGCACGCTGGTTGTGGTTCTCGCGCCTGATCATGGACGACGGCAAGCTCCAGGCGATTCTCTCCGACCCCGACACCGCGATCTTCCAGGTGATCCAGCCCGACGGCGGCACCGCCGGCCTGCTCGAGCTCGACTACGGCCAATCGGGCGAATGCGAGATCAGCTTCCTGGGCCTGGTGCCGGAGCTTGCCGGCCAAGGCCACGGCCGCTGGCTGCTCGGCGAAGCAGTGCAGCGCGCCTGGCGCCCCGGCGTCCGGCGCGTGCACGTCCATACCTGCACGCTCGACCACCCGGCCGCTTTGTCGGCCTACCGGAGGAGCGGCTTCATCGCTTACGACCGCTCGATCGAGCGCTTCCCGGACCCGCGGCTGCTCGGCATCCTGCCGATGGACTGCGCCCCTCAGGTGCCGGTGGTCGGCACGCTCGCCTGCGCTTCACCCGTACCCGTCAGCTGAATGTAGACCCGCGCCAGCATCACCGATGCCAGCACGGTGAATGCAGCCTGCGCAATTGCAACCACCATGGCGAAGATCAGGGCCGGCAGGCTGAACGGCTCTACGCTTCCGATCAGCTGGGCAAGGCTTCCACCGACGAACTGCGCCGCCGCCAGCAGGAACACCGCGGCGATCAGCAGCAAAATCTCAAGGCCGAATAGCGGCCAGAAGCGCCCCGCCGACAAGCGCCAGCTGCGCTTGATGATGCCGATTGGCCCAACCGATTCCGCGCTGGCGATGGGCACGGTCAGCATGATCAACCGCACCGCCAGCAATAGACACGCGACCAACAGCAGCAGAACCGCGAGTGAGAACGACGCCGTCGGCTGCTGGCCGGATGCCGGAACTTGCACCAACCCCGCCGCCGTCAGCAGCGCCATCAGCGGGACCAGCAGGAGCGCGAGCCCAAGCATGAGGATGACGAGGGCGCCGAGCAGTGCCGGGAAGCGCCGGGCGCCGTGCCCGATCGCCTGGCCGACGCTGGTCGACGGTCCAAGCGCCAGCCGGACGATCGCCAACTGCCCGATGACCCCGACCAGCGCCGCGGCGAAAGCGACGATCCGGCCCAACGAATTAGTTTGCTCGCCCGTCGGCGGCGCAAGGAGCCCGGCGACCATCTGCGGCAGGACCAGGAGCCCTAGGGCAACCGCGATCAGCAGCCCACCGTCGCCAGCGAAAATTCGCCGGCTTTCTTCCCACGCTCTCGATAACGACAGGCGCACCCGGCTTTCCCCTTCTTCGATTAGTGGCGGCGCTTATGGGAACGTCCGCGACGCGGCGCAATGATCCTTGCCGCCCGGCGCCTCCGCCGCCATCTCGCACGCGGATGGAATTGATCGACGGGATCGAATGGCGAGTAAGCGCCGGCAACGTGCCTTACGAGCAGGCGCTACGCGACATGGAGAGACGGGCCGCCGCCGTTCGCGACGGCACCGCGCCCGAACTCGTCTGGCTGCTCGAGCACCCGCCGCTGTTCACCGCCGGTACCAGCGCCGACCCCGCCGAATTGTTCAACCCCCAGCATCTGCCGGTGTTCGAGGCCGGCCGTGGCGGCCGTTACACCTATCATGGGCCCGGCCAGCGGGTCGGCTATGTCGTCCTCGACCTCGAAAAGCGCGGCAAGGACGTCCGCCGCTTCGTCAACCGGCTGGAAGGCTGGATGATCGACGCGCTTGCTGATCTCGGCGTGGCCGCCCATCGCGCCGAGGGCCGCATCGGCATCTGGGTCGGCGAGGGTCCGTCGGAAGCGAAGATCGGGGCACTCGGGGTGCGGGTGAAACGTTGGGTCACGCTCCACGGCTTTTCGATCAACGTGGCGCCGGATCTGTCGCACTTCACCGGCATCGTGCCCTGTGGAATTTCGCAATATGGGGTCACCAGCCTGGCTTCGCTGGGGAAACAAATCGGGCTGACGGGGGTTGATGCCGCCCTGAAGGGTAGTTTCCTAGTGTTTCTCAAGGGTTTGCGCGAACCGTGCAAAGCCCCTTGATGGAATGGAGCGCTTCAGACTATTGTCCGCGCGATTTGCGAAGCGGGATTTCCGCCTGCAGATCGCAAATAAATAGGGAGTTTTGAATGCGTGCTCTTATCCTGGTCGCCGGTGCGGCCTTGGCGGTTGCGGCTTGTAGCAGCAACGATAGCGCCAACAATACGATGAACGTCGACGAGAATCTCGCGACGACCGACATGAATGCCATGGACATGAACGCCATGGACATGAACGCGATGGACGCGAACATGACCATGAATGCGGCCGACGGCATGAACACGACCGAAAATGCGATGGTCAACGACATGACCACCAACAGCCCGGACGCGAACCTCGCCAACGGAATGTAATCAACTTCGACGCCGCCCTGTTTCGGGCGGCGTTGGCGTTTAAGGGGCTGCCGGGTAGATCCGGCAGCCTCTTTTTTTGGCTCGAACGGTCTGGAGTCTCGTGGATATGCGCGTTGTCTTGCTTCTTGCGGGTGCCGCCATCGGCCTCGCCGCTTGCGGCCGGGACGATCAGGCGCAGACCAACCAGAGCGTCGAAGACAGCCTCACCGCCGAAAGCATCGTCGCCAACGACATCACCGCCATCGACGCGGTGACCGCCGATGCCGCCAACATGGCGGCCGACGTCGACATCAACTTCACCAACGACCAAGTGCTATACAATGGCCCTGGTACGGTTCCCGAGGCGGCGCCGCCCGCAAGCGGCAGTTCGCCATCGCCGGCCAAGTCCGACGCCCCACGGCGGCGGGCTCAACCCCCGGCGCGGCCCGCGCCTGCCGCGGACAACGCCACCGACTAGGTCAGGCGTATTCCGTCGGGTCGCGCAGCCCGGCGTCGGCGAAGCCCTTGGCCCGGAGGCGGCAAGCGTCGCAGCGACCGCAGTGCCGGCCGTCGGCCAGCGGGTCATAGCAGCTATGGCTCATGCCCGCGTCGACGCCGAGCCGCTCCGCCTCCCGTGCGATCCCGGCCTTGCTAATGTGCAGCAAGGGCGTGTGGATGGTGAACCGCTCGCCCTCGACACCGGCCTTGGTGGCAAGGTTCGCCAGCCGCTCGAATTGTGCCACGAACTCCGGCCGGCAGTCGGGATAGCCCGAATAGTCGAGCGC
>CADCVY010000040.1 GCA_902806275.1 uncultured Sphingomonas sp. | reverse complement strand
GTCCGGCTTTTCGCCAGCGCCCGAACCGCAACCGTCCAGTAATTCCGCCACATAGCTAGGTACCCCGAATACAGTGGTTAGATCAGGCGGCGCGGCGCCGTTCCTGGAGAATGCGGCCGTCGAGCATGTTGACCACGCGGCTAGCGAAATCGGCGTGCGCCGGCGAGTGGGTCACCATAACGATGGTCGACCCCTCCTGGTTGAGCTGACGGAGCATGCGCATCACTTCTTCGCCATGCGCGGTGTCGAGGTTGCCGGTCGGCTCGTCGGCCAGGATCAGCCGGGGCTCGCCGACCAGCGCGCGCGCAACCGCGACACGCTGCTGCTGGCCGCCCGACAATTGGGTCGGCCGGTGCTTGGCGCGGTGCGCGATGCCAACCTTGTCGAGCACGCGGTCGACCCGCGCCTTGCGATCGGTCGAATTGTTGTTGTGGTAGAGCAGCGCCAGCTCGACATTCTCTCGGACGGTCAGTTCGTCCACCAGGTTGAAGCTTTGGAAGATGAAGCCGATGTTGCGCTTGCGCGTATCGGCGAGGTCCGCCTCGCTCAGGCCCGCCACTTCCTTGCCGTCGAACACGTAGGATCCGCCGGTTGGGCTATCGAGCATGCCCATGACATTGAGCAAGGTCGACTTGCCGCAGCCCGACGGCCCCATGATCGCGACGAACTCGCCATCGGCGATGTCGAGGTCGATGGTATCGAGCGCGGTCGTTTCGACGGACTCAGTGCGATAGCTCTTGGTCAGGCCGGTCATTGTCAGCATGGGTCTGGGATCCTTTTCTATTCGCCGCCGTCGAAAGTGAGTTCATTCTTGTCGAGCATTCCGGAGTAGGATGAGGTGATCACCCGCTCGCCGGGCTTGAGTCCGCTTAGGACTTCGATGGAGTCGGTGTTGCGGCGGCCAAGCTGGACCTGGCGCCGGGTGGCGCTGTTGCCGCCCTTGTCGACCACAAACACCCAGTTGCCGCCGGTATCGTTGAAGAAAGCGCCGTCCGGGATCATCACCGCCCGCGAAGCATCGCCAAAGGTCAGCTTGGCCTGGATGGTCTGGCCGCGCTGCATGTTGGCTGGCTCGGCGCCGACGAACACCAGGTCGACCTTGAACTGCCCGTTGCGGACCTGCGGATAAACCTTGTTGACGCGCAGCCGGTAGGTCTTGCCGGCAACGTCGGCGGTCGCGGTCTGACCGATGCTGACCCGGCCGAGATAATATTCGTCGACGTCGGCTTCGAGCTTGCTGTTGCCGGCGCTGTCGATCTGGCCGACGCGTTCCCCCTGCTGCACCGACTGACCAAGCTGGATATCGAAGCCGCTCAACTGGCCGGACACGGGCGCCCTCAGGTTCAGCTGGCCGAGACTGCCGCGGGCGATCCCTAGACCGCTGCTAAGGGACGATGTCGAAGCGCGCAGCTGCTCGAGCTGACTCGCCTGCAGCCGCTCGTCGGTGGCGATGCTGCGCTTCAGAATGGCGAGGCGTTGCGTCTGGTAGTTGAAGTCGTCCTTGGTGTCGTTGAACACCTTTGATGAAATGAAGCCGCGTTTCGCAAGCGGCTGCTGCAGTTCGTACTGCCGGCGCGCCTTGGCGAGGTCGGTCTGGGCCTGGTTGAGGTCGCGGAGGTTGGTGCTGCGCACCTGAGCGAGCGCTAGCTCCTGCGAGCGCATATTGTTGAGCTGCTGCTCGACCTCGGTTTGACGCGCCAGCGTCGATAATTGCAGGTCGGCGTTGGACAGGACCGCGAGCATCTGTCCCTGCGTGACTTGAGCGCCGTCCTCGACCAGCTTCTGCTCGACGCGCCCGCCCTCGACGGCGTCAAGGAAAACGGTGACCAGCGGGGTGACGCGCGCGCGCAGCGGCAGGAAGTCTTCGAACGTGCCCTGCGTCACCGGCGAGATGGTCAGCCGCTCGCGCGCTATCGATTGCGAATCGGCCCGCGGCGCCCACAGGTAGAAGAGCAGCGCCAGCAGCAGAACCGCGGCGGCACCGCCGGCAATCAGGATCCGCTTGTCGATCCCCTTTCTGACGACCACCTTGTCCATGTTGCCGCCGCTGACGGCGGCGCCCTGCCGCTCCGTTTGCCGGAGTTCGACCAAGCTCATTGTCCGCCTCCGGTCAGTGCGGTGTCCGAAAACGAACAGCCGTGCCGGGCAAGAGCGAACGCTGCGCTACGTTTGTAGAGGTGGCCTGCGATAATCATGTCTCCTTCGCTGCAAAGCCCGTGCCAGATGAGTTTGCCTCGATCGGCAACTCAGGACTGTTCGTTTCCGAACAGCCGCGCTACAAGCGTAGCGTGGATGGACGTTTCAGCCTTGCCGTAGTGGTCGACGACGACGCCGACATTGCCTTGTCCGCGAAACTGGCGCTGCGGGACATGTTCGAGCGGATCGAGACGCTCCCCTCGCCCACCGAGCTGATGCCGCTCCTGAAAAAGGAGCTGCCTGACGCCATCCTGCTCGACCTCAACTTCCAGCGCGCGGCAACCGACGGGCGCGAAGGCCTCGACGCGCTGGCCGGGATCATGGAGCACGATCCGGACGCGGCGGTGGTGATCATCACCGCCCACGGCGCTGTTTCGGTCGCGGTCGAAGCGATCAAGCGCGGCGCCAGCGACTTCGTCGCCAAGCCGTGGAGCAACGAGCGGCTGGCCGCGACCGTTCGCAGCGCCGCCGCCCTGCGCCGGAGCAAGATCGATGCGCGCGTCGAGCGCAGCCGGGCGTCCGAGCTGGCGGTCGCCGGCGAAACGCCGCTGCTCGGCCAGTCGGAAGCGATGAACCGCGTTCGCATGCTGATCGACCGCGCCGCGCCGACCGAGGCGAACGTGCTCATCCTGGGCGAAAACGGCACGGGCAAGGAAATCGTCGCCCGCGAGATACACCGCCTGTCACGGCGCAGCGGCGAGCCGATGGTCTCCATCGACCTCGGGGCAACCTCCGAAAGCCTGTTCGAGTCGGAGCTGTTCGGTCACGCCAAGGGTGCGTTCACCGGCGCCGCCGGCGAACGGATCGGCCGGCTCAAGGCCGCCGACCGCAGCACCCTGTTCCTCGACGAGGTCGGCAATTTGCCGCTGCACCTGCAGCCCAAGCTGCTCACCGCGCTGGAGCAGCGGCAGGTGGTGCCCGTAGGGTCCAACCGCGCGGTGCCGATCGACGTCAGGGTGGTGGCCGCGACCAACATGTCGGCCGAGCAGCTGGGCGACGAGACCCGGTTCCGCCAGGACCTGCTGTTCCGGCTGAACACGATCGAGATCCACCTTCCCGCGCTTCGGCAACGACGGGAGGACGTGCCGCTGCTGCTCGATCATTATCTCGGCATCTACGCGCGCAAGTACGACCGGCCGCTGCGGCAAGTCCCGCCGACGGTGATGGAGGCACTGACTCGTCATGACTGGCCCGGCAATGTCCGGGCGCTGCGGCATGCGGCCGAGCGGGCGGTGATCATGGCCGACGGCGCGTGTTACAATATCGAAGATTTCCCGCTGCCGTCGCGGCCGAACCCCCTGGTGGTGCCGGACATTGCCCAGACCCTCAACCTCGATGAACTCGAGCGGCAGATGATCGAGCGCGCGCTCAGGCTGCATCATTTCAACATATCGCTCGCGGCGGGCGAGCTGGGGCTCAGCCGCGGCGCCCTCTACCGCCGCATGGAAAAGCATGGGCTTTAGGCGCCGGTTCGAGTTCGGACTCGCCTGGCGCACTCTGGTCCTGGTTGCGGCGCTGTGGCTGTTCAACATCGCGCTCAACACCGAAGGCGTGCGCGCCGGGCGCATTGTTGCGCTGATTATTGCGCTTGCCGCGGTCGCCAGTCTGTGGAGCTTCATCCAGCGCACGAATTTCATCGTCGCCCGCTTTGTCGAGAGCCTGCGCTTCGAAGATTATTCCCAGCGCTTTTCCGATCCCAGCGGCGGCGGGTTCGACGTGATGGGCGAGGCGCTGGACAAGGCGTTAAAGGCGCTGGGAGCAAGACACGTCGAGGCTGCGGCCGATGCCCGCTTCCTGTCTGCGGTAGTTGACGACTCACCCAGCGCCCTGCTGTCGATTGACCGAGACGGCCGGGTCGAGATGCTCAACAAGGCCGCGCGCCAGCTGTTCGCGCGCCACCCAGTCAACCGGGTTGCCGACTTCGAAAGCCTTGGCGCCGAGCTTGCAGCGGCGGTTAGGCTGCCGCCCGGCACGCGCAAGATCACTCGGGTGGTGTTCGACGGCGTTCCGCAACGGGCGGTGTTCGCCTCGGCGCAGGTGGCCCGCCTCGACCAGCCGGTGACGATGCTGTCGATCCTGCCGGTACAAAGCGAATTGGGCGTTCTGGAGGTGGCCGCACAGGCCGACCTGGTGCGGGTTCTGACGCACGAAATCATGAACTCGCTGACCCCTGTGACCTCCCTGGCGCGGTCGGGAGCGGACATGGTCGCCGCCGCCGAGGAGACCGGCGCGGGCCTGGCGGACGCGCGCATCGCCACCGAGACCGTTGCCCGGCGCGCCGAAGGCATTTTGCGCTTCGTCGAAAGCTATCGCGAGTTCGCGCAGACCCCGGACGTCCATCGCCGTCAATTCCAGGCGCAGCCATGGGGCGAGGAGATCCTCCGCCTCGCGCGCGCCAACGCCGGCGGGGTGGAGATCACGCTCGGTCTGGAGGTCGAACCCGCGTCCATGAGCCTTGATGCGGACCCCGAACTGCTGGCGCAAACGCTCCTCAACCTGCTGCGCAACGCGATCCGCGCGGTATCCGGCGTTCCGGAACCGCAAGTGACCCTGGCGATGGCACGCGAGGCCACCGGCCGCAGCCGCATCGAGGTGCGGGACAATGGGCTAGGCATCGCGCCCGACCGCCGCGACGACATTTTTCTGCCCTTCTACACCACCCACAAGGGTGGCAGCGGCGTGGGCCTCAGCTTCGCCCGGCAAGTGGCACTCGCCCACGGGGGGTCCATCGTGGCGCTGCAGGCGCCTGAGGGGGGCGCCAACATCCGCATGGTGATCTGAGCCGCTTGACGCCGGCGCCCGATGCGGCTTTCGCGCGTCCGCATGGCCGACCAGCAACAACCGCCCCGCAATCGCCTCAAGCAGGTTCGCCTGCTGCTGTGGCTGCTGGTCGCCATCGCCCTGGCAGGGGTTGCCGCCATGCTGCTCGGCAAGCGTGGTGAGCCGGAGCGGCCGATGCAACAGCAGCAGCTGCAAGCCAGCCTGGGAGGGCCGTTCACCCTGACCGACGGCAACGGCCGCCCGTTCTCCAGCGCCAAGCTGGAAGGCAAGCCTTATGCGATCTTCTTCGGCTTTACGCGGTGCGGCGACGTTTGCCCGACCACGCTCGGCCGGCTGGTGAACCTGCGCAAGCAGGCGGGGCCGGAGCAGGCCGTCAACATCGTCTTCGTCACCATCGATCCGGCGAACGACGGTCCGCGGAAGGTCGGTCAGTACGCCGGCCTGTTTGGCTCGCCGATCACCGGCCTGACCGGCACCCAGGCGCAGATCGATGCGGTGAAGAAGCTGTACGCGGTTCACGCGGCGCCGGTACCGCATGCGCCCAAGGGTCAGGAGATGGAGCATACCGGCGCCGTGCTGCTGTTCGACCGCTCGGGGCGTTTCGTCACCACGCTGCGCGCCGACGAGCCGGAAGCGACTGCGTTGGAGAAGTTCAGGGCGCTGCTCGTTTAGTAGCGATGACCGCCTACCAGCCCAACCCGAGGATCCTCGACCTCGGGGGCGAATTCTTCGACCCTGTCGAACCTGCCGACTTCCCCAGCTGCGCGCCGCGCTTCGTCAATGAGCGCTGGGCAGCGAAGGTCGGCCTCGACTTGGAAGCCGAGCGGTGGGCGGCGCATTTCTGCCGGTTCGAGCCGCTGCCCGGCAACCTCCCGCAGCCGCTGGCGCTCCGTTATCACGGCCATCAGTTCCGCGTGTACAATCCGGACATCGGCGACGGCCGCGGCTTCCTGTTCGCACAGTTGCGAGATGAGGGCGGCAGGCTGCTCGATTTCGGCACCAAGGGCTCCGGCCAGACGCCCTACAGCCGCACCGCCGACGGCCGCCTGACACTGAAGGGCGGGGTCCGCGAAGTGCTGGCGACCGAGATGCTCGAAGCCTTGGGCGTCAACACGTCCAAGACGTTCGCCCTGTTTGAAACGGGCGAACAGCTGGTCCGCGGCGACGAGCCCTCCCCCACCCGCTCGGCGGTGATGACGCGGCTGAGCCACGGCCATATCCGTATCGGCACATTCCAGCGCCTCGCCTTCTTTGGCGAAGTGGATAATCTGAAGCGCCTCGTCCGCTACTGTCTCGAGCATCTGTATGCCGAGCAGCCCGCAGCGGACGACGCGGAGAATGCGCTTAAGCTGTTCGACCTCGCCTGCACCGCGACGGCCGGGCTCGCCGCCTCCTATCTCGCTGCTGGCTTCGTCCATGGCGTGCTCAACAGCGACAACATCAACGTCACCGGCGAAAGCTTCGACTACGGCCCTTGGCGCTTCACGCCCGATTGGGACCCGCAGTTCACCGCCGCTTATTTCGACTATCAGGGGCTGTACGCCTTTGCCCGGCAGCCGGAAGCGATCCACTGGGGCGTGGCCCAGCTTGCCGGCGCCCTGTCGCTGATCGCCGAAGCGCCCGCGCTTGCCGATCTGCTCCGTAGCTGGAGCGATCGCTTCAATGATGCGCTGATTGCCGCCTTGGTGCGCAGGCTTGGTGTCGCTCCGAGTGACAACGATCAGGAACTCGCCGCTGCCCTGATCACCGCTCTTGCTAGCAAGGCTGCGGAGATCGATCGGCTGTTCTTCGATTGGCGCGGCGGGCGTGATCCGGGCGCCGACCGTTACCCGTCCGAGCCGTTCCGCGCCTTGGCTGCTCGGCTGGAGGGTCGCAGCCGCGAGCCGCAGCACCCATATTGGTCGGACGCAGCACACTGTTCGATGCACATCGAGGAGGTCGAGGCGATCTGGTCCGCCATCGGCGATGGTGACGACTGGAAGCCGTTCGAGGACAAGGTTAGAGAAATCCGCCGCATGGGCGAGGCGATGGAGCAGGATGCAGCCGCTTGACGATCAGACGATGGTGGCGGCGCGCGCAATCGTGAGCCGCCTCACCTCCATCAACCCGGCGACGGGCGAGCAGATCTGGTCGGGCGAGGTCGGCGACGCCGCCGCCGAGGTCGCAGTCGCGCGCGCCGCCTGGCCGGCCTGGGCGGCGCATTCGGTCGCCTTCCGCATCGAGGCGGTCCGCCGCTTCGCCAATGTCGTGCGCGCCAAGGAGGCCGAGTTCGCCGAGCTGATCGCCAGCGAGACCGGCAAGCCCCTATGGGAAGCGAAGACGGAAGTCGGCGCGGTCGTCAACAAGGTCCAAATCTCGGTCGATGCCTACGCAGAACGGACGGGGCAGCGTCGGCTTGAGGCTGCGCTCGGCAACAAGGTCGCGGTGCGCCACAAGCCGCACGGCGTGCTGGCGGTGCTCGGGCCGTACAATTTCCCGGCGCACCTGCCCAACGGCCACGTCGTGCCGGCGCTGATTGCCGGCAACGCGGTGGTGTTCAAGCCGTCGGAGAAAACCTCCGCCACCGGCGCGTTCCTGGTCCGCTGCTTTCATGAGGCGGGCTTGCCGGACGGTGTCGTCCGCCTGCTGATCGGTGGTCCCGATCAGGGCCGCGCGCTGGCCGGGCAACCGGGCATCGACGGTCTGCTGTTCACCGGTTCGGCCCGGGCCGGCATGGCCCTGCACAAGCAATTCGCCGAGACCCCGCACAAGATCCTGGCGCTCGAGCTTGGCGGGAATAATCCGATGGTGGTGTGGAACCCAGGGGACCTCGATGCGGCCGCCGCGATCATCGTCCAGTCGGCCTACCTCTCGGCCGGCCAGCGCTGCACCGCGGCGCGGCGGCTGATCGTCGAGGACGGCAAGGAAAAGCTCCTGCTGGACGCTGTCCAGGCGCTCGCCGCGCGCCTGATCGTCGACCAGCCGTTCGCCGACCCGCAGCCGTTCATGGGGCCGGTCATCGACCTTGCGGCCGCGGATCAGGTGCAGGAGCAATGGCTCAACCTGATGATGAAGGGCGGCAAACCGCTCAAGCGCCTCGATCGCCCCTTCGAGGAGCGGCCGTATCTTACGCCCGCAATCATCGATGTTACTGACATCAGGGACCGCCCAGACGAGGAGATTTTCGGCCCCGTTCTGCAGGTCATCCGGGTTAAGGATTTCGATGCCGCGATCGACGAGGCAAACAACACCCGCTTCGGCCTCGCCGCCAGCCTGCTGGGCGGCAGCCCCGAGATGTACGACCGCTTCTGGGCCAATGTCCGCGCCGGCGTGATCAACTGGAACAAGCCGACCAACGGCGCGCCATCGAACGCCCCGTTCGGCGGGGTCGGCCTGTCGGGCAACCACCGGCCGAGCGCCTTCTATGCCGCCGATTATTGCGCCTACCCGGTCACCAGCGTCGAGGCGGACAGCGCCCGCGGCTCCATCGCCGAAGGGCTGCGCGACGCCAACCTGCTGGAAGATTGACAAGCATGAGGGCGCCAGCCGCAGCCGGCGCCCTCGTCCCCCCGCCCCAAACCTACTCGCGCATCTCGGGCAGCCGGTCCTCGTCGGCCGCATCGCTGAACTTGGTAAACCGGCCTTCGAAGCGCAGCCGCTCTTTGCCGGTGCCGCCGTGGCGGTTCTTCGCGATGATCAGCTCGGCCGTGCCGGCGACATGCTGGTGCTTGGCACTCCATTCCTCAAAGGCCGTGAAGACCTCTGCCGGATCGCCGGGGATCGGGTGCTTGGGCTCGTGCGACTTTAGGTAATATTCCTCGCGATACACGAACAGCACGATGTCGGCGTCCTGCTCGATGGAGCCGGACTCGCGAAGATCGGACAGCTGTGGTCGTTTGTCCTCGCGCTGCTCCACGGCGCGCGACAACTGCGATAGGCCGATCACGGGCACGTCCAGTTCCTTGGCCAGCTGCTTCAGGCCGCGGCTGATTTCCGAGATCTCCTGCACCCGGTTCTCATTGTTGCCGCCCTTGCCCGTGCCCTGCAGCAACTGCAGATAGTCGACCACGACCAGACTGATGCCCTTTTGGCGCTTCAGCCGCCGGGCGCGCGTGCGCAGCGCCGCGATCGTCAGGCCGGGCGTATCGTCGATGTAGAACGGCAGGGAGTGCAGCCGGTCGGCGGTGCGGGCAAAGGACGCGAACTCGTGACGGCCGATGTTGCCGGTGCGGATCTGCTCGGCCGTGACCTGGGCCTGCTCCGACAGCACGCGGGTGACGAGCTGCTCCGAGGACATTTCCAAGCTGAAAAAGGCGACGGGGCCGCCTGCCGACTTCGCCACTTCAATGCCGTCGGCCTGGTCCTGCAGGAAACGCTCGGCGGTTGCGAATGCCATGTTGGTGGCAAGCGCGGTCTTGCCCATGCCCGGGCGGCCGGCGATGATGATCAGGTCGGACCGTTGGAGCCCACCGATGCGGGAGTTGAGGCTTTTGAAGCCGCTGGTGATGCCGGTCAGCCCGCCGCCGCGGTTGAGGGCCGCTTCGGCGTTGCGGATCGACGCCATGGCGGCCTCGCCGAACGACTTGGCCTTGCCTTCCGCCCCACCCTCTTCCGCGACCTTGTAGAGCTCGGTCTCGGCGCGCTCGATCTGGGCGAGGGGGGCAACTTCCTCGCTCGTATCGAGCGCGCCTTCGACCAGCTCGCGGCCGACCCCGACCAGTGCCCGGAGCAAGGCGAGATCATAGATCTGGGCGGCGAAATCGCGCGCGCCAATGACCGCGGCGCTCGAACCGGTGAGCTGCGCCAGATACGCCGGCCCGCCGACCTCCTTCATCGCCTCGTCGCCGTCGAACAGCGGGCGGAGGGTGACCGGGTTGGCGATCATGTTCTTGTCGGTCAGGCGCAGCACCGCCTCGTAGATGCGCCCATGCAGCGGCTCGAAGAAATGGTGCGGCTTGAGGCGGAGCTGGACATCCTCGACCAGCCGGTTGTCGATCATCAGCGCACCGAGCAGTGCGGCTTCGGCTTCGATGTTCTGCGGCAGCGTCTGGACGTGGGCTTCCGACGCTGATTCGTTGATGCGGATGATCTCAGCCATGGCAGTGCTCCTACGCTCAACTTACTCGCGTCCAAGCGAGAACGGAAGTGGAACGCTGTGGATAGCTTGTGCATGCTTTCCGTCGTCATTCCAACAAAAGCGGGGATCCCGCTGCTCGCTGCCGTCCACAGAAAAGCGGAATTCCCGCCCGTGCGGGGATGACGAGGTCGGGCTGCGAGGTTAGCCCAGCCTCATGGCCATTCAGTCCGACCGCTGGATTCGTGAGCAGGCGCAGGCGCACGGCATGATCGAGCCGTTCGTCGAGGCACAGCGGAGCGACGGCTGCATCAGCTATGGCCTATCGTCCTACGGCTATGACGCCCGCGTTTCGGACGAGTTCAAGCTCTTCACCAATGTCGACAACGCCGTCGTCGACCCCAAGAACTTCCAGGCGAACAGCTTCGTCGACCGCAAGACCCCTGTCTGCATCATCCCGCCGAACAGCTTCGCGCTGGCGCGAACGATCGAATATTTCCGGGTGCCGCGCGACGTGCTTGTGATCTGCCTCGGCAAATCCACCTATGCCAGGTGCGGGATCATCGTGAACGTGACCCCGCTCGAGCCCGGCTGGGAGGGGCATGTGACGCTGGAATTCTCCAACACCACGCCGCTGCCGGCCAAGGTCTACGCCAACGAGGGCGCCTGCCAGTTCCTGTTCTTCCAGGGCAACGAGCCATGCGAAGTCAGCTACGCCGACCGGGCTGGCAAATACATGGGGCAAAAGGGCGTGACCCTGCCGAAGCTGTGACGCTGGAGGACGCGCAAAGGCTGGACGAGGCAGACCCGCTGGCGTTTGCCCGCGAGCGGTTCAGCTTGCCCGAAGGCAAGATCTACCTCGATGGCAACTCGCTCGGTGCGCTCCCCGCCGCCACGCCGGAGCGGCTGGCGGACGTGGCGGGGCGGCAATGGGGCGAGGACCTGATCGCCAGCTGGAACGCGCATGGCTGGATCGACTGGCCGGCGCGGATTGCGGCCAAGTTGGCGCCGATCGTGGGCGCCAGGCCTAGCGAGTTGCTGATTGCGGATTCGACCAGCGTGTGCCTGTTCAAGCTGCTCGCTGCGGCGGTCCAGGCACGGCCAGGACGGACCGCAATCCTGACGGAACGCGGCAATTTCCCGACCGATCTCTACGTCGCGCAAGGGCTGGCCGACATGCTCGGCCTGCAGGTGCACGCCGTGGAGCGCAGCCGGGTCGCCGATGCGATCACGAACGATACTGCCGCCGTGATGCTGACTCACGTCGATTATCGGAGCGGCACCTGCCACGACATGGCGGCGATCAACCGCGCCGCGCATGCCGCCGGCGCACTGACGGTGTGGGACCTGTCGCACAGCGCCGGAGCCCTCGCCGTCAACCTTGCTGGTGACGGCTCCGATCTCGCCATCGGCTGCGGGTACAAATATCTCAACGGCGGACCGGGCGCGCCGGCTTTCCTGTTCGTCGCCGAGCACCTTCAAACCGAACTTCGCTCGCCCATCCAGGGTTGGATGGGGCATGCCGAGCCCTTCGCCTTCGACGACGGCTACCGCCCGGTGGAGGGGATCGGCCGGTTCCTCTCCGGCACGCCTTCCATCCTCGCCCTTGCGGCGCTGGAGGCAGGGCTCGACAGCTTCGAGGGCATCGCCATGGCCGACCTTCAGGCCAAGTCCCAGTGCCTCTTTCAGATTTTCGTGAATGCAGTGGAGGCTCGGTGCGGAGACCAGGTTCGGCTCGCCAGCCCGCGCGACCCGGCTGCGCGTGGCAGCCATCTCTGCTTCGCCCACCCGCACGGCTATGCCGTGATGCAGGCATTGATCGCGCGCGGCGTGGTCGGCGATTTCCGCGCGCCGGACCTGATGCGCTTCGGGTTCGCACCCCTGTACAACCGCTACGAAGAGGTTTGGCGGGCTGCAGAAATCCTCGGCGACATTCTCGATCGCCATGAATGGGACCAGCCGCGCTTTCACCAGCGCGCGCGGGTGACCTAGCGGCGGATGCTCCGGGTCCGATCCACACTCCAGGCACCCGGGCCCGCGGCAGCAAGATAGAGGAAGACGAAGCAATAGAGGATCGCTGCGTCACCGCCGTTGTTGACGGGAAACAGGTCCTGCGGCGCGTGGGCCAGCCAATAGGCCACGGCCATCGTGCCGGACGCAAGGAACGCGGCCGGCCGCGTGAACAGGCCGATCGCCACCAGCAAGCCGCAAACCAGCTCGATAACGCCTGCGAAGGCGCCCGGATTGGAGAAGGTCCAGCCCATGCCCGCATATTCGCCTGCCGGGAAAGACAGGAACTTCTGCGTGCCGTGATGCAGGAACATCAGCCCGGTGACCATGCGCAGGATGGCGAGCAGCTGCGGCTGGTAGCGGGAAAGCCAGGTGAACTGCATGTCAGCCCCTCGTGAATGAACGTCGTTGCGGAACCATGTTGGGACAGGGCGTCGCCGGGCGGCAAGTGTCACAGCTGTTCCCGCCGCTCAGCGGGCGGCAAGCAATCCTCGCGCCTGATGGATCAGGTGCACCCAGTCGGCGAACGCGTCGGCAAGTTTGCCAACGATGTCCTTGAGGGGCCCATCGGCGAGCCGGCCATCCGCGGCGAAGCTCTGGTCGTTGACCTGGCCGAGATACGCCTCGGGGTGCTGCATCACCGGCATGTTGAGGAACACGCAGGCCTGGCGGATCTGGTGGTTGGCGCCGAAGCCGCCGATCAAGCCCGGCGAGGCGGTGACGATGGCGGCCGGCTTCTGGTTCCAGACGCTCGCGCCGTACGGCCTGGAGCCGACATCGATAGCATTTTTGAGCGCGCCGGGGATGCTGCGGTTGTACTCGGGGCTGACGAACAGGACGCCATCGCGCGACGCAATCTCCTGCCGGAAGCGCTCGTACTCTGGCGGGGAGTCCGCGTCGTAGTCCTGATTGTAGAGCGGCAGTTCGCCGATCTCGACCATGTCGCAAGCCAACCGGTCGTGCGCCATTCCGCACAGCGAGCGCGCGACCTTCCGGTTGATGCTGTCCTTGCGCAGGCTGCCGACGATGATCGCGACCTTGTAGCTTGTCATGACGAACCTCCTTTAGCGGCGCTTGCCCTGGTGGCGGATGTTGGCCGGCCGCCCGCGCCGTCCCGCGGCGGCGCGAACGCGGTCGTTGCGGCGCTGTGCCGGGGGCCTGGCGCCAGCATAGCTGCCTTCGGGAAGCTCGAAGCGGAGTGAGCCTGATACGGGGTTGGCTTCGGCGAGCCTCAGCGTCAGCCGCTGGCCGACAAGGTACGTCTCGCCGCTGTCCTCGCCGACGAGTTGGCGTGCGGCTTCGTCGTAGCGGAAATATTCCTGGCCGAGCGTTTGCGCCAGCACCAGGCCGTCACCGCCGAGGTCTTCGACGGTCGCGAAGAAGCCGAACGGCTGCACGCCGGTGATCCGGCACTCGACCAGTTGCCCGACCTGGTCGGCCAGGTACGCCGCGACATAGCGGTCGACCGTCTCGCGCTCGGCTTCCATCGCGCGCCGCTCGAGCATCGAGATCTGCTCACCGATCGCCTCGAACTTCTCGTCCTCGCCCCGCGGCAGACCGCCTTCGCCGAGCCGGTATGCGCTGATCAAGGCGCGGTGGATCAGCAAATCGGCGTAGCGGCGGATGGGCGAGGTGAAATGGGCGTAGGTCGCGAGCGCCAGCCCGAAGTGGCCGAGCCGCTCGGGGCCGTAGCGCGCCTGCATCTGTGTGCGGAGAAGCTGCTCCATGATCTCCTCCCGGCCGTCGCTATCGCCGACCCGGTCGATGATGCGGTTGAAGGTGCCGGGCTTGATGACCTGACCGAGCGCGAACTCGACCCCGAAGGTCGCGAGATAGTCCTTGAGCGCAACCAGCTTCTCGCGGCTCGGCGGCTCGTGGTCGCGGTACATGACCGGCCCCTTCTTGGCCTCGATGGCGCGGGCCGCGGCAACATTGGCGGCGATCATGAAATCCTCGACCAGCCGGTGCGCGTCGAGCCGGTCGCGCGGCGCGATCGACGTGATGCGCCCTTTCTCGTCGAGCATCACCCGGCGCTCGGGGATGTCGAGCTCGAGCGGCTGGCGCTTCTGGCGGGCGGCGAACAGGGCGCGCCAGCATGCCCAGAGGGGCTTGAGCGCGGTTTCGAGCAGCTCTTGCGGCACCGCGCCTTCGATGGGCGGCATCAAGCAGGTCGGCGACGCGACTTCGACGCGCTCCTCGCCTGCCGCATCGATCGCCGCCTGCGCGTCTTCATAGGCGATGTTGGCCGCTACCCGGATTCTGGAGTGCGTGAACCGCCAGCTCTTGAGTTCGCCTTCGGGCGAGATCTTGAGGTGGCAGGCCATCGCCGCCCGGTCCTCGCCGGCCTTCAGCGAGCAGATGTCCGCCGACAATTCTTCAGGAAGCATCGGCACCACGCGATCGGGGAAGTAGACGCTGTTGCCCCGCGCCCGCGCTTCGCGGTCGAGCTCGGACCCGGGCCGGACGTAGAAGCTGACGTCCGCAATTGCGACGATCGCGTTCCAGCCGCCTTCGCCGTCCGCCTCGGCCCAGACGGCGTCGTCGTGATCGCGGGCATCGGCGGGATCGATCGCGACGATCGGCAGATGTGTCAGATCCTCGCGCTCGCCGAGCGGCTGCTTGGCGACGCGGTGCGCCTCGTCGATGGCTTCCTGCGCGAATTCGTGGCGGAGGCCGTGCTTGTGGATGGCGATCAGGCTGAAGCTGCGCGGGGCGAACGGGTCGCCGAGCACCGCGTCGACGCGAGCCGTCACCCGTGGCGGGCGGCCGGACACTTCGCACAGCACCAGGTCGCCCGCTTCGGCATCCTTGAGGTCGGCGATGGCGAACTCGCGCCGCTCGCGCTTGTCGACCGGCGACAGCCAGTGCCGCTCGCTATCCTGCCGCACGACGCCGAGCACCAGCTCGGCGCTCTTGGCGAGCTTCTTCATCGGGTGGGCGACGAAGCCGCGCCCCTGCTCTTCCGTGCGCGCGAGCACCCGGTCGCCGATGCCCAGCGCCGAGCGGCGCCCGCGCTCGATGATCCGGAGCTTGGGCGGCGGCCCTTCGGCATGCCATTGCTCGGGCACGGCGCGGACCTGTCCGCTGTCGTCGACCTCGACCACCCGCAGCACGGTGACCTTCGGCACGCCGCCCGATTGGTGGAACGCCCGCCCCGGCGAGCTGTCGATCAGCCCCTCGTCGGCCATGTCCTTGAGCAGGGTCTTGAGCGCGATTTTGTCGGCGCCCGACAGCCCAAACGCTCGCGCGATCTCCCGCTTGCCGGCCGGCTGGTCGGACGTGGCGATGAAGTCGAGGATCTGCTTGCGGGTCGGGAGGCCCGAGGTGTTCTTACGCGCCATCCCAATCCCCGCTCATCCTGAGTAGCCGCGTAAGCGGCGTATCGAAGGACGGATGGTGCTTCGATACGAGCCTCCGCTGCGCGCAGGCTCTACTCAGCATGAGCGGGTTTGTTTCACTGCGCGGGCGGCGGCGGTGGCGGGGTGTAGGGCCTGAACGCGCCGCCGGGCACGGCCGAGGCGACCGGGCTTTCGAAGCCGTTCTCGTTTACGGACGAGACCCCGAACACCCAATCGTCGACGCGGATGCCCTTGATAATCTCCTCACACGTCCAACCGATCTTAGCCTTGGCACTCGGCACACGTGGGGAGGAGGCATAAATACAATTCATCGCAGCCCTTTGCTGTGACCAGTTCGGCTCGTCCGTTCGGCGCCAATGAATCAAGAACGGAGGTCTTTGTTTAAGCTCCTTCAAGGTGGGTGCCTCACGAGTGTGCCAGCTCACCGTTGTATCCGTGCTCACCGCACCCTCGATGGTCGGTTCGGGCGGAGGCGGAGCACTGGCGAGCCAGGCGAGCGCGGCGACGTTCAGCTTGGTGACCTTGACGAGATAAGAGAAGTCCATCTTGTCGATGTTGTCGCCGAACTCAACGCCGTTCTCGACTCGCAAATCCTGGTGCTGGTGGTTGTAGTTCTCGACCGCGACCGAGAAGCGCACGGCCGGATAGCCCGCGTTGAGGAACTCGGTGTGGTCTCCGCCGCGGCCGAAGCGATCGTTGCGCCAGATCTGCATGACGTCGAGGCCGAGGTCGCCGTGCAGCCGCTCGGCGAGGGTGTCGAGGAAGCGTGACAGGTTGCGCGAGGGGGAGTCGTTCTCGCCGCCTAGGCTGCGTTGCCGGGGAGCGAGGTCCTCGCGCCCCTGCCAGCGGGGCCCCTCGGAAAAGACGCGCACCTGGTTTGGATTGCACACCCCGTCGGAGCCGCAGCTGTTGCCGATGATGTCGTTGTTGAGGTTGGCGACGACGTTCCAGCCCTGCGCCTTGGCGTAGTCGGCCAGGATCTTGCCGCCGAGCAGCCCCTGCTCCTCGCCCGACAGCGCCGCATAGACGATGGTGCCGGGGAACTTGCGCTTGCTCAGCACCCGCGCCGCCTCGATCACCGCGGCGGTCCCCGAGCCGTCGTCATTGGCGCCGGGCGCGTCGGCGGTGGCGTTCATCACGTCGGTGACCCGGCTGTCGATGTGCCCGGTGATGATCACCACGTCGTTGGGCCGCTCGGTGCCGAGCTGAATGGCGACGGCGTTGCAGACGCGGGTGGGCGTCGGCACGCGCCGGCCCGTGACCGTGTCGCAGGTCTGCAGTGTGCGCAGGCCCAAGCGCTTCATCTCCGCTTCCGCCCAGCGCACGGATGCGCCGATGCCGCGCTTGGGGTCGGTCTGCGACGACAGCGTGTGGCGGGTGCCGAAGCTGACCAGTTTCTCGATCGTCCGCTTCATCCGCTGGCCGTCGACGGCTCGCGCATATTCGGCGACCCTGGCTTCCGGGCCAGGCAGCGGCGGGGTCGCGGCGGCCGTGGTGGCGAGCAGCAAGGCGAGCGCAGACAGGAGGATCGAAGGACGCATGAACAGTCTCCCTTGGCCGCTCCCAACTGGCATTTGCTCGTGTCCCGGTCTAGGGGAGCCGCAACTTCTTCACCCTCAAGTCAGGACGCATTTTCCATGTTGCGTGACATCGACCATTTCATCGGCGGCGACAGTTTCTCATCCGGAGAGCGGACGGGCGACGTGTTCGACCCCAACCAGGGCAGCGTCCAGGCACGCGTGCGGCTCGGCACAGCGGCCGACCTCGAGACGGCGATGGAGGCCGCGCGCGCCGCCCAGCCGGCCTGGGCCGCGACCAACCCGCAGCGCCGCGCTCGGGTGATGTTCGCCTTTAAGGCGCTGGTCGAAAGCCACATGGACGAACTCGCCGAGATCCTCAGCTCCGAGCACGGCAAGGTCATCGCCGACTCCAAGGGCGACATCCAGCGCGGGCTCGAAGTGGTCGAATTCTCCTGCGGGATTCCACAGGTTCTCAAGGGCGAATATACCCAAGGCGCCGGCCCCGGCATCGACGTCTATTCGCTGCGCCAGCCGCTCGGCATCGTCGCCGGCATCACCCCGTTCAACTTCCCCGCGATGATCCCGATGTGGATGTTCGCCACCGCGATCGCCTGCGGCAATGCGTTCATCCTCAAGCCCAGCGAACGCGAC
Source organism: uncultured Sphingomonas sp. (assembly GCA_902806275.1). Taxonomy (GTDB): domain Bacteria; phylum Pseudomonadota; class Alphaproteobacteria; order Sphingomonadales; family Sphingomonadaceae; genus Sphingomicrobium. Next base: position 2,757 of record CADCVY010000040.1, on the reverse strand, counting down.
CCGACCGTGCCGGTGCGCCTGGCCGAGCTGATGAAGGAAGCGGGGCTGCCCGACGGGATCCTCAACGTCGTCCATGGCGACAAGGAGATGGTCGACGCGATCCTCGACGAGGAGGACATCAAGGCGGTCAGCTTCGTCGGATCGTCCGACATCGCGCAATACATCTACTCGCGCGGGACTGCGAACGGAAAGCGCGTGCAGGCGTTCGGCGGCGCCAAGAACCACGGCATCGTCATGCCCGACGCCGACCTCGACCAGGTGGTCAACGACCTTGCCGGGGCCGCCTTCGGCTCGGCAGGCGAGCGCTGCATGGCGCTGCCGGTCGTCGTGCCGGTCGGCGACAAGACCGCCGATGCGCTCCGCGAGAAGCTCATTCCCGCCATCGAGAGCCTGCGCGTGGGTGTCTCGACCGACCCCGACGCCCACTACGGCCCTGTGGTCAATGCCGCGCACAAGCAGCGAATCGAGACCTACATCCAGATGTGCATCGACGAGGGCGGCGAGCTGGTCGTCGACGGCCGCGGCTTCTCCCTGCAGGGCCATGAGGAAGGCTTCTTCATCGGCCCGACCTTTTTCGACCGGGTCCAGCCGCACTTCGAAAGCTATCGCGACGAGATCTTCGGCCCCGTCCTGCAGATGGTCCGCGCGCAGAGCTTCGAGGATGCGGTGCGCCTGCCGTCCGAGCACCAGTACGGCAACGGCGTCGCCATCTTCACCCGCAATGGCCACGCCGCGCGCGAGTTCGCAGCGCGGGTCAATGTTGGCATGGTCGGCATCAACGTGCCGATCCCGGTGCCGGTCGCCTACCACACGTTCGGCGGCTGGAAGCGGAGCGGCTTCGGCGACATCGACCAGCATGGGCCCGAGGGCGTGCGCTTCTGGACCAAGTCCAAGAAGATAACCCAGCGCTGGCCCGACGGCAGCGTCACCGGCGAGAACGCCTTCGTCATACCGACCATGGGCTAGGTCGGGCGCCCTTTCCCGGACCCCTCTGTTTGCCAAAGCGTTGCGGTGCCGTAAGAAGTTGCGTGAAGGAGATGGTTATGGGCGCTGGATGGAAGACGCTGCTGGTGATCTCGCTGGGGGCGCTTGCCGCCTGCGGAAACAACGAGCAGCCACCGCCCGAGCAGAACGCGCTGGTCGGCGGCAACATCCCCGCAAATGCAGACATCGAGGCGCTGCCCGCGGACGAAAGCAGCACCACGTCCAGCGAAGAGCTGATCAACGGCGTCGACGAGCCGACCGCCAATGAGACCGGCGAGGTCGGCAACGAGACCAACGCGCTCTAGGCCTGCCGCCTTGCTTCGGGAGGAAGCCGCGGGCTAGAGGCGCCGGCGGCATGACCCAGTTCGACCTCACCGAAGACCAGCTCCAGATCCGGGAAATGGCGGCCAAGTTCACGGCGGACGCGATCACGCCGTTTGCGGCCGAGTGGGACGAGAAGCACATCTTCCCGCGCGACACGATCCGCGAGGCCGCGGAGCTCGGCTTCGGCGCGATCTACGTGTCGGAGGAAAGCGGCGGCATCGGGCTGGGCCGGCTCGAGGCCGCGCTGATCATGGAAGCCATGGCCTATGGCGACCCGTCGACCAGCGCCTTCATCTCGATCCACAATATGGCGAGCTGGATGATCGACCGCTTCGGCTCGGCCGAGGTCAAGCAGAAGTACCTGCCGTCGATGATCACCATGGAGCGGATGGGTAGCTATTGCCTGACCGAGCCCTCGTCGGGATCCGATGCGGCCGCGCTCAAGACCAAGGCGGTGCTGGACGGCGACCATTACGTTGTCAGCGGCTCCAAGGCGTTCATCTCGGGCGGCGGCGAGAACGAAATCTACGTCACCATGGCCCGCACCGGCGAGGAAGGACCCAAGGGCATCACCGCGCTGGTAATCGAAAAGGACATGCCGGGCGTTAGCTTCGGCGCGCAGGAGAAGAAGCTCGGCTGGCACTCGCAGCCGACCGCCCAGGTCAATTTTGACGAGGTCCGCGTGCCGGTCGCCAACCGGGTCGGCCGCGAGGGCGAGGGCTTCCGCATCGCGATGATGGGGCTGGACGGCGGGCGGCTCAACATCGGCGCCTGCTCGCTGGGCGGGGCGCAGCGCTGCCTGGACGAGGCGATCGGCTACACCAAGCAGCGCACCCAGTTCGGCACCGCCATCGCCGACTTCCAGGCAACCCAGTTCACCTTGGCCGACATGGAAACCGAGCTGCAGGCGGCCCGCTATCTGCTCTATGTCGCCGCCGCCAAGGTGACCGCCAATGCGCCCGACAAGACCCGCTTCGCAGCGATGGCCAAAAGGCTGGCGACCGACACCGGCTCGTCCGTCGTCGACCGCGCGCTCCAGCTACACGGCGGCTACGGCTACCTGCAAGATTACCCGATCGAGCGCTTCTGGCGCGACCTTCGGGTCCACTCGATCCTGGAAGGCACCAATCAGATCATGCGCGTGATCGTCAGCCGCGAGATGTTGCGGCAGTGACCTGCCCCGCTCGTCCTTCGATACGGCGCTGGCGCGGCTAGTCAGGATGAGCGGTTTTGAAGGAACACACCGGCTCATCCTGAGTAGGGGCTGCCAAGCCCCGTATCGAAGGACCCCAAGTTGAAGACCGCCAAGCCCACCCTGCCCTTCGACCCCTTCGCACTGGCTCAGGCGGCGACCAAAGCCGCTATTGGCTTTGCCGCCCGCCCGAACGAGCTGCTCAGCGTCCAGCTGGAAGCCGCAAAGCAATTGGGCGACTTCTGGACGGGGGCGCC
>CADCVY010000039.1:15257-20458 GCA_902806275.1 uncultured Sphingomonas sp. | reverse complement strand
TGTTCAATGGCAGCGAAAACCTGCCGGGCGATTATTTTCAGTATCTGCAGCAGATCGGGGCGACCGATTACAACGGCACGACCTCGTTCGACCGCACCAATTATTTCGAGACGGTGCCCAAGGGCGCGCTGGAGCGGGCTTTGTTCATGGAAAGCGACCGCATGGGCCACCTGCTCGGAGCGGTGACGCAGGGCGTGCTCGATAACCAGCGCAGCGTCGTGCAGAACGAAAAGCGGCAGGGCGACAGCAAGCCCGGCGGGCTGACGCAATATGAGCTGTTCGGCAACCTGTTCCCGGCCGGGCACCCTTATCACCATACGTCCATCGGCTCGATGGCGGACCTCGATGCCGCCAGCCTCGAAGATGTGAAGCAATGGTTCCGCGCCAAATACGGGCCGAACAATGCGGTGCTGGTGCTGGCCGGCGACATCACCGCGGCCGAAGCGCGGCCGCTGGTCGAGAAATATTTCGGCCATATCCCGCGCGGGCCGGTCAACCGCCCGGCGGCGGCGAGCGTCCCGACGCTGCCCGCGGCAAAGACGATCACCATGCAGGACAACGTCGCGACGACCACCATCCAGCGCTATTGGGCGGTGCCGGGGCTGCTCGACAGGCGGCTGGCGGCGCTCGACATCGGCGGGTCGGTGCTTGGCGGGCTGGGGAGCTCGCGCCTGGACAAGCTGCTGGTCCGCGACGAGAAGATCGCGGTCGGCGTGACCGCCGGGCTGATCCCCCTGCAGAGGGCCGGCATTTTTATGGTCACCGCCAGCGTCACCCCGGGGGTCGACCCGCAGCGTGTGTCCAAGCGGCTGGACGAAGTGGTCGCCGCCTATCTGGCCGAGGGCCCAACCGTCGACGAAGTGCAACGGGCGGTGATGCTCGATGTGTCCGGCCGCGTGCGTGGGCTCGAGCAGGTCGGCGGCTTCGGCGGCAAGGCGGTGACGCTCGCCGAAGGCGAGACGTACGCGCAGGACAGCGACTTCTACAAGAAAACGCTGGCGTCCTATGCCGCGATCACGCCGGCGGCCGTGCGCTCGACCATGCAGCAGTGGCTGCGGCGGCCGCCGCTGACCATCGTCCTGGCGCCGGGCGAGCGACCCGCTTACGCCGACGCCAAGGCTCCGGGCGAGATGGCTGCGAAGACGGGGGCGCCGGTCGCCAAGCCCACGCGCGCGATCCCGCCGCTCGGACAACTGACCGACCTCGACTTCCCGACCATCCAGCATACCCGCCTGGCGAACGGCATCCCGGTCGAATATGCCCAGCGGACCGCCGTGCCGGTGACTCAGATGGCGATCTCCTTCGACGCCGGGGATGCCTCCGACGCACCCGACAGCCGCGGGCTGGCGGCGTTCACGGTGGGGCTGCTGGGGGAAGGCACGACGTCGCTGAGCTCGCAGGAGTTCGCCGAAGCCGAGGAACGGCTGGGGACCAATGTCAGCGCCAGCAATTCGGCGGACCGCTCGTACGCGATGGTCAATGCGCTGTCGCCTAACCTGGCGCCGTCGCTCGACCTCCTTGCCGACCTGATCCGCAACCCGGCGTTCGCGCCAGCGGAGATCGAACGGGTCAAGGCGCAGACGCTGACCGGTATCGCCCAGCTGCAAAAGGATCCGACCCGGGTTGCCAACCGGCTGCTGCCGTCGGTGCTGTTCGGCGCTTCGCATCCTTATGGCGGGCCTGCGGGTGGCGACCCCAAGGCGATCGGCCGCTTCACTCGGGCGGACCTAGAAGGGTTCCGGCAGCGCTGGCTGCGGCCGGACAATGCCAAGATCTTCATCGTCTCGAGCCTGCCGCTGGCCGAAGTCATGCCGTTGCTGGAGCAGCGATTCGGATCGTGGACGGCGCCAGCGGTGCCTAAGGGCGAGAAGATCTTCACCACGCCGCGGCGCGCGCAAGCTCAGAAGATTCTGCTGATTAACCGGCCCGGGGCGCCGCAGTCGAGCATCGTCGCCGCCCAGCTGCTGCCGGTTAATCCCAAGGGCGACAACGTCCCGCTGCAAGCCGCTAACTCGGCGCTCGGCGGCGATTTCCTGTCGCGGCTGAACATGAGCCTGCGCGAGGAGAAGGGCTGGTCCTACGGCGCCGGAGGCAGTGCGCGGATGCTGGAGAACGGGGCAAGCTACGTGGTCTCGGCGCCGGTGCAAGCCGACCGGACCGGCGACGCCATGGCCGAGATCACCAGCTTGGTCGGCGGGTTCCTGACGACGCAGGGTGTCAAGGACGAAGAGCTGACGCGGACGGTGGCCAAGAGCATCAACGCGCTGCCCGGTGAGTTCGAGACTTCGGGCGCGGTGATCAGCGCGATGATGTCGATGGACCTGTTCGACCGGCCCGACGATTATTACGAGACGCTGCCGGCCAAGTACCGGGCGCAGACCACCGCCAGCCTCGACCAGGCGATCCGCGCCGCCATCGATCCCAAGGCGTTCACCTGGATCGTCGTCGCCGACGCCGCCAAGGTCCGTCCGCAGCTCGACAAGCTGGGGCTGCCGATCGAGGTGGTCGAGGCGCCCTGAGCCCGGCGCAGGATGCCGGTCGGGCGACGAATGGCCGGCGTGCGGACCGGCCGGCTCTTCTAAGTCAGCAGTTTGCCGATGGCGTTCCTGAGGTCGACCGTGCTCACCGGATAGGGGTGGTACATCGTGTGGGCACGTTTGCCCGCCAGCGCCTTGCGGGCAAGATCGCCATAGATCCGCTCGGCATCGTCGAGGAGCGCATTGCGTCGGTCCGGGAAGGCGAACAGATGCTTCTGGTAGGTGGAGATCAGGCTCGCCTGTTCGTGCTGGAAGGAAGCGGCCATTTGCTTGGCCAAGTGCTCGGTCCCGGTGGCGGTCATGACGATCCCGGGCGCCGCATGGCTGATGGCGACGATTACCAGGTCGAGGCTGGACTCCAGGACGCAGGTCTCCGGGCCGAACAACGTGCGTGGCCGCATGTGAATGCTCTGCTGGTCGGCAAGCGCCTGATGAAACTGGCGAGTGACTTTCGCGCCTAGCGAGTTGCGCTTTTCACTGCCCGAGACCATCGGCGCCAGTATGCGCGCCAGCCCGCCGGCGAGCGATAGGCGCATCCGCTCCGTCCGACCGACATGCTTCTGGTATTCCGGCAGCTCGCGAAGGTACCAGGGCCTGGCTTCGAGCTGGTCGGGCAAGCCGTACATGCTCTCGCCGCCTAGGCTGATGTAGATCCATTCGTCGCCGATGAAGCGGGCGCCGGCAGCCATGAACGCCAGCAGGCTTCCCGTCTTGCTTCCGTGCGACCAGCCGGTGACCAGCACGCCCTGATCGGCGTAATTAAAGGCCGCGGCATGGACGGGAAGGACGCCCTTGGCGAGCATCGCCAGGTTGATCAGTTGCCGGAACAGCGGGATTCCCGGCAGGTCCTTTTCACAGGTGAACTGGCATCGTTCGCCCAGCGTCTCGAACGCCAGCTGAACCCGTGCCCTGGCCAGGTTGCGGCTGCGGAGAACAACAAAGGCGTCGTCGGTAAAGCCGACATCCTCGCGGCCGAGGTACCGCAACGGCCCGCTTACAGGCAACGTGTCGACAAAGCGGACGGTGACCTCCGGCTCGCCCGCAAGCGGCTCGGGCTTCAGGCCGAGATGGCTTTCGACCGTCCGGACGTCCTTGTCAGAAGGATCGACGAGCCGAATGCCGAGCAGGCCGTGCACGTTGAAGTCCACGGTCCCCGTCAGCGCGCCGGCGCTGCCGGCGCGCGCCCGCCGCCGCGGCTCGGAGGCAGACGCCGTCATTGGCCGGCTCGCGCGGCTGAGAGCGCCGGGGCCGCCTGAGAGCCGGTCAACACGTCGCGATAGACCGATATCACCTGCTGCGTGATCGCGATCTCACTGAGGTGCTGGACCGAGGTTCGGCCGTCGACCCTGCCGCCACGCCGCAAGACCCGCTCCAGCGCGTCGGCGAGCGCTTCAGGCGTGTCGTCCGGGCAAAGCGCGCAGCCCTCGACCTGCCCGATCCTCTCTTCGACGTCGCCGACGGGCACTGATACGACGGGCAAGTCGCACGCAAGCGCTTCCTTGACCACGTTCGGCGACCCCTCTTGCATCGACGTGAAGATGAGCGCGTCGCAGGCCGACATGTAAAGCGGGATGTCGGCGTGGGGAACGCTCCAGGCAACGACCAGCCGTGCCGGCATCCGCTCCTTCAGCCGCGCCACTGCCGCCTCGGCAAGGCGGTAGCGCTTGCGCGCCTGGTCAGGGTTGCCGACGAACAGGATCAGCCGTTCGTCGTGCGGGAGACCGAGGCGACTGCGGGCCTGTTCCACCGGTACGGGGTGGAACAGATCGAAATCGATGCCCGACGGAATGACGTAAGTGCGCTTGGCTCCGCGCAACCGGCTTTCCATGTGAGCGGAAACCATGATCACCGCGTCGGCTTTGGCGGCGACATGCTGGCTGATCCGCTGGTTGAACTTGCCGGCGCGGGTATATTGGCCGTCGGCGTCCGACACCGTGCCGAGGATGTCGCTTCCGCGCAACGTGACGACATAGGGCAAGCGCTTGGGAAGCGCCATCAGCCCGCTGTGCCCGAACTGCGCGTGGATCAGGTCATATTTGGCCGCGGCGAGCTTGCGCCGCACGGCCAGCCACGCCTTCATGTAACTCGCTACGTTCTTCCTGGCCTGGAAATGGAAGACATCGACCTTGATCCCCGCTGCCTGCAGGAAATCTGCCTGCCGCTTGATGAAGTGACTGGTTCGAGGGCCCCCGGGCGTCGGCCAGTTGGTGGTGATCATCAGGACCCTGAGGGCAGCGTCCATGGGCACGTCTCCAGATTGAATCATATGACTAGGCGGTTGGTCCGAGCGGTGCGCGCCGGCATCTAGTTGCGAGACACCGACAGGACTTCGCGCGCGCCCTGGACCCACTCGCCGACTGCCGGCCAGGGATCGTCGCGCTGCCAGATCTCGGCGCGGGTCCCCGCCGGCTGCCTGCCGAATACCTCCCGTACCCCTTGCGGCCGCGACGGGAACGCGCCCGTATAGCCGCTGGGCCGTCCGGCCATCACGTACATCAAGCGCTTCATGTCGCCCCACACCCAGCGCAGGGTGACATCCGTTCGGTAGCTCGCGTTCGGCTGCACGGGACGGTTGTTGAGGACGTCCAGCCACAGGCGGGGAAAATCGACCCCGGCCTGAATGGCGAGCTCAAGCGACGTCCAGAAGCGGCCGTTCACCTCCAT
>CADCVY010000039.1:0-15247 GCA_902806275.1 uncultured Sphingomonas sp. | reverse complement strand
GCTGACCCCGTCGTCGCGGTATTCGACCATTGCCGGCCCGTGCCATTCAAGTTCCGCGAGCAAGGCTTCGGACGGCGCCCGCAGGCGCGGCTCGAGTTCAATGGCACGGCGCAGGCTGCTGCCGGAGCCGGTCGGACGAACGTCGCGGAGCCGCTCGTGCGCGAACCACGCGACGACGCGGCCCCGGTCGCAAAGCGCGAACACCCCTTTGCCGGTCCCCGGGACATAGGCCTGCATTAGTGGCCAGTGGCTGCCCTGCCGGCGGCTGAGGACCGCCCGTTCGAGGTCTTCCGGCTGCCGCACGTAGGCGCAACTCCGGTTGGGAAGGAACCGGCCGTCCTCCCACGCATGGCTGAACCGCGGTTTGATGACGCACGGGAAGCCGATTTCGCGCTCGGCGTCCAGCGCTGCCGGCAGCGAATCGGGCAAAAATGTCGGGGGAACGCTGACCCCGCAGGCCTTGGCCCGCTCGGTCGTCACGAACTTGTCGAACGCGCGGTTCAGCGTCTCCTGCGGCGCACAAGCGATCCCAATGCCAGCACGCTCCCATTCGGCGCGTTCGAGATTGCACAGCACGCACGCCCGCTCCGTCAGCGGAAGAGCCCAGTCAACCTTCAACTCCGCTAGCTGCAGCCGAAGACGGCGGTATTCTTCCAGGGTTTCACCGCGCAGGCGGAACTGCCGGCTGCAGTAGCGGGACCAGCCAGCCAGCGGCCACCGCAAGTGGCTTGCAACCAGCACCTCATAGCCTGCCCTGCCGAGCGACCGCGCACAGGCTAGCGCCTGGTTGGTCTGCCCGTCGAGGATCAGCACCCGTTGCGCCGTAGTCATGCCGAACGGCGCGCCTGCCTGAAGCGGTCGGTCAAGCGATAAGGCGCCAGACTGCCGAGCGCCTTGGCTCGGATGATCGCTGGACCATCGACCCCGTGCGCTTCGATGCGCGGCATGCGGAACGGGTCCGTTTGCCCCGTGACACGGCCAAGGTCATAGGTGACTGCCAGGCGGTAGCCGGCGGCAGCGACGGCCTCCACGTAAGCGTCGGGGACATAGCCGAGCCTGCTCGACCCATAGGGGTAGGCGTAGGTTTCCACTTCGCCGAAGCGCGACACCAGGATTTCCCTCGATCGCGAAGCCTCTTCGATCAAGAGTTCCGGCGTGCATTCCGGTGCCTTCAAGTGTCGATGAGAATGCCCGCCCACCGTGACGAGGCCCGAAGCAAGGCACTGCTCCAATTGGTCCCAAGTCATCGGCCGCCAGGCGTCGGGGTCGAGCCGGCCACCGTGCTTGACGGACCAGCCATCAAATGCCGGGGGGTGCTCGCTGCCGACCAGGCTGGTCACCACGAACACAGTGGCCGGCACCCGGTAGCGCTTCAAGATTGGCAAAACCTGCGTGTAGAAGTTCGCGTATCCATCGTCGAACGTCAGGGCCACCAGCGGCCGGTCGGGTGGGGGGGAGGCACGGCAGCGGCCGAGGAGATCGGTGAGTCGGACAATCTCGGCGCATTCGACCAGCGCCGCGATCTGCTGCTCGAAGCGGGTCGGAGACACGTTCCAGTCGTCCAGCGAAGCATCGACGAAGCGCACGTCGGCGACCCGATGATAAGCGAAGATGCATCCGGAAGCCGCTGTGGAGGCCCGAACAAAGGGGCTCGCTGCCACCGCTGCGAGCCCAGCGCTACCCTTGACCGCGCGCTTGAGCCGCATACGGGATAGCATTCTAACGCTCCACTGCCAGGTGCTCTTGCTTGGTGCGCCCCATGCGCTCGCGCACGAGCCGCTGGAGTTCACTCAAGGCCCGATCGAGCTCGTCATTGTTGAGAATGACCGATCCGGGCACCCAGCTGAAGATCTCCCGGTAGATTGCACGCCGGCGGGTCATGGACTCCACCGAATATTCGCCTTTGCGCGAAAAGGCTTCCTCAGGGCTGACCTCGACGAACACCGCCAAGTCCGGCACCGGCACGAGGCCGGCGAACCAGCGGAGGTAACGCCACCTTCTGCCGTCGGCGACATCCGCCATGCGGTCGTAGAAGTAGCGATCCATGATCAGCACGTGGCCGCGGGTCTTCTCGATGTACATCCGGTAGGCGATAAAGGTCGCCAGATCGCCGACATCGACCCAGCGTCGCAGGCCTTTGTTCCAGATGATGCGCCTGCGAGCCTCCAGCAGCATGGCCTTGGCCCGTCCGGGCTGCGGTTTCGGACCGCTCGTGGTTCGCGCGCCGGCCGGGCCGGTTTCTACCGGCGGCGGAGTCCGGCCGAACAGCCGCCCAATCGCGTCACGTCCGCGGCGGACGTAGGCATAAAGGCCCACCTCCTTGTTCATGTGGAAAATGACTGCAGGATGTCCCTCTTTTTCGAGGTTGTCCCGGAGGGCCTCGGTGAGGGTAGACTTGCCCGCCCCGTCCAACCCCGAAAGCGTAATCAGCACCGGAAACTCCTCAACAATACGCAACCGCGCCACACACAGTCATAGTCGTTCGCGCGAGCAACGCCCATGCCCGAACTTTCAGACGGTAGGCGGCATTAACAACCTATTAAATGCGCGGCTAGGCTCATGTGCCGTTTTCGCACGGGCACGAAACAGGAGCAGCCACGGCACGTATCATGGTCTGGCGCCCGGTGTCGCATCGGCTACCTTCCATAGCTCCAGCCAGACACAGCGGAACAGGTCCCTAGTCACCTCGTCCTGGGTTTGTCTGGCGTCGACCGTTTGCACGCGGGGATCCTGGGCCCTCATCAGGCTCATGAGGTCGGCATGCCGCTTAAACTCTTCGGCCTCGAGGTCTCCGGGCTTACGCGCCTGGGAGGTTTCGAAATCGGACACCAGATGAACGCTCAGGGTCGGCTTGTATGCCACGATCTTGCGGTAGAGACCCTGCTCCAGGGCGGAGGCCAGCCGGACCGCCCGCGAGGCGTCGGCAGGCAGATCGCCAGGTCCGTCGAACACACCGGATTGCAGGTTTTGCGGCCAGCGATCGCTGATCACGATCGCGCCCGCTGCAGCAGCCCGCGACGCCCGCCGGACATTGGCGTAGCGTTCCAGCGCCAGCGCACACTGGCGAAGCCATGCTGTGCGGGGGACAGCCAGGTTTCGGTCGCGGCCCGGTCCGCTCCTTGCGGCGGCTTTTGGCCGGCCGCGGCCGCGCAATTGGTGGTAGCCGCGCTTGGCGGCCTGGCGCAGCCTCGAGCCGCCGTCGCCCGATCCAAGGTAGATCGTTGTGGTGAAAAGCTTCCTGCCGAAGATGGTTGCCAGCCGGGCCGCCTGCGTGGACTTGCCAGATCCATCTGCGCCGATAAGGGCGACGACCATTCCCTGGGTTTTGAACCGCGCCGGCGCCGGCCTTCCTCGCGCCGGGCCTCCCCGGCCATAGGCCGAACTCGGTCCGCCGGGCGCCTTCCAGGTGACTTCCAAGTGCAAGTAGTCCGAACTGGCGAAGTCGGGAACGAACCAATGGTCTGACGCGGCGCTTGCATCCGTGGCCGGATGCTCGGGCCAGCCGCGAATTGCCTTGGTGTCCGCCATGACCGATGGGAAGCCGCTGATGTCCTGTCGATCGATCAGCAGGTGGAGATCGGCCCCTTGACCGTCACTCCCTGAGTTTGTTTCGCGGGCATGACGCACATTGGCATCGCGCAACCGGCGCTCCAATTCCAGAATGGCGGAACCGGCCGATTGGACTTCCGGTTCGATCCGACCGTCACCTTGGTTGAGGGTCATTCGCCGCTTCCGGACAGCAGGGTGCCAGGCCGCGCGCTCACGGGGCGGCACTGCGCTCGCGCATCAAGATCGGGCGACAGCTCATCGCGTTTTAACCGGGGCCCAGGTCGTGACAGTTCGGCCACGAATGCCCTGGAAGATGCCAAGCAGCGTTGCGAAAGTGGCCGCCAGCGCTTGTCCAGCCTTGCCGATTTTGCCGCGCTTCGACCGGACTGCTGCGACCGTTACAATGATGCCAAGGATCAGCGCGGCGGCAGCAATTGGCAGAGAAACCGTGGCGATGGCGGCCAATGCGAAAAGGGCGCCGAGCGCAAGGAAAAGGCCGCCGAACCAGCGCACCATCTTGCGCGACACATATTTGAAGCGATCGCGGCCCGCCATCTGCCTGAGCTGCGGGCGCAGGTGGGTGTGGGTATGGTAAGCGCGTGCGCCGATCCGCAGCTTCCGGCGCAGTTCTTCGCTTCCGCGGGTCAAACCGCGCGTGAAGGCGAACACATCGGCGGCCTTGATCAATCGTTTGCTAGCGAAGATCACGCTCATCGAAACGGTGAAATCGTCCTGAACCGTGTCGGGGAACTGCGGGTACAGCGCGCGCCGCACGCTGAACATCGCGCCCGACGCTCCCATGACGTTGCCGGTGGCCGATTCCAGCCTCTGCAACTTGTCGTCGAGGTCCCAATAAACGGAGCCGACGCTGCCCGTAACGCTGTCGGCGTCGCTGAGCATCCGCACGGTGCAGCAAACTCCGCCAACGGCCGGATCAGCATAATAGGGCATCAGTTTCTCGATCGCGTCCGGCGCGAAAATGACGTCCGCATCGGTGAAAATGAGGATATCGCCGCGCGCCGATTGGGCCAACTGCCTCATTCCAGCAGCCTTGCCGGTCCGGCCCGGCCCGCGCACAGTGGTCAGCAGGTCAGGAACGCTTGAAAGCAGTTCAAACGTGCCGTCGCTCGAAGCGTCGTCGTAGACAATGATCTCCAGCTCCGGCGTTTTCTCTTTAAGCTCGCGAAGATTGCTGATCTTGCGAGGCAGGCATTCAATCTCATTATACGCGCAGAATAGAAGCGATGGCCGCAGGCTGGTCGGACCCGGGTTGATCGGTGCCTTGCTGAGCAAGCGCAGAACGCGAGGGTATATGGCGTAGGGGTAAGCGAACAGTATAAAGCAGGTTGCAGAGAGACCCGCCAAAATCCAGGCTGCTGCCACGTTGAGCTCCACTCCGTTCCGACACCGCAAAGGGTGACACAAAAACGTCATAACGACCAACTTTTGTACCCGAAACCGGGTAAGCTCCAAGTTAACAGCTTTTGATCGGTGAACATCATGGGCTTGGACGCGCGGCGGAGGGCTGCGCCGGCCAGAGCCGCGAGCGGGGAGCGGGAGAGGGATGTGGGCAGCGCGATGAACGACATACCCTGCCCGGAGGGTCACGCAGTCGACCAGTTGCCCGCGCCGCAGTCGCCCAAGCTCGATCTCGGAAATCATCTGGCAAAGTTGCGTGAGGCGGACCGGGCGGCCTATCCGGCCCGCCTCCGAATGATCATAATGCTGTCGGTGACCTGTTGGGCTTTGGCGATCTCGGTTTTGGTATGGCTTGCACGTTGACCTTGGATCCCTCGACCGAAGGATGGGCCGGATGACCCTTCCAGCACGATCGGCCATCATTGAACTGTTTGGAACGCCGGGCGCGGGCAAGTCGACGCTCGCGCGGGCTGCGGCCGACGGCCCGGACCTGGGATCGAGTGCCGCGCTGACCGCAAGTTGGAAGCGCTTGCCGCGGATCAGGAAAGCAGCCCTGGTGACTAGCGCCTTCCTGCATCCGGCCGCAGTGAGCGCAACCGCGCAACTCGCCTTGCGGGCGCCGTTGGCCAACGCCGACGCCCTGGTTCGCCTTGCCCGCCTGTTGCCGAAAAGCCGCCGGCTGCGTTTGCACCGCGACCAGCTGCTGCTGCTGCAGGAAGGGCTCCTGCAGGACCTGTGGTCCATCCTGTACTCGGCGGGGCGGACGGAACCCGACCGGGCTTCACTCATGCCCGTCCTCCGGCAAATCTATGCCGGTTTGGACGTTCGCGTGGTGCACATCGACGTGGATGCCGGCACCGCGTTCGAACGTATCCGGATGAGAGCGGAAGGTGCCAGCCGTTTCGATCGATTCAGTGAAGCTGAATTGCGCCGGCAGCTTGGCAAAACAGCTCAGCTCGCACGGACGCTCGCTGCCGTTGCGGTGGACGCAGGATTGCCGGTGGAAACATTAGACGGTGCGGCGCCAATCCCCGTCAACGCGGCGCGGCTCAAGGCGATCGTTGCCCAGGCCGCGGCCGGATCCGCTCAAAGCGTCTGACACGCAGGGTGGCGGCGCGCCACCGCCCCGGACGGGTCCTGACTCGTGGCGGGAAGCCCGGCCAGGAGCTTGGGAAGAAACTCGCGCAAGCCAGCAAAGTCGGCTTGGGAACGTTCGTAGGCTTGTAACCGGGCGGCCAGCAGCGGAACTAGCCTGTGGCCTTGCGCAACCTCTCGTTCCAGCGCGCGTCTGCCCGCTTTGGCACCGCTCCGCAGCGTTTCGATGCGAACAAATACGGCGCGCACGACTTGCCCCTCGAGGCCGCTGCGCAACTTGGGCCCAAGCACACCGTTGGCCAGACCAGCCGCGATGAAAACATCTGCAGCCCCGGGTGTGCGTGAGCCCGGAGACCATTGCAGGAATGTAGGAGTTCGAGCCCCAAGGTGCTCGGCGACGCACGTGCTGGCATCGTCGACCGGGCCGAGCACAAGGCGGAGGTCGCGGCTTTCCACCGCGCTACGGGTATAGGATTCCCATAGATAGGCAGCCGACGATGCCGCTGCGCCTGCTTCCCGCGCCGCCTGCTCGTAGAGCCCGCGTTGCGACTGGAAGAAGCTTGCGAAGCGGCTCTCCCGCGCAAAGTCACGCGCCGCCGGTCCGAGCGCAGCGGTCACTGGCACCGGCCGCGGCAAAGCCTGTGGGACAATCGGCGCCTTGGCGGCGCCGATCGGCGCACTCGCCAGCACGAATGCAGCGGGACCTGGAAGTGTCGCTTCCTGCGCCGCCGCTTTGACCGGGTTGCCTGCCAACATGCGCACGGCCGGATGGCCGGCATGGCCGGCGAAGAAGTCACGTGCTGCGCGAGCGTACCTGCCCTCGCCAGGGGTGGGCGCGCTGGCGATCAGCGAGATCACGCCGGCAAGCTCTAGGTCGGGGTCCGCCCGCGCGCCCGTGATCACCCGCTTGCGGGACGCGGCTGGTCGATACGGCCATACGCCATCCGCCATCAGCGCCGATGCCCGAAGATCGCTCGGGTCCAACTCCCGCGAGTGGCGCTGATGAAAGGCGGCAGGCTGGCTCCACTTGCCCGGCCAGCGATAGAAGATGTGGAGCCCGACCTGCGCGTTCTTGGTCAAGCTCGTCGCCCAATAAGGAAGCACATATTCAGCGTGATAGTGGGTTGCGAGGCCGACCGGCGCATAGACGACGCCATTGAGCGCATCCCACGCGATCGTTCGCGCCTGCATCCACAACCGAGGCACCGCGACCCGGGTCAGCGCACCGTCGCAGGTGAAGCTAAACTGGCATCCCGTGTCCCGCGTGGAGCCTTCGAAAACCACCTCGCAGATGCCGGCCGGAAACGCCGGATGCCGGACCCGATTCAGGATCGTCTGAGCGACCGCTTGCTGCCCTTCGCGGCCTTCGCTTGCCGCTTCGTGGTAAACCGCCGCAGTCAGGCATTCGAGCGCCCGCGCCTGGGCCTCGTCGCTGCCCGCAAACTTGTACGGCCTTGCCGGCACGTTGGGCTCCCTTGTAAAAGGGATTGCCGCGTTAAGGCTTACGGCTTGCGCGCGTGAAACTGGCTTCAGCGCCATAGGCGTATGGGTCGGCCAGGTCTGGGGCTCGGCGAGCTGCTCGGGGGACGAGGGCCCGCTGCCGCCGGACATCGCCCAAGCTGCAAGCAGCGGTATCAGCAAAGAGGCGGCGGCAGCGGCAAGCGGCACGAGCTTGCGCGGTTGCTCAGCGTGAGTAGCAGGTGCTGCTTGAGCGCTCGGCTCAGCAGGGCCGAAGCCGGTCGCCTTGACGAAGACTGCCTCCGTCACCGCGTGCGCGGCCCCGGACGGCCAAGGCCACCACGTGTCGGCGCCGCCGCCGCCCTCGTCATCAGGCCACGGGCAGGGCGTCCCGGTACGGAGCGAGCCCACGGGCGCATGAGCGGTACGAACCTTTGATCGAGGTCCGGGCTCTCCTTCGCTGCACCTGCGGCCGAGATGGCGGCAAACACGAACCAGATGACGATGTCGCTGTAGAGCGGACCCGAATTATGGAACGCAATGTGGACGATGTACGGGACGAAGAAGATGAGCGACGCGCTCCCCCGGCGGAGAAGCTTGGCGACAATGGGTACGAAGAGCAGGAGCCCGGCGCCGTAAATGTTGAGCATGCTCAGCGCGTAGTTGTGCAGCTGGCTGGTTTGAGTGCCCTTGGCCCCGCGCATGGTGTAGAGATCCGACCAATAGCCGGACCAGAGCTCGGTGGGCTGGAAGGCCAGGCCGTAGCCAAGCGGATTGTCGAAGAACAGGCGCATCCCGTAATAAGCGAACACCGACCGGGCCGACGCCGAATTATCGTCGACCGAGGTCATCCGCGGGTCGCTGGTTTCAATGGCGCCGATCAGGAGGGGCCAGGCAAGGTAGGCGACAAGGCCGCCGAACAGCAGCAGCACCGGAAGCGCCGAACCCCGCTTCATGGCCAAGTAAAGGCCGAGAAAGATGACGCCGCCAAGGATCGGCGATCGCGTCGCGGTGGCGATGCAGGCGACAAAGAAGAGCAGCAGGGCGACAAGCACCGCAGGATCCGCGACCCGGCCCGCGGTGGTCAGTTGCCGTTCCTTGTCCCGCACCGCAGCATAGGCCGCGAAGACCAGGCACAATTGCGTGGCCAGCTGAATAGGGGAGAAGGAAAGCCCAGTGGGGCGTCTCTCCAGAACCGAGCGAACCGGCTCATCGGTCTCCTTCAACGGCCCAAGCGCCAAGCGGAGGTCCCAAGCAGCCCCAACATCCATCATCTGGAGTACCGCGACCGCGCCGCTGACGCCGATCACGCCAAGGATCGCGTACACGCAAGCGCGCGCGCCGCACACGCGCGCCAGCGTCGCCGTCGCCAGGATCAGCACCGCAGCCTGCAGGTGCACCTCCGTGACGCTCCGCAATATCTCGCGAAAAGGCGCCTGGTTGATGACGCTCAACAAGATTCCGAGCAGCGCCAGCCCCACCGCCAAGCTCAAGAGCAGAAGATTCTTCTTCAGCGCCGCAAGCGCATCCTCCGTATAAAGAAGGAAGGTGAACACGAGCACTCCGGCAGACAGGACGCTGCGCACCGGGAACCCTGCGATTCGAGGAGCAAACAGAACAACATTGGCCGCCAGCAGCAGCGCGAAACACCCTGCAGCAAAGGCGCGGGCGATTACGTCATGGTTGCTGCCGGCACTCACGCCATGGCCACCGTATGGCACTGCCTGCGCAAACACTTTGCGCGAATTGTTCGTCAATGCCATCGGCGTCAAACTCCGCTACGCTACATACAGGCGCCGCTCAATAATGCGCGACCGAGCAGAAAGTCCCTGCGCCTTGCCGTTCGAGGCATGGGCCCCCGCCCGACCGGCCGCTTTATACCGCGACGCGCCGAATCGGTCGTAAACGATAAATGAATCAACGCTTTTCGGCAACTCGGGTGCGGGGAACGGTCCCGCCTCGCGGTACCGTAATGAAACACCAGTAAGGGCAAGGTGCTGTTGTGGCGGCAAAGGATAGGCTAGCGTTCGCCGGCAAAGCATTTGGGTTTGGAGAGCGACTCTTGAACGGCGAGGGGACGGAAGACGCGTCTAAGGGGACAAAGCGCTCGCCGTTTGGGCGCATGACCAAGAACATCGGCTGGGGCCTAGGGTCTCGCGGGTTCACCTCCCTCGTCAGCATAGCGTATCTCGCAGTGGCGGCGCGGGCGCTCGGCCCGGAAGCGTTCGGGGCGTTCGCCCTGACCCTGACCTACGGGCAGCTGGTCGCCAACTTCGTGCAATTCCAGTCGTGGAAAGGGGTCATCCGCTACGGTGCATTGCACGTCACCGCAGGGCGGCCCGATCGGCTCGCCCGATTGTTCGGGTTCACAGCCACGCTCGACTTCGGAAGCGCTGCTCTGGGGGCAGTCCTCGCGATCATCGGCGTTCCGCTGATGGCGCCGTTGCTCGGCTGGGGCGTGGAGGAGCAGACGGCAGCCGCGATGTTCGCGGCCGTTCTGCTGCTTACCACCGGCGCCACTCCTGCCGGGATGCTAAGGCTGTTCGACCGCTTCGATCTGGTGGCTTACAGCGACGCGATCGGTCCGGTCGTTCGTCTGGGAGGCGCGGTCGCGGCCTGGGTGGCCGGAGCTGGCGTCGCGACCTTCCTTGCCATCTGGGCGGCGGCCGCAGTGGCCCAGGCGGCCTCGTTGTGGGTCGCGGCTTTGCTGATCAAGCGCTCCCGTCTGGCGTTCGGCCGCAGCGCATTCAAGCACGCGACCGAGGAGAACGAAGGCATCTGGCGGTTCATGCTGCAGACGAACCTGTCGAATTCGATCAGCCTGTTCTGGATGCAACTGGGCACGCTTGCGGTGGGCGCGGTCGCCGGCCAGGCCGAAGCCGGTGCGTTCCGGCTCGCGCGCGGGCTTTCGAAGGGGATCCTGCGGCCGGTGCAGCCAGTCACGCTCGCGCTCTATCCGGAGCTGTCCCGTTTCGTCGCCGACGACGATCATGCCCTGCTGCGCAAGGTCGTGGTCCGGTCGACGGTGATCGCCGCCACACTGGCCCTGCTCGTGGTTCTGGTGATGGGCATCGCCGGCCGGCAGATCCTGCGTATCGTTGCCGGCGAACAGTTCGAATTCGCGTATTCGTTCCTGTTCTTGCTCTCGATCGCCAGTGCCATCAGCCTGGTCGGTTTCGCGTTCGAGCCGGTCCAGGACGCCCATGGCCGGGCATGGAACGTCTTGCGCGCCAAGCTGGTGGCCGCCGGCGTTTATGTCGCCCTTATCGCGGTCCTGCTTCCGCGAATGGGCGGGCAGGGCGCCGCAATCGCCGCGATCATCTGCTCGCTGATCATCTTCGTCCAGCTCGCATTCTCAACCGCGAGACTGCTGAAAACGGCGCCCCCCGGCTCGGCATCCGTGGTTGACGAGGTCGCATAGCTTCGACCTTCGCTTCGCCAGCCCGCACTCAGCCCGAGCTTTGCGCCTCCAGTAGGTTGGCGATCTGCTCCGGCACTTCATAGCCGTTACGGATCATCTCCGCCGATAGCTCGGGGATCAGCCGCGAAAGCTGCTCGGCGTCGAACCGCTGCCATTTGTGGATGCGGTCGGTCTTGACCATGTCGGCAACGGTTTGTGCCATGCTCGGAGTCAGCTCGAGACCGCAGTGCGCGCAGATCCGCTCAAGATCGGCGATCGGGTCGGCGACGAAGTCTTCGTATCTCAGCCGAAGCACCTCGCCGTCGTCGAAGCGAGCTAGGTCGGCTTCCGCCTTGCTCGCTGCGCGGGCCCACTGGCGAGCGAACACCGTCAGGAGATCCTCGGTCCTGACATCGTCCTGGATGCCTTTGTAACGCGGACCCCAGATCGGCAGGTATTTTCGTTTCAGGACCTTCGTATGCCACTGCTGCGTCACGAAGCGCGTGAAATAATGGTGCACCTGAGTGATCGGCGTATTCTTCAGCCGTTTCATGATCCTTCGGCGCCCGGCCGGACGTTGCCACTTCAACTCGACCGAGCTCACGAAGGATAGCGGGTTCCGGACGATGTAGAGAAAGTGCGCCTCCGGGAAGATCGCGCGCACATAGGGGATCCGCAGGATGTTGTGCGGCGTCTTTTCGATGACAACGCGACCCCCATTCTCCTGCTGCAGCTTCAGGAACTGGCCGCGAATGTACCGCTTCACCTTGTCGGTGGCGTCCTTTTCTTCGAACTCGTCATGGCTCCTCGAGGGATCGGCGGAAAGCCAAAGGCCTACCGGCTCGTACAGAGGCACGACGTCGGTATGCGTGGCGATAACTTTCTGGAGCATGGTGGTGCCCGACCGAAAGTTGCCAAACAGGATGATCGGGGGTTTCAGCCCGTCAGACAAGATTGCACCTCCGGTTGCATATTTCGCTTGATGATATTTTTCTTGTCTCCGCCGAGGCAACTCGGGAGACGCGCGTCGCGCCGATCACGCCGGCCAGGCCGGCGGGGCAGCAACTCGCCGCGAGAGGTCGGGCGTGTCCGGATACACGTGGTTGCCGAATTCGGCGACCACCGGGCACGTCACGCCGCCTGCATAGTAACAGCCGAAGTTCCAATAGCATTCGGCATGTCGGCTGCCGATCGACTCGCCCGTAAGATCGACAACTTTCCGTCCGTCGAGCCATACGGCAAGAGCGCCGTCGGTCGGGCTCAGGACCAAGCGGTAGACGAGGTCGTGAACCCGGTCGAACGCCAGCGGCGCTTCGTAGCGCACGGTGTTCTTGGTCGCGTTCTCGCCCCGGGTCGTGATCCGGAACGCTCCGTCCCGCGAGCGCCGGAACGCCACTGCCGGTGAGCCGCCGAACGTCGAGCCCATATGAATTTGCCCGTGCACGCCACCCCACAGGTCCGCCATTCCGCGCGGGTCGTCCCAGCGGTGATGGATGAAGGACATCGCCGCCCACAAGGGCACGTCGTTGGGAAGCCTTGGCCTCTTTGGGTAGTGCAGCTCGGACCGGCGTTTGTCGACCGGGTCGCGCACCGCTCGGTCCGCCGCGGAGTTGCGGATTTCGAACCGGGCCTTGCGGGAGGTAAGCCGCAGGCAATGATCGAGGTTAGGCTGCCAGGTCGATCCGGCGGTGCACCGCCATTTGCGGCCATTCCAATGGATGTGCGACGGAGTGAACCCGTCTTGCAGCGTCGACTGGTAACTCAGGGCGTCCGGCGTCGCCGTGCGGGCCAGCGGTCCGGACGTCGGGATAATCAGCCCGGCGGCGGCCGGAAGCGACAGTGGCCCGAAAGCTGAAGCAAGCCCGCCTAGCGAGAATTCACGGCGACTGACTTCCAAGCTTCCTCTCCTACGCGGGCGCAGGCAGCGAAGCTCCGCCCGAAACGCCATGACCCCGGCCCCGATTGCCGCCGTCGGAGTACTTGTAATAATCGTACCCTCCGTAGCGCACGCCGGCGGTTTTCGGGTCGAACTTCGTGATCACTCCGCCAATCACATTGCTTCCCGGAAGCCGCGATACCGCGAGGTCTAGCTCACTGGTGTGCGTGCGATTGGCTTCGACCACAACCAGCACCGCCTCGACGCTGCGCGCCAGCAACACGGCGTCGGCCAAGCCCATCACCGGCGGGCCGTCGATGATGATCGTGTCATGATCTTCCGACAGGCGGTCGAGAACGGCTTTCAGATGATCGGCCGCGAGCAGGGACACGGGACTTGAAGTCGAGGACCCCGCCCGGATCACGTTGAAGCCTTCACTGCTTCGCTCGATGGCGAGGTCGGGCGACGCCGTTCCCGCGAGCACTTCCGCCAGCCCCGGCCCGTCGGTTTCCTCCAGAAGGTTGGACGACGATGGCCGGCGCAGGTCGGCATCGATCAGCAGCACCCGCTTGCCCATCGCACTGAGGCTTCGCGCGATGCCCAGCGCCGAGGTCGACTTGCCCTCGGCCGCCGTGCTGCTGGTGATCAGCAGTGTTTTCGGCAGCACCCCCGATGCTTGCTCGGCAAGCGCCACGGCGATCGAGTGATAGGCCTCCGCCTGCGCCGATCGCGTGTCCTGCAGCGCGCTATGGACATCGCCGCCGCCGGTCAGCCGCGGTACCACGCCAAGGGCGGGGAGGCTGAAGCCTTGCTCCAAGTCCTCGGTGGACCGAATGACTTTGTGCAGGCGCTCGCGGACGGAGCCGACGAACAGCGCCAGGATCAGTCCGGCCAAGCTCGCCAGCGCCATGTTACGGCCAACATGCGGGGAGTCGGGCGCAGAAGGGGGCCAGGCACGGTCGATGATGGAGACGTTGGCAGCGGCCGCCCCGGAGGCTGCGGCGACTTCCTTGTAGCGCTGCAGAAGGCCGTCGTAGAAAGCGCGGTTGGTTTCCACCTCCCGGCTGAGCGAATTGTAGCCGACGCTTCGCTCTCGCTCCGACATGGCGGCGCCGCGAAGGCCAGCGACCGTCTGCATCATCTGCCGCTCTTGCTGCGCGGCGGCAACATACCTGCCTTGGACAGAACGTTTGATATTCGATGCGAAGCTGCCGATCTGAGAATCGAGTTCCTGAATCTTCGCAGCGGTTTCCCGCACCGACGGATACTCATCGGTGTGGCGCTGGCGATCCTCTTCAAGTGCCGCCTGAAGCTGCGCCTTCTGGGCGACCAACGACTGGATTGCCTGGTTTGCCTGCACCTCGGGGAGGGCCAGTGCGCCCGTTCCCTGCACTTGCGCCCAATGCTGTTGGGCATCCACGCGCCGCGCGGTGGCCTGCGCCAGCGAATCGTTCAGGAGACCGAGCTGCTGGGTACGCAGCGAACCGCCGCCATCCTTGTTGTCACCGCCCGGCACCACGGTTGTCGTCAGGTCGGCAGAGCGGGCGTAGGACAGCATGTTGCGTTCCGAGCCTTCAAGCCGCTGTTTGGCCTTGGCAAGCTCGGCCATCAGATGGGCCTTAGCCCGTTCCGAAGTCTGGAGCTTGGAGTTCATGTTGGCGGCGATGAGAGCGTCGGCAAACCCGTTGGCAACGCGAGCCGAAACATATGGGTCGCCGCTCGTGAAGGACACTTGCGCCACGCGCGTGTTCAGCCCGAGCGTGGGGCCAACGCCGTCCTGCAGCCGGTCGATCGCGGCTTCGCGAGCCTGCGCAGGGTTCGCAGCTTCTACACCGAGCGCCTTCAGCGACGCCGGCGATGCGGCAATGTTCAGCCGGTCCGCGACGCTGGTGGCGATGCTTCGGCTGCCGACGTGGTCCAGCTGCGTCTGCAGGAAACGCTCGGCATCCTTTTCAGCGGACTGGGGATCCAGGTCCTGCGATCCGAGCACCCGCGGGGTCAGCTGGTCGAACTGCACAGATGCGGCGGCCGTGAAGCTGCGCTCGCTATTCATGAACAACAGCGCAGCGACCACAGCTGCCGTGATAATCGCAGCCAGTACTACCCACCGCTGCCGATAAACGGCCGTGAGAAGCCGCTCCAGCGGCGTGGATTGCGAAACCTGCCGCTGCATCGGAACCAGCTCCAGATCAGCGAACGACCTCGGTTGGGTCGTGACAAGATTATTCATGATGCGCTCCTCCGAGGCTCAGTACCGCTGCGCGTGCGCTGGTTCACTGAATTACGCTGAAGATGTTGAACGAGCGGATGCTGCCGATGATGTCCCGCCACGCAGTCTTAAACTTCGAACTCCCGAGTGCAACGGTGTCGCCCGAGATGACCTCCGGGTCGGGGGCTTTGCCGCGCGCAATCGCATCCAGATTGAACCGTGCCGCCGTTCGCTGGCCGTC
>CADCVY010000038.1 GCA_902806275.1 uncultured Sphingomonas sp. | reverse complement strand
GCAAAGCCCGCCGCACCGAATGCGTCCCCGTCTTGGGGATCGCGGCGAAGATGAACCGGTGTGCCTGTGAAATGATCATTGCGAGAGCCGCTCATGCCAGTGGCCCGAAAAGCTGTCCATCGCGCCGCCTCCACTGGAGCGTTGCCGCAACGTGCCGTTGCCCTGTTTTCGAGCCGAAATTGCGACTATCGGCAGCCGCATGCAAAACCACACAGGCGGCACAAGTGCTGCACAAGCTCGGCAAATGATCAACGAGGCGGCCGGTTACCTCCACCAGGACCCGGCTCGCGCAGTCTCAATCATCGGCACCGTGCTGCCGGATGCGGCGCGCAACCCGGAGGCCTATCGCGTTCTCGGCGCGGCCTTTCGCCGCCTCGGGCAAGCGGAAGACGCCAATCGCGCCGAGCTTGCGGCGATCGAGCTGTCGGGCGAGGACCCGCGCCTGAAAGCCGCCGGCGAAGCGCTGGAGGCTGATGATCTGGAGACTGCCAAGACCCTGCTCGGCCAGGCGCTGCAGGAAGCGCCCAACGACGTGGCGGCGTTGCGCATGCTGGCGGAGATTGCCGCCCGCGCCGGGTTCCTGGACCAGTCCGAGCAGCTGCTGCGTCGCGTGCTCGATCTGGCGCCCGGCTTCGTCTACGCGCGCATCCATCTCGCTCGTGTGCTTCACACCCAGAACCGGCCTGCCGAAGCGCTAGCGGAACTCGATGCGGTCCGCGCCGCCGAGGGGGATCATGACGACACCCTGATGCTGAGGGCTGCGGTGCTGAGCCGCGTCGGGGAATACGGGGAAGCGATCGAGCTCTACACCCAGCTGCTGTCCCGTCACCCCGATGTGCTCGAGATGTGGACCAGCCTGGCGCACCTCCAGAAAACCGTCGGGCAGCAGGAGCAGGCGGTGGAAAGCTCCCGCGCGGCGCTCGACCAGTCCCCGACCTATGGCGAGGCCTGGTGGAGCCTTGCAAACCTCAAGAACTACCGCTTCTCGGAAGCAGACGTGACGGCCATGGAAACGTCCGCCCAGTCGCCAGTCTTGGGCGACGAGGACCGGCTGCACCTGCTGTTCGCATTGGGCAAGGCCAAGGAAGAGCGAGGGGCGTACGCCGACAGCTTTGCCAGCTACGAGCGTGCGAACGCCATTCGCGCGACGCAGCTGCCCTACAATCCGGCAGCGAACGACGCCTTCGTCGAGGAATCCATCAAGCTATATACCCGAGAGTTCTTTGAGGCGCGCGCGGGCATGGGCGAGCACGCACGGGACCCGATCTTCATCCTCGGCATGCCGCGCTCGGGCTCCACGCTGATCGAGCAGATTCTGGCCAGCCACCCAGAGGTGGAAGGAACGGCCGAGTTGCCGGACATCATCGTGCTGGCACGACAGCTCGAGGACTCGGGCGGGCCATCGCGCAACGAAGGCTGGCGCAACTATCCGGCGCTAGTGAAGGACTTGTCCCCTGAAGCGCTGCGCTCGTTAGGCGCCTTGTACATCGAACGAACGCGCATCCAGCGAAAGACCGATCGGCACTACTTTCTCGACAAGATGCCGAACAACTGGGTGCATGTCGGGCTGATCCATTCGATCCTCCCGAACGCCAAGATCATCGACACCCGCCGCCATCCGCTCGCTTGCGGCTTTTCGAACTTCAAGCAGCACTTCGCCCGCGGCCAGGAATTCTCATACGGGCTCGAGCGGTTCGGCCACTATTACCGCTCGTACGTCAGGTTGATGACCAGCTTCGACCAGGCCGCGCCGGGCGCGGTATACCGCGTGCTCCATGAGCGGCTGGTGGAAGACCCGACCGAGGAGATCACCGGCTTGCTGGAGGCAGCCGGCCTGCCGTTCAACGAGGCCTGCCTGCGCTTCTACGAAAGCAAGCGCCCCGTCCGGACGGCCAGCGCGGAGCAGGTGCGGCGGCCGATCGACAAGGATGCGGTCGATCAGTGGCGGCACTACGAGGATTTTCTCGGCCCCTTGAAGACCGCGCTGGGCGATGCCTTGGAGCATTGGGACGGAAGCCTGCAGCAAGTGCCGGCTTGAGGCGGTTCAGGCCTGCAGCGACACGTCGAACGCCACGGTGATCCGCTCGCCGTCGCCGAACGGACGGGTGCCGTGCCACATGGTGGACGGAAAAAGGGCCAAATGCCCTTCCCGCGGCTCAACGACCCTGAACGGTTCAACGCCGAGCTTCAACTCCGCCGGCGGTCCTCCGAGGACCAGTGCACCGGCTTCGATGCCGCCGTCCGCCGTCGGCAACTTGATGTACAACGCCGAGCTGAACCAGCCCAGCGGGTGAACATGGCTGGCATGGTGCCCGCCTGCAGTGAGCCGGACCGACCAGGCGCCGCTGAACTGGACAGGCGCCCGCGGGCCGCGGAGCAGCGGGTGGTGCGGGTCAGGCTCGGGCAGCCCCCTGACGTGCTCGGCGACCGCCTCGCGAACGGCCTCGCGGAGCTGCACGAATAGCGGCTCGATGCGCTGGAACAGGTTTCCTCCGGTCTGTGTGCCCGATCTGACCGATTGTTCGAGAAACAGGCCGCTGCTCTGGTGCAGCTGCCTGAGCCTAGCCGTGAGCGCGTCGAGCGAAGGAAGCTGGCGGCGGATGTCGACGACAGTGACAAAGCGGCTGTCGCCTTCCAGCCAGTTCCAGCGCGGGTCGTCCGTCATGCGCCAGGCGGTGGCGGCGTAAGGCCAGAAGGTGGCCTGCTCGGGATGTTCCAGCCACCTGTCAATGAGCAGCTTGGCGGCCAACAACTGCCCGGTTCTTAACAGATGCCGGACCCGCCGGACCTGCACGGTCGCGTCCTCGACCTGGGCGAACTGCTTAAACAGCGCGGTCGACCTGCCAAATTCGCCCGACTCGTCGAATGCGACCGCTTCGTTGAGGTCGAACAGGGGCAGGTCGCCTAGCGCCCGGCGGCCGGCTTCGATGCTCCGCAGCAACGCAGTCCATTGGCCGGCATGCAGCAGCGCGAGGATCTGCTGGCGGCGGAGCTCCAGGTCCAGAGGATGTTCGCCAAGCGCGAGGTCGAAGTTGCTGGTAAATTTTTCCCGCTCGCCCGACGACCACCGAAGGCGGCTCAGCAAGGCGTGTCCCTCGGCCCAACGCGGCTCGGTAGCGAGCGCCCGCTCGAGCCCCGAACGCGCCTGGTCAATGCGGCCTTCGGCGGACAGCGCTGAGACCAGCCCGATCAGCAGCTCAGGGTCGCCGGGGTTCGCCCGCAGTGCCCGCGCGTAAGCGTCGATAGCGGGCAGGCCGGCTTCCAGCGTCGTGCGGGCCAGCCCGTGGAGGATCAGCGGCTCGCCCGGCGCCAGCGACGCAGCCCGTTCCAGCGCGGGCAGCGCCAGTTCGCGCCGCTCCTGCCGACGATGGGTCAGTCCCTGGATGTGCCACAGCCTGGCATCGTGTGGGCTGACCTTGAGCGCTCGGTCGATCGCCTCAAGGTCGGGCTGCGCACCCGGGGTGTTAAGCGCCGCGATCGCCTGATCAAGCACCTGCGCCGGGTCCGCCGCGCCTCGGCCTGGCATGGTCAAAGTGCGCCGCTGACGCCTTGCGCCGAGCTGCCGATGATCTTCGCCACGGCGGTTTGCTCCGCCTTGCTCAATGTCGGCGTCCACAGATCGGCAATCAGGACG
>CADCVY010000037.1 GCA_902806275.1 uncultured Sphingomonas sp. | reverse complement strand
AGCGGAGGCCGCGCACGGCACCGTCACCCGCCACTTTCGCATGCACCAGCAGGGCAAGGCGACCTCGACCAATCCGATTGCGTCGATCTTCGCCTGGACCCGTGGGCTGATCTATCGCGGCAAGTTCGACGACACGCCCGAAGTGGTGCGCTTTGCCGAGACGCTCGAGCGCGTGTGCGTCGAGACGGTCGAGAACGGCCAGATGACCAAGGACCTCGCCATCCTCGTCGGACCCGAGCAGGCTTGGATGACAACCGAGCAGTTCTTCGAAGCTGTCCGCAGCAACCTTGAAACGGCGGTGGCTAGCCCGGCCTGACTTCCGGCGAGCGGACATGCTCGCGGCGGATGCCGAGACCGACCAGCCGGCCGGGCAAACGTCGCAGCAGCGGCAAACGGTCGAGCAGGCGCACGGGGAGCGGCGCCTTACCGAGTGGAGAACCCGGCTTAAGTAGCCGGCCTATCACATTGTCCTGAGCCGCTTTTTGGGCCGCCTGGATAACGCCGGTCGGGAACAGGCGCCTGCGCTGCACGCGCCCGAGCAGCGGATTGACGTCCTTCCCTGCCGCCAGCGGCCCAGCAAGCGCATTCGCCGCAGCGACGGCATCCTGGATCGCCAGATTGATGCCGATTCCGCTGATCGGCGACATGGCGTGCGCGGCGTCTCCGATGGCCAGTAGGCCGGGCCGGTGCCACTGCCTCAGCCGGTCCAGTGCGACGCTGAGCAAGTGGAAGTCCTCCCAGCCGTCGATCTCACCGAGGTCGAGGTCCGGCGCGGCCTCCGCGACCAACTGGCGGACATGGTCGAGACCCTTCGTCTTGAGCTCGTCCGCACCGCCCTTCGGAATGACGAGCGCGCACTGCCAATAGTCGCCGCGATCGATCAGCACCGCCAGCCGCCCCCGCTCGAAGCTGCCTCTCAGCGCGCCGCCGCCCTTCCCGCTCTTCCCTACACTGAACCACAGTATGTCCATCGGCGCGCCCAGCGTCTCGAGCTCGAGCATGCCGGTGCGCCGAACGATTGACGAGCGGCCGTCCGCGGCGATGGTCAGTGGTGCGCGCAGCTCGCGACCGGTGGTCAGCCGCACACCGGTCACCGCCCCGCCCTCGTGCAGAAAGCCCGCGACCGGTGATTGCATCTCCAACCTGAAGCCTGGGTAGGCCGCGGCTTCCTGGCGGAGGAAATCGAGAAAATCCCACTGCGGCATGAAGGCGATGAACGGTGCCGGCGTCTTGAGGTGCGACAAGTCGCCGATGGTCCAATCGCGTCCGGCCAGGCGGATTTCGGCGCGATCGACCCGGCTGTGCGGCCGCTGCAGGAATCGCTCGAGCAGCCCTAGCTCATGCAGGATCTCCATGGTCGAGGGGTGGACGGTGTCGCCTCGGAAGTCGCGGAAGAAGTCGGCGTGCTTTTCGAGCACCGTTACCGAGCAGCCCGCGCGGGCGAACAGGAAGCCGGTCATCACCCCGGCTGGCCCGCCGCCGACGACAATCAGATCGTTGTGCATGGCCAAGGACCATGACTCTTCCGCCGCGGCTTTGGAAGGCTATGCGAAAGCGACCCGTTCCTGGCGGATGCCAAGCGCGATCGCGCGGCCCGGGAATCGGCGGAGCACCGGCACCGCTTCAAGCGCGAGCAACGGCAACGGCGGGCGCCGCAACGGCCGGTCGCGCAGCACTGGCGCGAGCACCCAGTCTTGCGCCAGCTTCTGAACCGACTGGATGATCGCCGTGGACGCGTAGCGGCGCCGCTGCACGTGCTTCAGCAGATGATCGACTTGCTGTCCCGCCGCGAGCCGCGGCGCGAGCAGGTTCGCCGCGGCGACCGCATCCTGGATGGCGAGGTTGATGCCGATCCCGCCCATCGGCGACATGGCGTGCGCCGCGTCGCCGATGGCGAGCAGGCCCGGTCGGTGCCAGCGGGTCAGGCGGTCGAGGCTGACTTCCAGCAGGTGCAGCTGGTCGAGGCTGTGAAGGTCATGGGCGATGCTGCCGAGACGCGGCTCAACCGCTTCGATGCGCTCGCGCAGCGCAGCCACGCCGAGACCGAGCAGCCGGCCGGCATCGCCCTTCGGGATGACGAACGCGCATTGCCAGTAAGTGCCGCGGTCGACGCGCACCAGGATCGACCCGCTGGTAACCGCAATCCGCAGCGCTCCTTGCTCGCGCGAACGCTTTGGCAATTCGAACCACAACACGTCGATCGGCGAGCCGAGGTCCTTGACCGGCAGCAGGTCCTGACGCCGAACGATCGACCGGCGCCCGTCCGCGGCCAAGACCAGTGCGCCGGCGGGCACTTCGCTCCCATCGATCAGGCGGACGCCGGTGATCCGACCATCGTCCTCCGTCATGCCGCCAACTGGCGCGTCCATGCGCAGCGCGAAATTACCCGTGCGCTCGGCGGCGCCGCGGAGAAAATCGAGGAAGTCCCACTGCGGCATCATCGCCACGAAGGGCGTTCGGCTCTTTGTCTTCGATAGATCGCCGACCACCATCTCGCGATCGGCGATCCTGAGTTCGGCACGGCTCAACCGCTGGTGCGGCCGCTCGAGGAAGGGTTCGAGCAGACCGAGATCGTCGAGTACGGCCATGGTCGATGGGTGGACCGTGTCGCCGCGGAAATCGTGCAGAAAGTCGTTGTGCTTCTCCAGCACTTCGACGTTCACCCCCGCTCGGGCGAACAAGAGGCCGGCCATCAGCCCGGCGGGGCCGCCGCCGACAATGACCACATCCGCTGCCACTCGGCGTCAGCCTTTCTTCAGCGCTTCGGCCTTGTGGGCAGCCTGTTTGCCTTCCTCCGTCTCGACCAGATATTCCGGATTGTCCTTGGACGCGGCAACCTTGTGGCCCTTGATCTGCATCGGCGAGGTGACCTTCTTCACGACTTTGCCGTGAGCCGTTCCGCCGCTGGATTTCCAGCTCACTTTATCGCCGGGCTTGAGCGTCTTCGTCATTGCTGATCTCCTTACCGCCCCCAAACGCCCGAGCGGCCGTTCGGGGTGACAGTTTCGCCCGCCCCTGCTCTAAAGTCGGTAATATGACTGGCGAGGATTTCAGCACTTCGGGGTTCAGCGATGCGCTGGTGATCCTCGGCGCTGCGGGGATCGTCATTCCGGCGTTCGCGCGCATCCGCATCAGTCCCGTGATTGGGTTCATCCTGATCGGGTTCATCGTCGGGCCGTTTGGCCTGGGATCGCTGAGCGGCCAGGTGCCCTGGCTGAATTACGTCACGATCTCCAATCCCGAAGCGATCGAGCCGTTCGCGGAGCTTGGCATCGTGCTGCTGCTGTTTTCGATTGGGCTGGAACTGTCGTTCCGGCGGCTGTGGTCGATGCGGCGGCTGGTGTTCGGGGTCGGCGGTGCCGAGCTGATCGGCATCGCAGCGCTGATCGGTCTCGGCCTGCACCTGATGGGGCAGAGCCCGGCCGGGGCGATTGGCCTTGGCCTCGCGCTGGCGCTCTCCAGCACCGCCTTGGTGATCCCGCTGGTGGGCACGCACAGCGCAGTCGGCCGGTCGGCCCTTGGCATGCTGCTCTTCGAGGACGTGGCGCTGGTGCCGATTGTGTTTGCACTCGGCGCAATGGCTCCGTTCGCCGCGAGCAATGGCGTCGGCTCGCTCGTGACCACCATGGTCATCGGGGGCGCGGCAGCGGTCGCGATGCTAGTTCTCGGGCGCTTCCTCCTGCCGCCCCTGTTCGCCCAGGCCGCACGGACCAAGAGCCCCGAACTGTTTCTTTCGGCCTGCCTGCTGGTAGTGATCATCGCCAGCCTGATCACCTCCGCCATCGGCTTCTCGCTGGTGCTGGGCGCCTTGATCGCCGGCATCGTTATTGCCGAGACCGACTACCGCAGCGAGGTCGAGGTCGTCACGGCGCCGTTCCGCGGGCTTGGCCTGGGCATCTTCCTGATCACCGTGGGAATGAGCGTCAGCCCGCTGGCCCTGATGGACAACTGGCAGGCCCTGCTCGCGGCCTTGGTGGCGGTACTGGCGCTCAAGGCGCTGGTGACCGCTGTTCTGTTGCGGCTCAACGGCGCGCCGACGGCGGTCGCAGCCGAAACGGGGGTGCTGATGGCGTCACCGTCGGAAACCACGCTGATCGTTCTAACTGCGGCAATGGCGGCGCAGCTGATCCAGCCGCAAACGGCCGCCTTCTGGCAAACGGTGACGGCACTGGGGCTCACCATTACCCCGCTCCTGGCCAGGCTCGGCCGGATGGCCGGCAAGCGCGTCGCCGGCCAGGAGCTCGCGGGCAAACTGGAGGCGTCGCTCGAAACGGCCGAACTCGGACAGGTGATCATCTTCGGGTTCGGCCGCGTCGGCCGCCTCGTTGCCGACATGATGGAAAGCCACGGCAAGGATTATCTGGCGGTCGACAGCGACACCGACTGCGTTTCCGCCGCCCGGGCGGAGGGGTACGACGTTCTGTTCGGCGAGGCTGGCCACGTTGAGTTCCTCGACCGGCTGGCCCAGCGCCAGCCGGCCGCCTTCATCCTGACCATGGACAATCCCGTGCTGGTTGGCCGGCTGACCAGATCGCTCCGCGCCATGTTCCCGGACCTGCCGATCATCGCCCGCGCCCGCGATACGGCGCATGCGGCGACGCTCTACCGCGCCGGCGCGACCGATGCGGTACCGGAGACCCTGGAAGCCTCGCTGCAGTTATCCGAAGCCGCGCTCGTTGACCTGGGTGTCGCCATGGGTCCGGTGATCGCCAGCATCCACGAAAAGCGGGCAGCGCTGCGCAGCGAGATCATGACTGACGCCGAGTTGGCGGAGGCGCCAAGGCTGGGACGGCGGCGGCTGCGGGACTCGGTGCGCGTCGCCAGTCGCACGGCACCGAGCCCCTAGTTCGGGACTATTGTCCGTTGACCAGCGCGTTCTTCTGCGCGTCCGAAAGCTCGCCCGCGTCCACGTCGGAATCGTCAATCTGCTCTTCTCGCGCCTGGCCCCGGTCTTCTGCGGCGTCCGCCTGGTCCTCCAGAGCGTCGGCAGCTGGCCCGGACGTGTTGTCAGCCTGAGCCTCCAAATTCTCGGCCTGCGCTTCGCCCTGCTCGGCCGCCTGGTCGCCGAGCGCATCGTCGCCCTGTCCGCCGCAAGCGGACAGAAGCAGTGCGGTAGCAGCGATCGCAGGCATGAAAATCGTCCTCATGAGCTTTCCTCTACGGTTGTTGCGCTGATGAAACCCCAACCGCCGTTCGGGTTCCACCGAGCGTTAGGTGCCGCTCGCTAGTTGAAGACGGACAGCAAGGACGCGTGATCGTCCGTCCAGCGCACACGTGGCTTGCGGCTTTCAGCCCAGATCCAGCCTCCCGGCGCCCGGGCGAGCGCGCTGATGGTTGCCTGCGATCGCGACAAGGCCATCCAGTCGGAGGCGGTGAGCTGCCGGTGGTCCCAGTCGGGGGTGTAGTTGCCCAGACGCGCCTGCCAGCCGGGCGCCGCCGCCACCACGCCTTCGAGGTCGAGGTGGCGATTGGATATGTGCACCAGCAGGAGACCCCGGTGCTTCAGATGGCGTGCATAGACCGCGAATGCTTCCCGGGTGAGCAAATGCATGGGCACTGCATCGGACGAAAAGGCGTCCACGATCAGGATGTCGGCGCTGGCGGGAGGTGCCTTCGCCAACGCCAGCCTGGCGTCGCCGAGAACGATGCGAGCATCGGGAGCGCACCGCGACATGAAACTGAACTGTCCTGACGTCGTCGCCAGCGCCACCATGGCAGGATCGATTTCGTAGAAGGTCCACCGCTGGCCCGGCCGCTTGTAGCAGGCCAGCGTGCCCGTCCCGAGCCCAACCACCGAGATGGCCGGCGTCGGCCCGAACAGCGGCGGCGCGCTCTGAAGCGCCTGCCCGACGCCGCTTTCCCGCGCATAATAGGTCGTCTGCCAGCGCTCCCATCCGGGCGTCAGCAGCTGGATCCCGTGGAGGGTGGTGCCGTGGAGCAGCTGCCGCGACGCTTCCGCGTGAGTCACGGAATAGGTGCCGAAATAGGTCCGGATCAGCCGGCCGGACGTGGCCGACAGCTGCACCTTCTCCCAGCCGCCGGCGATCGCCATCGCCGCCATCATGGTGGCGATCAGCACCGCGCGGCTGCCGACCGTCAGTGAGCCGATCGCGATCGCGGCAACCGACCCGTAACGGACGAGTTCGGTGTTGCGGGGCCACAACGCGATCAATCCGCCGCCGATCAGCACCAGCGCCGAGCCGCCGACGATCAGGGCAGCGGCGGCGGGGCGCTCGAACCAGCCTCTTGGGACCAGCGGCGAATAGCCGGGCAAAAGCGTCACTGCGGCGCCGATCAGCAGCAGCGGATATTCGTAGGTCCAGTCGAAGATAAGCGGCGCAACGAGTGCGCAGAAGAGGCCGCCAAGCGCTCCCCCGACGGCGACGGCAAGGTAAAAGCCCGTCAGCTGCCGCGGGTCGGGCCGCAGCTCGTACAGCTTGCGGTGGAGCGCCGTCGCTATTGAAAACAGGGCGACCAGCACGAAGCCGGTGACGATCGTCAGCGGCAGGCGGTCGCCCATGAACACAGCGATCGCGGCCGGGACCAGCAGGTAGGGCGCAATCAGCGCGACGATCCGCGAGAAGCCGCCCCTCGCGGCGAATGCGACCGTGAAGCTCAGCAGGTAAAGTCCCAGCGGCACCACCCACAGCAAGGGCATCGGACTGAGGTCAGTGGTGATGAACAAAGTGGAGGAGAGCATCAGGCCCGAAGGCACGAAAGCAAGCCAGACCCACTTACCGACCAGCATTCGAGGAAGCGGTCTTGATGGCTCGGCTTGCGCCTGCTCCTGCGGCGGCAGGTTGCTCCTCCACACAAGCAGGGCGCACCCCGCCAGAAGGACGACGAGCACGGCGTACCCTCCGCTCCACAGAAGCCGTTGCTGCGACACCGGCAGCAAGGGTTCGAGCAACAACGGGTAGGCGATCAGCCCGGCGAAGCTGCCGAGGTTCGACGCCGCATAAAGCGCGAAGGGATCGGCGCCGGAGCTGGAGGCAAACCAGCGCTGCAGCAGGGGCGCGTTGGCCGAAATCAGGAAGAACAATGGCCCGATCGAAGTGAACAGCAACCACGGCACCCACAGGAACGGACTGGCGTGCGGTGGCGGGCCATGCGCCGACAATCCGATCGGCAGGAGGGCGGCCGCGAGCAGCAGGGCAACGAGATGAACGGCCGACTGGGCGCGCGTGCCGAGGCGCGTCAGCCCATGGGCGTAGGCATAGCCGCCAAGCAGCAGCGCCTGGTAGACCAGCATGGCGGAGTTCCACACTGCCGGCGCGCCGCCCACCCGCGGCAGCGCCATGCGCGCGATCATCGGCTGGATCAGGAACAGCAGGAACGACCCCGCAAAGATCGTCGCCGTGAACAGCAGCTTGCGTGCAGGCCGGGGCCGAGCGCGGTCGTCCACCGCGGCGGTCATCAGGCTGCCAGCTTCTCCAGCTCGCGCTTAACGGCGCCGAGGGCATCGTTTGCCCTGGCTGCGTCAGGGCCGCCGCCCTGCGCCATGTCGGGCCGGCCGCCCCCGCCCTGCCCGCCAAGCGTCGCCACCGCGGCCTTGACCAGATCGACGGCACTGACCTGCCCCGAAAGATCGTCGGTGACGCCAACAGCGACGCTGGCGCGGCCCTCGTTCACTGCCACCAGTGCCGCGATGCCCGAGCCGACGCGCTGCTTCATCGTGTCGACAGTCGAGCGCAAGCTCTTGGGATCAAGCCCTTCCACGACTTGGCCGATGAACTTGTGGCCGTTCACTTCCTCGGCGGCCGGAGCGTCGGACTTCGCCGTCCCACCGCCCATCGCCAGCGCCTTTCTGGCTTCCGCCAGCTCGCGCTCGAGCCGGCGACGGTCGTGGATCAACGCCGCAACGCGTGACGGCACCTCGTCCGGGGCCGCTTTCAGTGCCGCAGCAGTCTCGCGCAGCTGGTGGTCGCGCTGCAGCAGCCATTGGCGCGCCGCCTCGCCGGTGAGCGCTTCGATGCGGCGGATGCCGGAAGACACGGCGCTTTCGCCGACGATCTTGAACAGCTGGATATCGCCTAGTGCGGTGACGTGGGTCCCGCCGCACAGCTCGACCGAGTAATCGGCATCGACGTTGCGGCCCATCGAGAGCACGCGCACTTCCTCGCCATATTTCTCGCCGAACAGCGCCATGGCGCCGGCCGCGATCGCCTCGTCCGGCGTCATCAGGCGCGTGGTCACCGGCGCGTTCTCGCGGATGTGCTGGTTCACCTCGGCTTCGACCGCGGCGATGTCGTCCGCGCTCAGCGCCGAAGGGTGCGAGAAGTCGAAGCGGAAGCGGTCGTCGGCCACCAAGCTGCCCTTCTGCGTGACATGGGTGCCGAGCCGGTGGCGCAGCGCCGCGTGCAGCAGGTGGGTGGCGCTATGGTTTGCGCGAATCCGGCCGCGGCGCTCCGCGTCGACGTTCTGCTGAACGGTGTCGCCGGGCGCGAGCTCACCCGCAACCACCCTGGTGCGGAGCACGTGCAGCTTGCCGAGCGGCTTGGATGTGTCCTCAACCGTGCCGTCGAAGCCTTTGAGAGTGGACAGTTTTCCTCTGTCGCCGATCTGTCCGCCGCTTTCGGCGTAGAAGGGCGTCTGATTGAGCACCAAGTCAATGTTGTCACCGACCTGCGCGCGTTCGATCCGCTGCCCATCCTTGAGGATCGCCAAGACGACGCCTTCACCCTCATGGCCCGAATAGCCGGTGAACTCGGTCGCGCCATGCTCTTCGACCAGATCGAACCAGATGTCTTCCGACGCAGTCGCGCCCGAGCCCTTCCAGGCGGCGCGCGCAGCCGCCTTCTGCCGGGCCATGGCGGTGTCGAATCCGTCGCGATCGACCTGCAGTCCACGGGCGCGCAGCGCATCCTCGGTGAGGTCATAGGGGAACCCATAGGTGTCGTAGAGCCTGAACGCCGTCTCGCCATCCAGCGTCGCTCCGTCCGCCAATTCGGCCGTCGCGTCGTCGAGCAGCTTCAGCCCGGTCGCAAGCGTCTGGCGGAAGCGCGTTTCTTCCTGCGCCAGCGTTGCCTCGAGCAAAGGCTGAGCGCGCACTAGCTCGGGGTAAGCCGCGCCCATTTCGGCAACCAGCGAAGGCACCAGGCGGTGCATCAGCGGCTCCTTTGCACCGAGCAGGTGCGCGTGGCGCATGGCGCGGCGCATGATCCGGCGCAGGACATAACCCCTGCCCTCGTTGGCCGGCAGCACGCCGTCCGCGACGAGGAAGCCCGACGCGCGCAGATGGTCGGCAATCACTCGGTGGCTGGCCTGGTTGTCGCCCTCCGCCTTGGTCCGCGTCAGATCTTCGCTGGCATCGATCAGCGCCTTGAACGTGTCCGTGTCGTAATTGTCGTGGACGCCCTGCAGCACCGCCGCGATGCGCTCCAGCCCCATGCCGGTGTCGATCGACGGCTTGGGCAGATCGGCGACGATCTCGTCGGCTTCCTGCAAGTGCTGCATGAAGACCAGGTTCCAGATCTCGACGAAGCGGTCGCCGTCCTCGTCCGGGCTGCCCGGAGGTCCGCCGGGGATGTGCTCGCCGTGATCGTAGAAGATTTCGGAGCACGGGCCTGAAGGTCCATCGGGCCCCATCGCCCAGAAATTGTCCTTTGTGGCGATGCGGATGATCCGCTCTTCGGGCAAGCCGGCAATCTTGCGCCACAGGTCGAACGCCTGGTCGTCGGTGTGGTACACGGTGACGGTCAGCCGGTCGGGGCTGAGGCCCCACTCGCCCGTGAGCAGCGTCCAGGCATGCTCAATCGCCCGATCCTTGAAGTAATCGCCGAACGAGAAATTGCCGAGCATCTCGAAGAAGGTGTGGTGCCGCGCAGTGTATCCGACATTGTCCAGGTCGTTGTGCTTGCCGCCCGCGCGCACGCACTTCTGGCTGCTGGTAGCGGTCGAATAGGGGCGCGTCTCAAGGCCGGTGAAAACGTTCTTGAACGGGACCATGCCGGCATTCACGAACATCAATGTCGGGTCGTTGTGCGGCACCAAGGGCGCGGACGACACCCGCGCGTGGCCAGCGCCCTCGAAGTAATCGAGGAAGGAGCGGCGGATGTCGTTGGTCGAGGTCATCCCCCCGGATGTAAATGGCCTGCTGCACTGCGGCAAGGCGAGGCTTGGCATGGCTCGGCTTGCAGGGCTAGGCAGCGGCGATGGCGCGACGTCCCGGCTCAACCATTCCCAAGTACAAGCGGGTGCGGCAGCGCTCGTGGCCGAGGCGGATGCTCGGCTGGGTCGTCAAGCTGGTCCTCGCCCTCCTGATCGTCTCAATCCTGTGGGTGCTAGCCTACCGCTTCATCAACCCGCCGACGACCATCACGATGCTCGGCGACCTGTTCGCCGGCCGTGGAGCGGAGCGCGAGTGGATGGCGGTCAACCGCATCGACCGCGACATGGTGCGCGCGGCGATCGGCGCCGAGGACAGCAAGTTCTGCCAGCACAACGGCTTCGACGTCGAAGCGATCGAGGACGCGATGAAGCGCAACGCGTCGGGCGGGCGCATCCGCGGCGGCTCGACCATCAGCCAGCAGACTGCCAAGAACGGCTTTCTCTGGCAGGGCGGCGGCTATCCCCGCAAGGCCGTCGAGGCCTGGTTCACTTTCCTCATCGAGCAGCTGTGGGGGAAACGGAGGATCATGGAGGTCTACCTCAACCTCGCCGAGACCGGCATCGGCACCTACGGTGTGAACGCCGGTTCGCAGCGTTACTTCGGCCACGATGCCGCCGCCATGAGCGCGACGGAAGCAGCGCGCATAGCCGCTGTGCTGCCGCTGCCCAAGAAGCGTGGAGCGGTTGCGCCCAAAGGCTTCACCCGCCGTTACGGCAACAGCATCTCGGCCCGGATCGGCGTCGTCGCCCGCGACCGGCTGGACGCCTGCGTGTATCAGGGCGCCACCGCTCCGGTGAACAAGGCTCCGCCGAAGGTGTCCAAGGCGCCTCGTCCGCTGCCAGGCGAGGAATATGAAACCGCCAAGCCGCTGCCGCCAATCGAAGAGGTGGTGCGGGAGCTTCCTCCTGCCTCGGACGAGCCGTTGCTTGCGCCGGAGCCGGACCCGCAGCCGACAATCGAGGAACCGCTCAGCAACGACGACCAGCCCACTCCGGAGGAGCAACCGGCGGAACCGCTCAACCAGCTCTGACCCGCGCCAAACGGTTCTCTGCAAGCGTTTCGCAACAGGAACGCTCCCCCTCTCCTGTCCGTTAACCGGCCAACTAACGACAAGGAGGAATTCATGGCGACGCGTACCCCAGGCCGCACTTCCAATCGCACCGGCACCACCGGCCGCGGCTCACGCGGCAAAAGTGGCGACGGCAGCAGCGGCAACAACGCCGACGGCGGCGCCACCGCCGAAAACCGCACAGCCGAGGGCCAGGCGGCAAGCGAGAAGCGCGCCCGCTCCGCCGAAAATCGCAATGAGAACCCCAGCCGCGGCAACGAAAAGCGCAAGCCCAGAAGCAAGGAAAGTCGCAGTGCCTTTTCGTTCGGCGACAACAGCGGCCCGCTGCTCGGCGCCGCCTTGGCCGGCGCAGCGATCGGCTTTGCCGCCAATTATGGCCGCAAGCTGTTGATGCAGGGCATGGAATCCATGGCCGGCGACTGGGACGAGATCCTGGCGACCGAGCACGACATGGCGCTCGCCATCTTCGACAAGATGCTGGCCACCGACCAATCCCAGACCTTCAAGCGCAAGATGCTGCTGATGAAGCTGACCCATGCGCTCGACAAGCATGCTCACCAGGAAGAAATGGTGGTCTATCCTGCGCTTCGCCAAGCCAATGAGCAGCATGACGCGGACCTGCTCGAAACCGAGCACGGCCACGTCAAGACGTACCTTTATGCGCTAGATCAGATGGGCGCCGACTCGCCGATCTGGCTGGACAAGGTCCGCGAGTTCCGCGGCTTCATTTCCAAGCACATGCACATGGAAGAAGAGCAGGTCTTCCCCCGCTTCAAGCAGGACCTGACGGAAGAGCAGAACAGCAAGATCACCAGCCTCGTCAACCGCGACGGCTTCTGGATGGCCTAACCGGTCAGCCGACGAGGGCGAGCTTCGGCGCCTCCTGGACGGAGAGGTCGACGCTGCCCTCGCCGGCGATCCGTTCCAGGCGCGCTGCAAGCTCGCCGTCGAGCATGAAGTCGCGGCCGGCGACGATGTCCGCTTCGCCGCCTGCTGACAGCGGGATGAGGAATCGAACCAATCCGTTGCCGCCACGTGACTGCGCCAGCTCGAGCGCAACGAGCCTTGCTGCATCGCTGGTCCCAGCGCGGATCGTCATCTGCAGCCGCGTCCGTTTCGCCAACTCGGCCAGCGGCTGCAAGCGCTTGATCGTCACCCGCGGAGTCTCGTCGCCGGCACGGCGGTCGAGCTCCACGGAGAGCAAGCCGCAGGTCTGCGCTCGGGCGCCCGCTTCTAGAGCCGCGCAGACTTCGTCGTCGAAAGCCGTGGCAACGAACTGGCCGGAGCTGTCGCTCAATGAGACCATCATGTACCGCCGGCCCCGGGCCGACGTCCGGAAGCGCGCGTCTTCGACCAGGGCGGCCATGTTGGCGCCGACCCGCTCGCCCTCGGCGATGCGGAACTCGGAAAGCTCGGCGAAAGTACGCACCTTGTAGGCTGCAAGCACATGCTTGTGTGCTTCGACCGGATGGGTCGAGAAATAGAAACCGAACGCGTCCTTCTCAGCCGCCATGCGCTGGGCGAGCGTCCATGCGGCGTCGCGCGGCAGGCGAATGGGCGCGATGCCGGCTTCTCCAGCACCCCCGAACAGGCCGGCCTGGCCGCTGG
Organism: uncultured Sphingomonas sp.; assembly: GCA_902806275.1. Taxonomy (GTDB): domain Bacteria; phylum Pseudomonadota; class Alphaproteobacteria; order Sphingomonadales; family Sphingomonadaceae; genus Sphingomicrobium. The sequence continues at coordinate 8,056 of CADCVY010000037.1, read as the reverse complement.
TGCGCTGCTCGTGCGCACTCGCGGCGTGCGCCAGTATGGTTTCGGCGCCGGCGAACACCGCCGGCCGATCGGCGGCAATGGAATCGAAAGCCCCGGCTGCGGCGAGGCTTTCGAGCTGGCGGCGGTTGAGTATCCGCGGATCGATGCGCGCCGCGAAATCTTCCAGGCTGGCGAAGGCACCGGAGCGCTCACGCTCTTCCACCAAAGCATCCATCGCCTTTTCGCCGACGCCCTTAAGCGCGCCCAGAGCATAGCGGACGGCGCCGTCCTCGACGGTGAAGTGCGAATGGCTCCGGTTGATGTCGGGCGGCAGGCACGCGACCTCTGCCCGGCGCATGTCCTCGACGAAAATTCCCAGCTTGTCGGTCAGCGCCATGTCGAAGCTCATCGACGCGGCGTAGAATTCGGCCGGGTGGTGGGCCTTGAGCCAGGCCGTTTGATAGGCGACGAGCGCATAGCCGGCGGCGTGGCTCTTGTTGAAGCCGTAGCCGGCGAACTTGTCGATCAAGTCGAACAGCTCGTTGGCCTTGGCAGGCGCGATGTCGTTGGCGCCGCAACCTTCGACGAAGCGGCTGCGCTGCGCATCCATCTCCGACTGGATCTTCTTGCCCATGGCCCGCCGCAACAAGTCCGCTTCGCCGAGTGAATAGCCGGCAAGCACCTGCGCCGCCTGCATCACCTGCTCCTGGTAGACGAAGATGCCGTAGGTTTCCGCCAAAATGCCTTCGAGCAGAGGGTGCGGGTACGCGAGCTCGGCCCGACCATTCTTGCGGTCGCCGAACATCGGAATGTTGTCCATCGGGCCAGGCCGATAGAGCGCTACCAGCGCGACAATGTCACCGAAGCTCGTCGGCTTCACGCCCGCGAGCGTTCGCCGCATGCCTTCCGATTCAAGCTGGAACACTCCGACCGTATCGCCCCGCTGCAGGAGTTCGTAGACTGCGGGATCGTCCCAAGGCAGCGCATCGAAGTCGACCTCCACGCCTTGATCGGCGAGCAGCCGTCGCGCTTCCTTGAGGACCGACAAGGTCTTGAGACCGAGGAAGTCGAACTTCACCAGCCCGGCGGCTTCGACATATTTCATGTCGTATTGGGTCACCGGCATTTCCGAGCGTGGGTCCCGGTACAGCGGCACCAACTCGTCGAGCGGCCGGTCGCCGATGACGACGCCGGCAGCATGGGTCGAAGCGTGACGCGGCAGACCTTCGAGCTTCATCGCCAGGTCGAACAGGCGCTTCACCTGACGATCGTTCTTATACTCGGCAGCAAGCTCGCTGACGCCGTTTAGCGACCGCTCGAGCGTCCAGGGGTCGACAGGGTGGTTGGGCACCAGCTTGGCAAGCCGGTCGACGTGGCCGTAGCTCATCTGCAGCACCCGCCCGGTGTCCTTGAGCACCGCGCGCGCTTTCAGCCGACCGAAGGTGATGATCTGGGCAACCCGGTCCCGGCCGTACTTGCCCTGGACGTAGCTGATCACCTTGTCCCGGTGCGTCTCGCAGAAATCGATGTCGAAGTCGGGCATCGACACGCGTTCGGGATTGAGGAAGCGCTCGAACAGCAGGCCAAGCGCGATCGGATCGAGATCGGTGATGGTCAGCGCCCAGGCGACCACCGACCCGGCTCCCGAGCCACGTCCAGGGCCCACTGGAATATCGTTCGCTTTGGCCCACTTGATGAAGTCTGCGACGATCAGGAAGTAACCGGCGAACCCCATCCGGGTGATGACGTCGATCTCGAAATCGAGCCGCTCCAAGTAGGGCGTCTGATCATCTGCGCGGCCTTTCAGCCGCTGCTGCAATCCCGCGTGCGCGTCGCGCCGCATTTGCTCATCCTCGTCTTCGCCGAGCCTCGGCAGGATCGGCTTGCGGGTCGGCGCTGCAAAGGCGCAGCGCTGCGCGATGACGCTGGTATTGGCGAGCGCCTCCGGCAAGTCGGCGAACAGCTCCGTCATCGCCGCGCTGTCCTTCAGCCACGCGTCGCGCGACGAGGTGACCCGGTCCGCGCTTTCGACATAGGCCGAGTTGGCGATGCACAGCATGGCATCGTGCGCCGCATGGTAGCTGGGGTCGGCATAAGCGGCGGGATTGGTTGCCACCAGCGGCAGGTGGCGAGCATAAGCGAGCTCGATCAGCCCCTCCTCCGCCGCTTCCTCGATCGCGTCGCGGCGGCGGATCAGTTCGATGTAGAGCCGCTCGGGAAACACCGCTTTTAGTTGGCTGAGATAGGATTCCGCGGTCCCGCGCTGCCCCTGAGCAGCAAGCTTGGCCAGGGCGCCTTCCGCTCCGGCGGTAAGTGCAACCAACCCACCCGCCAGGCCATGCAGCTTGGCGAACGGCACATGCGGTTCCTGCTCGAGCGGCCGGTCAAGGTGGGCCGCCGAGACCAGCTTGGACAGATTGTTGTAGCCCTCCTCGTCCTTGGCGAGGAGGACGAGCCAGTCGATCGCTTCCGGCCCGCCGATCTCGGGTGGCCGCGCGACCCGCAGCATCGCGCCGACGATCGGCTGGACGCCCTTGCCGAAGCAGGCGTCGCTGAACGGCATCGCGCCGTACAGCCCGTTGCGATCGGCGAGCGCGACCGCCGGAAAGCCGAGCGCCGCAGCCTTTGCCGCAATCGTCTTCGGCTCCATCGCGCCTTCAAGCATGGTGAAGGACGAGAAGACGCGCAGAGGAACGTAGGGTGTGCTCACCCTTCCACTATGGGGATTTCAGGCCGCCAGAGAAGGCACCGGCGGCCACTTATCCACGGTTACCGCGGCTGCCAGCGGCCGGCCATGATGTCACTGATTTCGCGCATCCGGCCGCGGTAGGCGTCGGCGATGCAATCGTCGGAGCGGCAGCCATCGCGATAGGCGAGGAAGCGCCCGCGGGTGCGATCCAGCAGGGCGCGCTCGGACGGGCTCGCCTGTGCCCGCGCGCTACTGAACTGCGCCGCCATCTGGCGGTCGAGCGACGCCAAGCCACCGTCGCCGCAGACCGCGCGCTCACCGCGAGTCCTGGCGTTTGCGCAATTGAAACTGGGCGATGCCGAAGCGCTGCTCCTGGGCGAAACCTGAACGGGCGGAGGTGCCGGCTCATTGGGGTAACGGGGTTGCGGTGGAGCCTGCGGCGGGGGAGCAGTTCCGGGCGGCACCGCGCCAAGGACGTCGGGGTCGTCGGCTTGGCCAGTCGGGACGGAGCCCGCAGCCCCGGCCGAATCCGTTCGCGCCAGCGTCGCCAGCGGCGTGACGATGGCGTCCGCGTTGCGGATGGTCACAACGTCGCCGCTGCGGTCGGCCGAACCGCGGAGGGAATAGTCAATGTCCGCGCTGAGCGTACGCCGGCCGCCGACCACCTGCACGCCGGGCGGCAGGTCGATCGATAGCGATCCCGAGCAGCTAACCGCGCCGTTGTCCGAATCTTCGCTTTCGAGCACCGGATTTTCCATCCGCACCGAGGCGTAAGCCGCGAGCCGGTCGAACGCGCCCTGGTCGCTGCCCCGCACCTGCGCGGCGCGGCGGAAGATGTCGCGCTTAATGAGGTCATAAGTCGCCTGGCTGGCGCAGCGCTTCTCTGGATCGGCGGCGGCCGTGGTCTCGCCGGCTTCGTTGCCGGTGAGCTTGTCCTGATCGGCGCTGCGGTTGCCGGTGAACAGCCACAACAGGAGGAGCAGCAAAAGCAACCCGCCCAAGGCCAGAAGGACGGGATTGATCCCGCGCTTCGTGGGCGCCGGCGGCGCTCGATCCGGCTCGCGCACGGAGTCTCGAGGCGGCACCCGGCGGCCGGTTTCGGGATTGATGGGCCACTCCGGAGTGTTCCGGCCGTCATTGCCGTTCATTCAGGCAGTCCTCCTCAAGCTCCCGTGCGCAACGCAGCGCAGCGGCTGAAGATGCACTAGGCGTTCAGCGCCGCCGCCGTTTCGAGCCGACCTTCGTGCAACCGCAGGACGCGATCCATCCTGGCGGCGAGCCGCTCGTTGTGGGTTGCGACCAGCGCGGCCGTGCCCTCGCCGCGCACCAGACCCATGAATTCGGCAAACACGCGATCGGCGGTTTGCTCGTCGAGGTTCCCCGTCGGCTCATCGGCCAGCACCAGCGGCGGCTTGTTGGCGAGCGCGCGGGCGACGGCGACGCGCTGCTGCTCGCCGCCCGACAGCTTGGACGGGCGGTGCTCGAGGCGCTGACCGAGCCCGAGCGTGCCGAGCAGTTGCGCCGCCCGTTCCCGCGCGGCGGGTGTGTCCGCCCCGCGCACCAGCTGCGGCATGATGACGTTTTCGAGCGCGTTGAACTCGGGCAGCAGATGGTGGAACTGGTAGACGAAGCCGAGCAACTCGCGGCGGAGGCGCGTGCGACCGTCATCGTCGAGCTCGGCGGCTTCCTCGCCACCAAGCCGGATCGAGCCCTTGAAGCCGCCTTCGAGCAGCCCGACTGCCTGCAGCAAGGTTGACTTGCCCGACCCGGACGGCCCGAGCAGCGCGACGATCTCGCCGGGCTGGATCGCGAGATCGATGCCGCGCAGCACCTCGATCGTGACATCGCCCTGGGTGAAGCTGCGCTTGAGGCCTCGGGTGGCCAACACCGCCTCACTCATAGCGCAGCACCTGCACCGGATCGGTGCCCGCAGCCTTGTAGGCGGGATAAAGTGTCGCGAGAAACGACAGGATCAATGCCGTGAGAACGATGGCGGTGACCTCGACCGGGTCGGTCTTGGACGGCAGCTCGGTCAGGAACCGCACGGAAGGGTCCCACAAATTGGCCCCGGTCAGCCGCTGAATGCCTCCAACCACGTTCTGGCGGAAAAACAGGAAGATGGCGCCAAGGATCACTCCAAGGATGATGCCGAGCGAGGCGATGGTGACGCCGACCGTCACGAACACCTTCATCATCCCGCCGCGGCTCGCGCCCATGGTGCGCAGGATGGCGATGTCCCGCGTTTTCGCGCGCACCAGCATGATCAGCGACGACAGGATGTTGAACACGGCGACGAGGACGATCAGCGACAGGACCACGAACATCGCGACGCGTTCGATCTCCAGTGCCTGGAACAAAGCGGAGTTCATCTGCCGCCAGTCGACAATGATCCCGCGCCCCTGGAGCAGCGGGGCAAGCGGCGCGAGGATCTGATCGACGCGGTCGGGGTCGGTCGTCTGCAGTTCGACCATGCCGACCTGGTCGCCGAGCATCAGCAGGTCCTGCGCGTCCTTGATCGGCATGACGATAAACGCCTTGTCGTAGTCGTAGACTCCGACTTCGAAGATGGCGCCGACCGTGTAGCTGACGATGCGCGGCACGGTGCCGACCACCGTCGAGCGGCCTTCCGGGCTGATCAGACTGATCTCGCTGCCTGGATGAGCGCCGAGCGTCTGCGCCAGTCGCGATCCGATGCCGATCGCGCCGCTGCCCGGCTGAACGCTTTTGATGTCGCCCGCGACGACGTTGCCGCTGATGGTGGGATTGTTCTGGAAATCCTGCACCCGCATGCCGCGGACCAGCACGCCTTCGACGCGGCCGTTAGCCGAAGCCATCAGCGGCTGCTCGATCAGCGGCAATGCCGAGGTGACACCGGGCGTCTTGCGAGCGCGGTCGGCAATCTGTTCCCAGCCGGTCAGGCGGCCGTCGAACCCCTGGACGATCGCATGTCCGTTGAGCCCGACGATCTTGTCGAACAGCTCGGCGCGAAAGCCGTTCATCACGCTCATGACGATGATCAAAGCGGCGACGCCGAGCGCCACTGCGACTAGGCTGATACTCGCGACCAGGAAGATGAACCCCTCGCCCTTGCCCGGCAGCAGGTAACGGCGGGCGAGCATGCGCTCGGCGCGGTTGAGGATCATGCCGTCAGCCTCTCCAGCGCGCTTTCTGCGCTAAGCTCCTGGCACTCGCCGGTGCGGCGGTTTTTGAGCTCCACGGTGCCCGCCGCCACGCCGCGTGGGCCGACGATCACCTGCCAGGGCAGCCCGATCAGGTCCATCGAGCCGAGCTTGACGCCGCCGCGCTCGTCGCGGTCGTCGTACAAAGTCTCCACGCCCGCGTCGTGCAACTTCCGGTACAATCCGTCGGCGGCCGAAGCGCTCGGGCCGTCATCGGCCCGCATGGTGACCAGCCCGACCCGCCACGGCGCGACCGCGTCGGGCCAGACGATCCCCGCTTCATCGTGGCTCGCCTCGATGATCGCGCCGACCAGCCGCGACACGCCGATGCCGTAGCTGCCCATGTGCGGCGTCACCATGCCGCCATCCTGCCCCGACACGCGCAACCCCATGGCGTCGCTGTACTTGGTGCCGAAATAGAAGATGTGCCCGACCTCAATCCCGCGGCCGGTGCGCTGGCTGGTTGCCGGCACCTCGCTCCAGCGGGCTTCGTCATGGGTCTCATCGGTCGCGGCATAGGTCTGGCCGATGCGATCGAACAAAGCCCGCAGACCGGCAACGTCGCCGTACTGAAGGTCCGAGCCCGACCAGTCCATTTCCTCATAGCTGGCGTCGTAGAACACCTCGCTTTCGCCCGTTGGGGCAAGCACGATGAACTCATGGCTGAGATCGCCGCCGATCGGGCCCGAAGCGGCCTTCATCGGTACCGCCCGAATGCCAAGCCGCTGAAAGGTGCGCAGATAGGCCAGCAGCTGCGTGTAGTAGCTCTGCCGGGCACCCGCCTCGTCGAGATCGAAGCTGTACGCGTCCTTCATCAGGAACTCGCGCCCGCGCATGACGCCGAAACGGGGCCGGACTTCGTCCCGGAACTTCCACTGAATATGGTACAGCGTTCGCGGCAGGTCGCGGTAGCTGCGCACATCGTCGCGGAACAGCGCCGTCAGCATCTCTTCGTTGGTCGGCCCGAAGAGCATCTCGCGGTCATGCCGATCACGGATGCGCAGCATCTCCGGTCCATAAGCGTCGTAGCGCCCGCTCTCGCGCCACAGGTCGGCCGATTGGATGGTCGGCATCAGCATTTCGAGAGAGCCGGCGCGGTCCTGCTCCTCGCGCACGATCTGCTCGATCTTCTTGAGGACGCGGAAGCCGAGCGGCAGCCAGGCATAGATGCCGGCAGCGGTCTGGCGAACCAGCCCGGCCCGAAGCATCAGCTTGTGGCTGACGATCTGGGCGTCCGACGGACTTTCCTTAAGGACGGGGAGAAAGGCTCGGGACAGGCGCATGGGAGCGCGCTCTAGGGCTCCCTTTATGAACGCGCAATGGAACGAGCCATGTGACTTGGGGAACACAGGCGGCAGCTTCTGTGACTTGCCAGCGCTTTCCAGCGTGACAAATCGCCGTGCTGCGCCGTAGCTTTCACCTACCAAGCGGGCGAGGTTGGCTTTGCCGCCTTGCTCGGGAGGGCTGCCTTGAGGGGACTTCAGGGACCGCTCGGGGGCAGGCAACACTCCAAAGGGGGCTGACGAGCAATCGTCACGCGGACGCCCGGGTCGAAAGGCCCGGGCGTTTGTGCGTCAACGCTTGGAGAAGATGCCGAAGCGAACCTTGCGGTCGCTCTTGCGGCGTTCCTCCTTCGCTTTCGCTTCGCGGTAGACTTCATAGTGGTCGGCCTCGGTCCTCAAGGGAGCGCGCCAGTCCTCACCACCTGCTGCCAGGATGGCGCTCTGCGCGGCCACGCGAGCGATCGCCAATACCGGAATGGTATCGAGCCCGGGACAGGGCTTCAGTCCATGCGGTAGGCAACCTTCCTTGCCGATATCCCGCTGCATCGGCGGATTGGCACCCAGATCTCCGGCCTGCCGCTGCACCGCGGCGATGGCCGGGTCGATCCGATAGCCAGACCGATCGGCAGGATCCGCGCACACGATGATCTGCTCGCCGGTGGCGACAGGACAAATGCTCTTGGCTATCACCTTGGCGCCGGGATCGGCCGCGACAAGCATCAGAACGGATAGGGCGATCGGCATTTAGACAAGCTCCTGCGCGCCGAAGGAGCCTACCCTAGTTCAGGTCACTTCCACAATCGAAGGCGTGCAGTCGAGGAGCTGAAATCGCGAGCCTCCTCGCACATGGGGGTGTCATGCGCAGCTGTGACGCAGCTAGCCGGAGGGCGAAGGTGGTAGCGGAGGAGGGACTTGAACCCCCGACA
>CADCVY010000036.1 GCA_902806275.1 uncultured Sphingomonas sp. | reverse complement strand
CCTAAGATAGTCGCCGATCAGCCGAAGCTTGGTGTTGCGCGATCGCGTATAGACGAGAGCGTCGAGCAGCTGGGAAAAGGCGCGCATCGGCGCAACAATGCGCGAACGCTGCTACGGTGCCGGAACGTTAGTGCAGCCGAACGGCGAGGGCGGCGAGGATCGCGGTGCAGTCTGTGGGCGAGCGGCTGGCGAGAGCGTCACCGCAATGCTCAAGGCACGATTGCATCGCCACCCGGTGGCCCGGCAACAAGGCCAGCTGGGCCGAACAACGCGCCAGCCCTTCCATCGCTTCAAGGCCGTTGTCGGCAGCAAGCTGCCGGATTGAGTCCATCCTGGCGTGGAGGTCGAGCGGGGACAGGCGCGGGCCGGAGCTGCGGATCTCGGCCAGGCGCAGTCCGATCTGCTTGCGGACGGTCGAGAGCGGATCGGCGGCCATGGTGAACTCCTGGACGGAGCCACAGTGGCACAGGCGGGTTAAACGGCCGTTACCAAGGCGCCAAGTTGACAGAATTGGCCGGTTCGGCCAATGAGCCCGCCGTTCAAGGCGGCTGCGGCCGCTTTTCTTTTTCTAGCTCATCAGGATGCGACCATGGCGAAGCCAGCCACCGTCAAGATCAAGCTCGTCAGCAGCGCCGACACCGGATTCTTCTACGTGACGAAAAAGAACCCGCGCACCCAGACGGAGAAGCTAAGCTTCAAGAAGTACGATCCGGTGGTGCGCAAGCACGTCGACTTCAAGGAAGCGAAGATCAAGTAAGCTCGGGTTCCGGAGGTTGCTCCGGACCAGTTCCGGCGCCGCTCGCCTCCACAGGTGCCTTCGTGGGCAGCAGCTGTTCCACCGTCTGCGCGAACTTCACCACCGAAATCGGCTTGGAAACATAGGCCTGCGCGCCGGCTCCCCGGATGCGCTCTTCGTCGCCGACAGCGGAATAGGCGGTGACCGCCATGATCGGAACTTGGGACAAGCGGTCATCGGCGCGGATCAGCCGGATCAGTTCGAGCCCGCTGACGTGCGGCAGCTGGATGTCGGTGATGACAAGATCGGGCAGGAACTGGCGCGCGGTCTCGAGCGCATTGCGGCTGTCGGTCACCGCCTCGGGCTGGTGGCCGTGCGCCGCGAGCAGGTCGCAGAACAGCTTGATGTTGAGTGCATTGTCCTCGACGATCAGGATCTTGGCCACGTCGCTCCCCTCCCACTCACAGCGCCAGCTTAAGCCGTGACCGCCAGCGCTCCAAATGTTCGGCGGGACGATGCCTTGGCGCTGGCGCTCTCCGCGCTTGCGGCAACGCTTGCCGACGACGGGCGGGCCCGGCGGTTCCTCAACCTGACCGGGATTGGGACAGATGAGCTTCGCCGCCGCGCGGGTGATCCCGACCTGCTGGTGGCGCTGATCGGCTTCCTCGAGGCGCACGAGCCGGACCTGCTGGCGGTCGCCGACGACCTCCAGGTCAAGCCGGAGCAAGTGGTCGCCGCCAGGCGCGCGCTTGAGGCATGAACCGCCCGCTGCTCATCACCGATTGCGACGAAGTGCTGCTACACATGGTCAGCCACTTCGCCGAGTGGCTCGACGACGAGCACCGGGTCCGCTTCGACCTGGAAAACGGCAGCTTCGCCGATGCGCTGACCGACGCACATGGGGAAGTTCTCCCCGCCGACCAGGTGTGGCGCCTGCTCGATCAGTTCTTCCGCGAGCAGATCCATCGCCAGACATTAGTCCCCGGTGCGGTTGAAGCTCTCGGGTGCATCGGCGAGCGGGCCGACATCGTTGTCCTTACCAACCTTCCACACGAGGCGCACGGCTGGCGGGTCGAGCAGCTTGCCGGGCATGGCATTCGCCACGAAGTCGTCTGCAATCAGGGTGGCAAGGGGGATCCGGTGCAGCTGTTGTGGCAGCGGCATGGACGTCCGCGCGCGGTGTTCGTCGACGACTTGCCGGTCCACCATGCGTCCGTCGCCAAGCATGCGCCCGAGGTCCAGCGCCTGCACATGATCGCCGAGCCGCGCCTTGCCCGGGCAATCCCGCCGGCCGAGCACGCCCACGCCCGCATCGACGACTGGGCGGTCGCGTGCGACTGGATCTTGGCCCGATTCAAGGAGGCGGAATGACCAGGACCGTTCTGATCACCGGCGTCACGGCCGGCTTCGGGCTCGCGACCGCGCGCCGCTTTGCCGGTGCCGGATGGCGGGTCATCGGCACCGGCCGGCGCGGCGATCGCCTGCGCGCGCTCGCCGACGAGCTTGGGGATGCCTTGTTGCCGCTGGAAGTCGACATGCGCGACATCGAGGCCGTGGACGCGCTCGGCAAGCTCGAGGCGCGGTGGGGCGAGATCGACCTGCTGATCAATAACGCCGGCCTGGCACCGCCGACCACGCCCATGTCTGAGACCGAGTGGCAGCGGATCGAGCAGGTCATCGACACCAACATCACCGGACTGGTGGCGCTGACGCGCGCACTGCTGCCCAAGCTGGTCGAGCGTCGGGGCCAGATCATCAACCTGTCGTCCGTCGCCGCGACCTACCCGTACAAGGGCGGCGCGGTCTATGCCGGCACCAAGGCGTTCGTGCGCCAATTCTCGCTCGACCTGCGCTGCGACCTGGCGGGTACCGGTGTGCGCGTCACCTCGATCGAGCCGGGCATGGCCGAGACCGAGTTCACCGTCGTCCGCACCGGCGGCGACAAGGAAGCATCGGACAAGCTCTATGCGGGGATGAACCCGATGACCGCGGACGACCTCGCCGACGTGTTCTGGTGGTTGGCCAACCTTCCGCCGCACCTCAACATCAACACCATCGAACTGATGCCGGTGAGCCAGAGCTTCGCCGGCTTCGTCGTCGATCGGGAGGCTTGATTCGCGGCTGCGCGGGTGCTTGGGGGCGCCATGAGCATCGACCAGCGCCTTGCCGAACTCGGCATCACCCTCCCTGAGCCCTCCGCCCCCGTTGCCGCCTATGTGCCCGCGGTGGAAGCCAACGGGCTACTCCATATCTCCGGGCAGATCAGCTTCGCCGAGGACGGCAGCCTGATCAAAGGCCGGCTGGGCGAGGACGTCGACCTCGATGCGGGGATAGCCGCCGCGCGTCGTTGCGGGGTGATGCTGCTGGCCCAGATCAAGGCCGCGCTGGGCTCGCTCGACCGGGTCGAACGGATCGTCAAGCTGGGCGTGTTCGTCAGCAGCGCGCCCCAGTTCACCGACCAGCCCAAGGTCGCCAACGGCGCGTCCGAGCTGATGCAGGACGTGTTCGGCGAGCCCGGCCGCCATGCCCGCAGCGCGGTCGGGGTCGCCGCCTTGCCGCTTGGCGTTTCGGTCGAGGTCGATGCGATCGTCGCGGTGAAGGCGTAGCTTCGGGGAAGCGGGCCTAGTCGGGCTCGCGCAACATGGGCGACCGCGAACCCGAGTTCGTTGCCAAGATCGCCGGCGGGGTCGCCGGGCTGAACCGCGCAGCATGGGATCGGCTTGCCGGCCCGGAACCGTTCACCAGCCACGCCTTCCTCTCGGCGCTGGAGGACTCCGCCAGCGTCGGGCCGGGCACCGGCTGGACGCCTGCCCCAATCCTGATCGAAGACGAGGCATCGCACCTGGTTGCGGCCGCGCCTGCCTATCTGAAGACGCACAGCCAGGGCGAATATGTGTTCGACCACGGCTGGGCCGACGCGTGGGAGCGGGCCGGCGGCGAATATTATCCCAAGCTCCAGGTGGCGGTGCCGTTCACGCCCGTGCCGGGCCCCCGGCTGCTCGGCGCCCGCCCGAAGCAGCTGCTCGCGGCGATGGAAGCC
>CADCVY010000035.1 GCA_902806275.1 uncultured Sphingomonas sp. | reverse complement strand
GTTGGTGCCGGCGCCGATGTCGAGCAGCTTGGCGTCGCGGTAATAGCGCTCAACCGGCCAGTCCTTGGTGTAGCCGGCCCCGCCCAGCGCCTGCACCGCTTCGTTGGCCACCTTTACCGCATTTTCGCTGGCGAGGAGGATCGCGCCGGCGGCGTCGAAGCGAGTGGTGCGGCCGGCGTCGCAGGCGCGTGCGACCTGGTAGACGTAGGCGCGCGCCGAGTTCAGCGCCACGTACATGTCGGCGACCTTGGCCTGCATCAGCTGGAAGCTGCCGATCGGCTTGCCGAACTGCTTGCGCTCGCGCACGAACGGCAGGACGGTGTCGAGACAGGCCTGCATGATGCCGGTCTGGATGCCGGCAAGCACCGTGCGTTCGTAATCGAGGCCGCTCATCAGCACCGCGACGCCTTCGTTTTCCTTGCCGAGGATGTTCTCGGGAGGGACGAAGCAGTCGTTGAAGACAAGCTCGTTGGTGGGGGACCCGCGCATGCCGAGCTTGTCCATCTTCTGGCCGATGGCAAAGCCATCCATGCCCTTTTTGATCAGGAAGGCGGTGATGCCGCGGCTGCCCTCGCCGGTCTTGGCATAGACGACCAGCGTATCGGCATAAGCGCCGTTGGTGATCCAGAATTTGGTGCCATTAAGGCGATAGCCGTTGCCGCTCTTCTCCGCCTTGAGCTTCATGCTGACGACATCGCTGCCGGCGCCGGCCTCGCTCATCGCCAGTGAGCCGACATGTTCGCCACTGATCAGCTTGGGGAGGTACTGGCGCTTCTGCTCGTCGTTGCCCCAACGGCGGATCTGGTTGACACACAGGTTGGAGTGGGCGCCGTAGCTCAGGCCCACCGACGCCGAGGCGCGGGCAACTTCCTCCTGGGCGACGACATGCTCGAGATAGCCGAGGCCAAGCCCGCCCCATTCCTCCTCGACGGTGATGCCGTGCAGGCCGAGCTCGCCCATCTGCGGCCACAGGTCGCGCGGGAATTCGTCGCTGTGGTCGATCTCGGCGGCGACAGGCGCGATCCTGTCCGCGGCGAAGCGCTGGGTGCTGTCGCGGATGGTGTCGGCCATCTCGCCGAGGTCGAAATCGAGTCCGGGCTCGGACATGCGGGTGCGTCTCCTGTTCGGTCATGGCGCTAGCAGAGGGCCGAAGACTTGGACAAGGCGGACTGACGGCTTATGTGCGCTGCAACAATCAGCAACCCTAACCGCTCATGCTGAGTAGGGACTGAGCTTGCGAAGGCGCGTATCGAAGCACCCGTCCTTCGATATGCCGCTTCGCGGCTACTCAGGATGAGCGGCTTTGTGAGGAACGCCATGGCCACGCAAGCATCCGATTCCACCGTGATCCTATCCTATGCCCGCACCCCGATGGGCGCGATGCAGGGGGCTCTGGCCGACGCGTCCGCGACCGATCTCGGCGCGACGGCGGTCAAGGCGGCGGTGGAGCGGGCGGGCGTGTCCGGCGAGAGCATCGACCGCATCTACATGGGCTGCGTACTGCCAGCGGGCCTTGGCCAGGCGCCGGCGCGGCAGGCCGCGCTCAAGGCTGGGCTGCCCAAGTCCGTCCAGGCGACCACCGTCAACAAGGTCTGCGGGTCGGGCATGCAGACGGTGATCATGGGCGACGAGGCGATCCGCACCGGCAATGCCGACGTGATCGTCGCCGGCGGCATGGAAAGCATGACCAACGCGCCATACCTGCTGACCAAGCACCGCTCCGGCGCACGGATCGGCCACGACAAGGCGTATGACCACATGTTCCTCGACGGGCTGGAGGACGCCTACGAGGAAGGCCGCGCGATGGGCAGCTTCGCCCAGACCACGGCGGATGAATATCAGCTCACCCGCGAGTCGATGGACGCTTACGCCATCGAGAGCCTGCGCCGGGCCAAGGACGCGATCGACAATGGCGGCTTCGGCGACGAGATCGTGCCGGTGACCGTCAAGAGCCGCGCGGGCGAGACGATCGTCGACACCGACGAGGCGCCCGGGCGCGGCCGGCCCGACAAGATCCCGCAGCTGAAGCCCGCCTTTGCCAAGGAAGGCACAATCACGGCCGCCACCAGCTCATCCATTTCCGATGGTGCCGCGGCAGTCGTCCTGACGCGCGAGAGCACCGCCCGCGAGCAGGGCTTGCAGCCGATCGCCCGCATCGTCGCGACCGCCGCTCACGCGCAGGAGCCGGCGCAGTTCACGGTCGCCCCGATCGGCGCCATCGACAAGGTGCTGAAGAAAGCCGGCTGGAAGGCCGACGAGGTCGACTTGTGGGAGGTCAACGAGGCGTTCGCCTGCGTCGCCATGTTCGCGATGAAGGACCTCGGCATTCCGCACGAGAAGATCAACATCCACGGCGGCGCCACCGCGCTCGGCCACCCGATCGGCGCCAGCGGCACGCGGATCATCGTCACGCTCGTCAACGCGCTCAAGCAGCGGGGGGTGAAGCGCGGGGTGGCGAGCCTGTGCATCGGCGGCGGCGAGGCGACGGCAGTGGCCGTGGAGCTGGTTTAGCGCGCTGTGCTCCTGCGCAGGCAGGAGCCCAGTTGTTTTCTTTCCGCGCGCTGAAAAGGTACTGGGCTCCTGCTTTCGCAGGAGCACTGGCTTACTTTGCCGCCCGCGCCATGCATTCGAGTTCAAGCAGCGCGCCGAGCGCCAGACCATCCGCGCCGAATGCACTCCGCGCCGGCAGCTTGCCCTTGGGAAAATAGGGCACGTATACCTCGTTGAACTTGGGCCAGTCGGCCATGTTGTCGATCATCACTGTGCACTTGAACACGTCTTCCCAGCTGAGGCCGGCGGTCTTCAGCGACGTGCCGACGTTCTCCATCGTCTGCTTGGCTTGCGCCTCAAAGCCTTCGGGGAGCTTGCCGTCGGGCCCGACCCCGATCGCGCCGGACAGGTAGACTACGTCGCCGACGCGCACGGCGGTCGAGAATGGCGCATTGGGTCCGGCGGGAAAGTGCTGCATGGCAGCGCGCGGTTGCGCGACCGAAGCGGTGCTGGCGATCAGCAGTGCGGCGGCGGTGATGAGCTTCATTGGCTGGTTCCCCTGTTTGCCGGGGGACTCTAGTCCACCACTTCGTTGGGGCCAACGCCCCAGATGTCGCTCACCCGGACATGCCCCTCGCGATTCCCGAAGGTAATCTGGCACCAGCCGTCGCGACACTTTTCGATACGGCCGACCGCGCCCTGTTCGGCGAGATAGCGGATCTTTGCGCTGTCACTCGGATCGGTGCGCACCGCGCGGGGCTGCCCCTTTTTCACGATTGCTGTCCGACGGTCGCTGAGCAGCGTCACCAACATCCAGCCGCGCGCTCCGTCCGGGTCCTCGATCAGGCGCCAACTGGGATAGAGCTTGAGCACCCGCACCGGCAGGTCGCGCCGCTTGTACAACCAGCTACCCGGATAGTTCCGACCCGGCCCCTTGCGAGTCATCGCCTCGCCCGACGCGATCGAAGCCCAGTAGGGCGGCTGCTTGTCCTGGGCTGAGGCAGGAGCCGCTACGGCCATGATCAGTAATGCGGCAAACGCCCCCCGAACGCGCATCAGGCCCCCGTCCGGATCCTCTCGACCAGCTGCTTTACAGTCGGGACGAAGCCGTTCGAGTAGAAGGGGTCGGTCTTGAAGCGGAACGCGGAATGGCCGGCGAACATCAGGTTGCGGTCGACGTCGCCGCCGTGGGCGATGTCCTGCAGCGTCTTCTGGATGCAGAAGCTGCGCGGGTCGGCGAGGCGGCCGGTCGAGTTCTTCTCATTATCCGCCCAGCTCGAGAAAGCGCATTGCGAAAGGC
>CADCVY010000034.1 GCA_902806275.1 uncultured Sphingomonas sp. | reverse complement strand
CGTCGCCGCGCCCGTAGCGCTCGCCAGTCTCTTCCCGGTTGCGGCCTACCCGTTCATGAAGCGGATCACCTGGTGGCCGCAGGCGTGGCTTGGCCTGGTGTTCTCGTGGGGGGCGCTGGTCGGCTGGCCGGCGGTCACCGGCAACCTATGCTGGCCGGCGATCCTGCTATGGTCCGGGAGCATCGCCTGGGTGATCGGCTACGACACGCTCTATGCGATCCAGGACATCGAGGACGACGCGCTGGTTGGCGTGAAATCGTCGGCGAGGCGGCTTGGCGGGCATGTCGCGGCCGGCGTGGGTGCATGCTACGCGGCCGCGCTCCTGTTGTGGGGCGCGGCGATCTGGGCGGTGCGCCCGGACTGGGTGGCGGTCCTTGCGCTGGTTCCGGCCGCTCTGCACCTCGGCAACCAAGCGCTGCTGACGGACGCCGCCGACGGCGAGCTGGCGCTGCGGCTGTTCCGGTCCAACCGCAGCTGCGGGTTGCTGGTGTTCCTCGCGATGCTGGTCGTCGGCGTTTCGGCGCGCTAGGCGCGGCCCCCATGCTTGCTCCCGACCAGGCCCGCGACATCGCCCAATCGCTTGTAGAACGCGGGATTGCCGCCGGCGCCGGCGCCGCCGACGCCCTCTATATCGCCGATGCGTCCAGCAGCGTGCAGGTCCGCATGGGTGAGATCGAAGCCGTCGGCCGCTCGGAAGGGCAGGAGATCGGCCTTCGCCTGTTCGTCGGCCAGCGCTCCGCAACCGCGGCGTCGTCCGACCTTTCAGACGAAGCGCTGGGGGCGCTGGTCGAGCGGTGCCTGGCGATGGCGGAACAGGCGCCGGAGGACCCGTTTGCCGGCCTCGCCCCATCCGACCTGCTCGCGCTTGGCGAGCCCCCGTTGCTCGATACCTTCGACGACGCGGAGCCCGACCCCGCGGAGCTTCGCGCGCTTGCGCTGGAGACGGAACGCGCAGCCCTCGCCATCCCACGCGTTGCGAATTCGGGCGGGGCCGGCGCGAGCGCGTCGGCGAGTGTCGTGGCACTAGCGACATCGGGCGGCTTTTCCGGTGCTTACCGCAAGTCGAGCTACGGCTGCTCGGCCAGCGTCGTCGCCGGCGAAGGCTCGGCCATGCAGCGCGACTACGCCTGGCACAGTGCGCGGCACCTCGAGGACCTGGAAGCGGCGGCGGACATCGGCAGAAGGGCGGGGGAGCGGGCGGTCGGGCGGCTCGATCCGGCGAGTCCGAAGCCCGGACGCTACCCGGTGCTGTTCGACCAGCGCGTCTCCTCGTCGCTGCTCGGCCATCTTGCCGGCGCGATCAGCGGGTCTTCGGTCGCGCGCAAGACCAGCTTCCTGCGTGACCGCCTTGGCGAGCGGATCTTTGCTCCGGGCGTGTTCATCGTCGACGATCCGCTGCGGCCGCGCGGCGCCCGTTCGCGCCCATTCGACGGCGAAGGTGTCCGGGTGTCGCGTCAGGCGCTGGTCGACGAGGGCATGCTGACAGGTTGGATTGCCGAGAGCGCATCGGCGCGCCAGCTCGGTATCGCGCCAACTGGCCATGCCTCGCGCGGCGCCGGCGGAGCCCCGAGCGCGAGCCCAAGCAATTTCTACATGGAGGCGGGCGCGCGCAGCCGCCAAGAACTCCTTGCAGCTTACCCGGAAGCGGTACTGATCATCGAGTTGATCGGCCAGGGCGTGAACGGCGTCACCGGCGATTACAGCCGCGGTGCCGCGGGTTTCATGGTCCGCGCCGGCGAGATCGCGGAGCCGGTGGCGGGGATCACCATCGCCTCGCACCTCGTCGACATGTTCGCTTCGCTCGAGCCGGCCTCCGACCTCGAGTTCCGCAGCGGGGTCGACGCGCCGACGATCCTGGTACCCGAGATGACGGTGGCTTCGGCTTAATTCCTCCCCAACGCCCGAGAGGGACCGCCCGAAGGGGTGGTGGCGGGGGCGGGCCGCAGGTGACCAACCCCCCTCCGTCAGCCTGCGGCTGCCACCTCCCGGTCCCGGGGAGGAATGCGCAGGCGAGGGATGTCGATGGCTGGGCAGCGGTCCATCACGACCTTCAGTCCGGCTGCTTCCGCGCGCTCTGCGGCTTCATGGTTGATGACGCCCAGCTGCATCCACACCGCTTTGGCGCCGACGAAGATCGCCTGGTCGACGGCTTCCCCAGCGGCCTCCGGGCGACGGAAGATGTCGACGATGTCGATCGGCACGCCGATCTGGGCAAGCTCGCGCCAGACGAACTCCCCAAGCACATGCTCGCCGGTGATCTGCGGGTTGACCGGGAACACGCGGTAGCCGTGGTCCTGCAGGAACTTCATCACGCCGTAGGATGGCCGTCCGGGCCGATCCGAGGCTCCGACGACCGCGATGGTGCGGGCATTGGTGAGAAGCTCGGCAATATCCTCGTCGCGGGTAAGTGGCATAATAGTGTCCTCCCCAGCCTTTGCTGGGGAGGGGGACCGCCGAAGGCGGTGGAGGGGTTCTCGTTGCAACCAAGAGCCCCTCCACCAGCTTCGCTGGTCCCCCTCCCCGAGAAACCTCGGGGAGGATAATGCTTTAAGCAGCCGGTGTATCCAGCGCCGCCAGCAACTGTCGCGCAATGTCCGCGAAGGCGGCGCCGTCGTGATCGTCGGTCGCGGCCGGCGGACGTCCGGCATCCGAGGCTTCACGGATGGCTGCGG
This sequence comes from uncultured Sphingomonas sp., assembly GCA_902806275.1. Classification (GTDB taxonomy): domain Bacteria; phylum Pseudomonadota; class Alphaproteobacteria; order Sphingomonadales; family Sphingomonadaceae; genus Sphingomicrobium. Next base: position 18,791 of record CADCVY010000034.1, on the reverse strand, counting down.
AGAGCGGTAGGCGCCCGAGGAACGGCAGGCCCATTTCGGCTGCGGCGGCTTGCGCACCGCCAGTGCCGAACGGGTGCGATGCCTCGCCGCAATGGGGGCAGCTATAGACCGCCATGTTCTCGATTAGCCCGAGCACCGGCACACTCGTCTTGTTGAACAGGTCGACGGCGCGCCGGGCGTCGATCAGCGACAGGTCCTGGGGCGTCGACACGATTACCGCGCCTGCCGGGCGCGACTTCTGGATCAGCGACAATTGCACGTCGCCGGTGCCGGGCGGCAGGTCGACGATCAGCAGCTCGGCATCTCCCCAGTCTGCCTCGACCAGCCGCGCCAGCGCGCCGGTCGCCATCGGTCCCCGCCAGGCCAGGGCGTGCCCAGGGGACACCAGTTGACCAAGCGAGAGGAACTTCAGCCCATGCGCCGCGACCGGGATCAGACGGTCGTCCTCCGCGCTCGGCTTCGCATCGGTGCCCAACAGGGTCGGCAGCGAGGGCCCGTAGACGTCGGCATCGATCATGCCGACCTTCCGCCCGAGGCGTGCAAGCGCCACCGCGACGTTGGTCGCCACCGTGGACTTGCCGACCCCGCCCTTGCCGCTGCCGATTGCGATCAGCTTGCGGCCGGGCTCCGCGGCGGTCAGCGCCACCCTGGCGTCGCGAACTCCGGGGATCGCCATTGCCGCGGCGCGAAGCTCCTGGTCCAGGCTATTGGATTCCGTCTGAGAAAGGCCGGTCGCGTCGACGATGATGGTTGCGATATCGCCTTTCATCCGCCGCGAGCGGATGCGTTCGCCATGCGGCAGGCCGCTCAGAAGCTCGTCGCCTTCGCCCATGGCGCGGGACATAGGCAGCGCATCGCCGCTTGCCACTGTTTTTCGTGATGCCGCATTCCTATACTGGGTTGCATGAGCAATTCGATGGGGTGGGGCAGCCGCGTTCGCGGCTTCTTCGCCGACAGCAAGGGTCCTTGGGGATCGAGTGGCAACGACGATGCCGACGCTCCGGTCAGCGACGGGCGCGGCACCGGTCCGTGGGGCGAGCCGGGGCCGCAGCGGCGCCGGGCGGCGGCGGGTGGTGGCGCCAGCGTCACGTCGCTTGACGACCTGCTGCGCCGCGGGCGTGCCCGCTTCGGCGGCAATGGCGGCGGTGGCCTGCCGGGCCGCCCCGATCGCTCGTTGATCCTGTGGGCCGTGCTTGGCTTCATTGCCGTGTGGCTGCTGTTCACCTCTGTCCATTCGATCTCGCCGAGCCAGCGCGGCGTCGTCAGCCGCTTCGGTCGCTACAGCGCGACGCTTGGGCCGGGTATCGGCCTGACCCTGCCGTCCCCGATCGACCGGGTGCAGAAGATCGACGTGGAGAACATCCGCAATGTCGACCTCGGCTCCGCCAACAGCGAAGACCTGATGCTGACCGGCGACCAGAACATCATCGACATCGCTTATTCCGTGCGCTGGAACATTCGCACGCCGGAGCTTTACCTGTTCCAGCTTGCCCAGCCGGAGGAGACCATCCGCGACGTCGCTGAAAGCGCGATGCGTTCAATCGTCAGCCGGGTCAGCCTGGAAGACGCAATGGGCGACCGGCGGAGCGACATCGAAACGCAGGTTGCCGAGACCATGCAGCGGATCCTCGATGGCTACCGTGCTGGCGTCCAGGTGCAGGGCGTCGCCATCAAGCAGGCCGATCCGCCGTCGGCGGTGAACGACGCCTTCAAGGAAGTCACGGCGGCGCAGCAGGACGCGCAATCCTACATGAACCAGGCGCGCGCTTATGCGCTGCAGCTGATCGCCAAGGCCCAGGGCGAGGCGACGGCGTTCGACAAGGTCTATGAACAGTATCGCTTGTCGCCCGACGTGACCAAGCGCCGCATGTATTATGAAACCATGGAGCAGGTGCTCTCCAAGGTCGACAAGACCATTGTCGAAGCGCCGGGCGTCACGCCGTACCTACCGTTGCCGGAGATCAAGCGGCAGCAGCGGCAGCAGCAGCCGGCCCAGCCGCAGCGGGAGGCGCAGCAATGATGGCGATGATCCGCAGCCGGCCGATCGTTGCGGCGGTCCTCGCGCTCCTCGCGCTTGCGATACTGATCAGCAGCTTCCCGATCGTGCCGGAAACCAAGCAGGCCGTGGTGGTCCGCTTCGGCAAGCCGGTGCGCATTCTCAACCGCTACGAAGCGGGGCGGCCGATTGGGACGGAAGGCGCTGGCATTTCCTACCGGCTGCCGTTCGCGGAAAGTATCCAGTGGATCGACAAGCGCGTGCAGAGCGTTGACATGCAGCGCCAGCAGGTGCTTTCGACCGACCAGCGCCGGCTCGAGGTCGACGCGTTCGCCCGCTACCGGATCGTCGATCCGCTGCTGATGTTCATCCGCGCGCGCACCGAGCAGCAGCTGAATGACCAGCTTCGGCCGATCCTGGGCTCGGAGGTCCGCAATGAACTCGGCAAGCGGTCGTTCGCGTCACTCCTGACGCCGGAACGCCAGGGGGTGATGGAGAACGTGCGCACGTCGCTCAACCGTGTCGCGCGGCAATATGGCGCGGAGATCATCGACGTTCGGATCAAGAAGACCGATTTGCCCGACGGCACGCCGCTGCAGTCGGCGTTCGACCGGATGCGCACCGCGCGTCTTCAGGAAGCGCGCTCGATCCGCGCTCAGGGTGCCAAGCAGGCGCAGATCACCCGCGCGGACGCCGATGCGGAAGCGGCGCGCACCTACGCGGCGAGCTTCGGCAAGGACCCGAGCTTCTACGATTTCTACCGCGCGATGCAGAGCTACCAGACGACGTTCGTTGGCGACGGCCAGGACAAAGCGGCCCCGACTAACATCATTCTGTCGCCGCAGAACGACTATTTAAAGGAATTCTCTGGACGCTCGCGCTGATCTGCAGTGGTTCAAAGCGCATTCATGCGCGGACGACATTCAGCGCCCCTTGCGTCTCGACCTGTTTGATGGAGTATCCATGCGTTTGAAGGAGTCCGGAAAAGTGCGTTACGCCTATGGGGTCGCGATGGCCCTTCTGCTGGGGGGAACCGCATTCTCGCTCGCGACGGGCGAGGCCGGGGCGCAGGTTGCCCAGAACGCGCCGTCGGCATTGGCGCCGCGGCCGGGCGCTCCGATGTCCTTCGCGGATCTCTCCGCGCGGCTGCTGCCCGCGGTGGTCAACATCTCCACCAAGCAGCGGGTCCCGGTGCGCGCGCAGGCCGACCCCTTCGAGGAATTCTTTCGCCGCTTCGATCCCACCATCCCTCAGGGACGCTGCGCTCCGGGAGGCCAAGCGCCGGGCGGCACCTCGCCGCGCACTCGCGAGGCGGGCTCGGTCGGCTCGGGCTTCATCATTTCGCCGGACGGCTATGTCGTTACCAACAACCACCTGGTCCAGGGCGCCGGCGGGCAGGGGACGGTCGACACGGTCACCGTGATCACCACCGACCGCAAGGAATATCCGGCCCGCATCGTCGGCCGTGACGCCAGCTCCGATCTCGCCGTGCTCAAGATTGAGGGCCGCAACCTGCCGTACGTCAATTGGGGCGACAGCACCCGCGCCAGGGTCGGCGACTGGGTGCTGGCGATCGGCAATCCCTATGGGCTGGGAGGTACCGTCACCTCCGGCATCATTTCCGCCCTGCACCGCGGCATTACCGGCGTCGGCGCCTACGACCGCTACATCCAGACCGACGCGGCCATCAACATGGGCAATAGCGGCGGCCCGATGTTCGATCTCAACGGCAATGTCATCGGCATCAACTCTGCGCTGATTTCGCCAACCGGAGCGTCGGTCGGCATCGGCCTTTCCATCCCCGCCGAGCTGGCGAAACCCGTCGTCGACTCGCTGATGCGCGGCCAGCGCCCGCAGCGCGGCTATCTCGGCGTCGGCCTCCAGGCCCTCGACGAGGATCTCGCGCCGTCGCTCGGCTTGCCCAAGGACAATGGCGAGATCGTCCGCTCGATCGTCCCCGGCGGACCGGGCGCCCGCGCCGGGCTGCAGCAGGGCGACGTCATCGTCCGGGTCAACGGCCAGCCGGTGACCCCCGACCAGACCGTTTCCTACCTGATCGCCAACACGCCGGTCGGCCGTCGGGTGCCGATCGACATCATTCGTGGCGGCCGGCGCCAGACGCTGCAGGTCGCGGTCGGCGAACGGCCGACGGACGAGCAGCTTGCCGCGCTTGGCGGCGGCGGCGGCGCGACTCCGGGTCCGGGCAACGGTGAGGCGCCGGTGGCGCCGCAGCGCGCGTTGGGCCTGTCCCTAGCGCAGCTGACTCCGGAGCTAGCGCGCGCGGCGAACCTTCCGCCCGCCACGCAGGGCGTGATCGTCACTGCCGTCGATCCCAACAGCGACGCGGCCGACGATGGCATTCAGCGCGGCGACCTTATCCTGTCGGTCAACCAGCAGCAGGTGACGACGCCGGCGCAGGTGATCGCTTCGGTGGATGCTGCGCGGCGTTCAGGGCGCACCAGCGTGCTCCTGCTGGTGAAGCGCGGCACCGGCCCCGAGGCGTTCGTCGGCGTGGACATCAGCGGCCGCTAACGCAAGCTTGCGCTCTCCCTCGCGGTCGGCGAAGTGGCCGATGTGAGGGAGAAAGCATGAGCGAAGCCGTAATCTTCATCGGTGCGGCCCCGGGCGGCGAGCATCCGCAGCAGCTCGAACTGTCGCGCGCCAACCGCCACGGCCTGATCGCCGGCGCCACCGGGACCGGCAAGACAGTCACCCTCCAAGGCATCGTGGAAGCGCTGTCCGCTGCCGGCGTGCCGACCTTTGTCGCGGACGTGAAAGGCGATCTTGCGGGGCTCGCCATGCCGGGATCGCCGACGTCCAAGGCTCACGGGGTGTTCGCCGCCCGAGCGCAGGAGATCGGCTACGCCCGCTGGCAATATCGTGACTGCCCCGTGCAGCTGTGGGACCTGTTCGGCGAGCAGGGCCACCCCATTCGCACCACCGTGACCGAGATGGGTCCGCTGCTGCTGGCGCGGCTGATGAACCTCAACGAAGTGCAGGAAGGCGTGCTGACCATCGCCTTCCACGTCGCCGACAAGGAGGCCTTGCCGCTGGTCGACCTCGACGACCTCCAGGCCATGCTGATCGACGTCGGCGGGCGGGGCGAGGAGCTGACGCTTGAATACGGCAATGTCTCGAAACAATCCGTCGGCGCCATCCAGCGGTCGCTGCTACAGCTGAGAAGCCAGGGCGGCGCACACTTCTTCGGGGAGCCGGCACTGGAACTCGCCGACTTCCTCCACGTCGACGAGCGCGCGCGCGGCGTGGTCAACATCCTTGCCGCCGACAAGCTGATGTCCAGCCCGCGGCTCTATTCGACCTTCCTGCTGTGGCTGCTGTCCGAGCTGTTCGAGCAGCTGCCGGAAGTCGGCGACCAGCCGCTGCCGAAGCTGTGCTTCTTCTTCGACGAAGCGCATTTGCTGTTCGACGACGCGCCCGAGGCTTTGACCGACAAGATCGAGCAGGTGGTCCGGTTGATCCGCTCCAAGGGCGTGGGCGTCTACTTCATCACCCAGAACCCGATCGACATCCCCGACACGATCGCGGCCCAGCTCGGCAACCGCATCCAGCACAAGCTCAACGCATTCACCCCGCGTGACCAGCAGGCGGTGCGCGCCGCAGCTGACACGTTCCGGCCCAATCCGGATATCGACGTCGCCAGCGCCATCACCGAGCTCAAGATCGGCGAGGCTTTGGTATCGCTGCTGCAGCCGGACGGGGCGCCGTCGCCGGTGCAGCGAACCCTGATCAAGCCGCTGTCGTCGCGCGTCGGGCCGCTCGATTCGAACGAACGGCAGGTGCTCCTCACCACCGATCAGGTCGGCACGAAATATGACGAGCCGCTGGACCGCGAGTCGGCGCAGGAAATGCTCGCCGTGAAAGCGGCGGGAGCCGCAGCTGCTGCGGACTCCAGCAAGGCCAAGGCCAACGCCCAGCGTGCCGCGGCCCAGCAAGCCAAGGCCGACGCCGCCGCGGAGCGCGAGCAGGTCAAGCTGCGACGTGAGCAGGAGCGGCTTGAGGCGCAGCGGCGCCGCGAGCAGGAGCAAGCGGAAGCGCGGGCCAGACGCGAGGCCGCAAAGCCGTCGACGACCGACCGGATGATACAGTCGGCGACGCGCGCCGCCGCAAGCTCGATCGGGCGCCAGCTCGGCACCCGGCTGCTGCGCGGCATTCTCGGCGGCATGATGCGCGGCCGCTGATGCATATTCTGTTGCTCCACCGGTACGAACCCGGCATTCGAAGCGCATGGCTACGGCCCCAAGGCAAGTAGGAGGCACGGGTTGGCCGAAAACGGCTGCGAACTGATCGAAGCACTCGAGCATGAGTGGCGCGACGCATTGTGCAGCAAGGACATGGATCGGCTGCGCGACCTGGTTCACCCGGACTTCACCCTAATCGGCACGCGATCGACCGGGCCATTCACCATGCGACGCGACGAATGGCTGGACGCGATCGAGCGGCGCGAGGTCAACGACATCGAACTTGAAGTGCAGGACGCCACGGTGCTCGACCAGGTCATGGTCGGCACCGTCCAGGCCCGCTGGCGGGTCAAATATCTCAACCGGGTGATCGACGACTGCGTGTTGCTCACCGACGTCTGGGTGTTCGACGAAGGCCGCTGGCGCGCGCTTCGCCGCCACTCGACGCCGGCACCGGCGGTCGCGATTACCAAAGAGCGGAGACGGTAAGGCATGGCTAGCAACGCTGTTGACGTAAGCGCTCTTCGGCCGCGGGACGACATCAACGAACTGACGCTGCGCGGCATCGTGCTCGGCGCCCTGATCACCGTCCTGTTCACCGCCGCCAACGTCTATCTCGGCCTGCGCGCCGGCCTGACCTTCGCTACCTCCATCCCGGCCGCGGTGATCTCCATGGCGGTGCTCAAGGCGTTTCGTGATTCCACCATCCAGGAAAACAATATCGTACAGACGATCGCTTCGTCGGCCGGCACGCTGTCGGCGATCGTGTTCGTGCTCCCCGGCCTGGTGATGGTTGGTTGGTGGAACGGATTCCCTTATTGGCTGTCAGTGGCGGTGATCGCCATCGGCGGCATCCTCGGTGTGATGTATTCGGTGCCGCTGCGCCGGGCGCTGGTGACCGGATCGCCGCTGCCCTATCCGGAAGGCGTCGCGGCGGCCGAAGTACTGAAGGTCGGCGCTGGCGTCGGCGGTGCGGCGGAGAACAAGCGGGGGCTCGCTGCGATCAGCATAGGCGCAGCCATCGCCGCCGGCTACGTCCTGCTCGCCAAGATGCGCCTGCTGGCCGAGGAAGCGAGCACCACCTTCAACATCGGCTCGGGCGCGACGACGCTCACGGCCGGTCTGTCGCTGGCCTATATCGGCGTCGGTCACCTGATCGGCATTGCGGTGGGCATGGCGATGCTGGTCGGAGTCGTCCTCGGCTATCTCGTCCTGCTGCCGATCTTCACCGCCGGCGGCCCGCCGCCGGGCACCGAACTCGCCGATTTCGTCGGCACTACATTCCGCCAGCAAGTCCGCCTGGTCGGCGCCGGCGCGATCGGCGTCGCGGCGATCTGGACCTTGCTCAAGGTGCTTGGACCGATCTTCAGCGGCCTGAAGGGCGCGCTCGCCGCCAACCGGGCGCGGCGCGAAGGCGGCTCTGGGAGCTTGCCCATCACCGAACGCGACATCCCGATCACCATGGTGGGCGGCACCATCCTGCTGTCGATGATCCCGATCGCGGCTTTGCTCGCGGCGTTCGGCAATACGGCGCCGATCGCCGACGCCACTGCGAGCACGCTAATCGTCAGCGTCCTCTACATTCTGGTCGCCGGCGTACTGATCGCCGCCGTCTGCGGCTACATGGCGGGACTGATCGGCGCTTCGAACAGCCCGATCTCAGGCGTGGGCATCCTCGCCGTGCTCGGCATCTCGCTGCTCCTGGCGGCGATGTTCCCGGCGGTGGATGGCGCTTCGACCCAGGCGCTGATCGCCTTCGCCCTGTTCGTCACTGCGCTGGTGTTCGGCGTCGCGACCATCTCCAACGACAACCTCCAGGACCTCAAGACCGGCCAGCTGGTCGCCGCGACGCCATGGCGGCAGCAGGTGTCGCTGATCCTGGGCGTGCTGTTCGGCGCCTTGGTGATCCCGCCGGTGCTCAACCTGCTCAACAGCACGTTCGGCTTTCAGGGCGCGCCCGGCGCCGGCGAGGCGGCACTGGCAGCGCCACAGGCGGCGCTGATCTCGACCATCGCTTCGGGCGTGCTTGGCGGCAACCTGGCATGGGACCTGATCGGGCTTGGCGCTCTCATTGGCGTCGGCGTCATCGTTGTCGATGAACTGCTCCGCCGGACCCGGCGCGGCGCGCTTCCGGCGCTGGCGGTCGGCATGGGCATTTACTTGCCGTTCGCGGTGACCGGGCTGATCATTGTCGGCGCGGTGCTTGGCCACTTCTACAATCGCTGGGCGAAAGGGCAGAGCAATCCGGGCTTTGCCGAGCGGCTGGGCGTGCTTGCCGCAACCGGCCTGATCGTCGGCGACAGCCTGTTCAACGTGGTCTTCGCGGGCCTGGTCGCCGGCTCCGACGATCCGGAGGTGCTGGCGCTGCTCGAACCGGCCGGCTGGCAGATGCCAGTCGGTTTGCTGGTCTTCACCGGCGTGATCTTCGCCCTCTACGCGTGGACTCGCAAGCGGGCCGCGGAGCCGCTGCCCGGCTAGCCGCGCCCGCGATAGGGGGCGACGCCCTGGTCGGGCAGCCACAGCCCTGCCGGCGGCGGGCTCGACTGCCAGAAGACGTCGATCGGCATGCCGCCGCGCGGGTACCAATAGCCGCCGATGCGCAGCCATCGCGGCCGCATCTCCTCGACCAGACGCTGCCCGATGCCGACCGTCACATCCTCGTGAAAGCCGCAGTGATTGCGGAAGCTGGCGAGGAACAGCTTTAGGCTCTTGCTCTCGACGATCGTCTCGGCCGGCGCATAGTCGATCACCAGATGCGCGAAGTCCGGCTGGCCGGTGACCGGGCACAGGGACGTGAACTCCGGGGCCGCGAACCGCACCAGGTACAGCGCGCCGGGCCGCGGGTTCGGCACATAGTCGAGCTGCGCTTCCTCGGGCGAGGCCGGGAGCGTGCTCGCCTTGCCGAGATGGGTGACGTCCATGCCGCGCGTTTACGGGACCGGGCAGGCGAGGTGAAGCGCTTTGCCGCTTCGAGCCGGCGTGCCATAGTCGGACCATGATCCAGCGCTGCCTTGTCCTGCTCTCCGCCTTGTTCGTTGCCGCTGCTCCGGCGAGTTCGCAACCGCAAACAGCCGAGCAGCGCGCCCAGCGCTGGTGGGCCGACGTCAGCGCCCTTGCCGACGACCGGATGGAAGGACGGCTGACCGGCACACCAGGTTACGACCGGGCGGCAGCATACGTCGTCGGACGGCTGCGCGCGTTGGGCCTTGAGCCCGCCGGGGCGGACGGCTTTCTCCAGCCGGTCGCGTTTGAGGAGCAGCTGGTGGATGCCGCCGCCTCCAGCGCCTCGCTGGTGGTCGGTGGCCAGGCAACCCCGGTGCGGATTCCCGAGGACATGATCATTGCCCGCGGCATCGGCCGTCGTCCAGCCAGCGTCGACGCGCCGCTGGTGTTCGTCGGCTACGGCCTCCACATCCCGGACGCCAACCATGACGACTTCGCCGGAATCGATCTCGCGGGCAAGATCGCCGTGTTCGTCAGCGGCGGACCGGCCGACATCTCCGGGGCGCTCAAGGCGCACGCACGCCGCGATCGCGCCCGCCTGCTGGCCGACCGCGGTGCCCTCGGCATGCTGTCGCTGACGACCGTCAAGGCGGTGGAGATCCCGTGGTCCCGCGGGATGTCGCTGTCGTCGCAATCGGGGATGTATTTCACCGACGCCGCGCTCCGGGACGTTCGCACGAGCTTTTTCGATGGCAGCTTCAACCCGGCGTCGTCCGAGCGGATCTTCGCCAGCTCGGGCCGCAGCTTCGCCGATGTCTCCGCGCTTGCCGACGCCTCCAGGCCGCTACCGAAAATCGACCTCAACACGTGGCTTCGGGCAAGCATCGCCGCGCGGCACCGGGCCGTGACCTCGCCCAACATCGTTGCTCGCCTGCCCGGCAGCGATCCGGCGCTGGAGGGCGAGCATGTCGTCTTCTCCGCCCACCTCGATCACCTCGGCGTCGGCGCGCCGATCGCCGGCGATCGCGTCTACAACGGTGCGCTGGACAATGCGGCTGGAGTGGCCGGCCTGCTCGACATCGCCCAGAGCTACACGGCGCGCGGAAGCCGGCCCAAGCGTTCCATGCTGTTCGTCTTCGTGACCGCCGAGGAGAAGGGGCTGCTCGGCTCGCGCTACTTCGCCATGCGTCCGACCGTTCCCAAGGACTCGATCGTTGCCGACCTCAACTTCGACATGGCGCTGCCGATCTTCCCGCTGCGCAGCGTTACGGTTTACGGTGCGGAGGAGAGCGGTCTCGGGTTGGTTGCAGCGGACGTTGGCCGGTCGATGCGCTTGCCGCTCGTGCCCGATCCGTTCCCCGACCGGAACGCATTTGTCCGCTCCGACCAGTACAGTTTCATCCGCGAGGGCGTTCCATCGCTGGCGTTCAAGTTCGGCTTCACCAAAGGAACTCCGGAAGCGGAGATCGAAGGCAAGTGGCGCTCGACTCACTACCACGCTCCGTCCGACGACCTGAACCAGACCGTGGCGCAACTCGATGCGGTCCGGCTGCATGATTTCGTTGCCGAGCTTGGCTGGCGGGTGGCCAATGCGCCGCAGCGCCCACGGTGGAACGCGGACAGCTTCTTTCGCCGTTTCGAGGCGGCGCCGGCAGCTACGGTCGGGCCGGAACGGGGATGGAACCGCTAGTCCCGACCAAGTGGCTGGCCGACCGGCTCGGGGAGCCCGATCTCGTCGTCGTCGATGCCAGCTGGCACATGCCGGCGACCGGGCGCAGCGGCGGCGACGAGTTCCTGACGGCGCATATCCCCGCCGCGCGCTTCCTGGACATCGACGCGCTTAGCGACGGGGCCAACCCGGCGCCGCACATGATGCCGTCCGGGCAAGCGTTCGGATCGGCGATGGCAAAGCTCGGCGTCGCCCGCGACCACCGGATCGTCGTTTACGACAACTCGTCCCTGCGCACGGCGGCGCGAGGCTGGTTCATGCTGCGCCACTTCGGCGCCCGGCAGGTCGCGATTCTCGATGGCGGAATGCAGAAGTGGCTGGCCGAAGCCCGACCGGTCGAGCGCGGCGAGCCGGGGTTCCGGAACGGCAAGTTCGAAGCCGACGAGCGCTCCGGTGAAGTGGTCGCAAAGTCCGCCGTCCTCGGCTCGGGCGTAATCCTCGATGCGCGGGGGGAAGCCCGTTTCACCGGCGGCGAACCCGACCCGCGCCCGGGCGTTGCGCCCGGCCACATCCCCGGCTCGCGCAACTTGCCGTTCGTGGCGCTCTACCGCGAAGACGGCACCTTCAAATCTATCGATGAGATCCGCGCTGCCTTCGCCGCGGCGGGAGTCGATCCTGCGATCCCCTTCACGGCCACCTGCGGGTCGGGCGTGACCGCCAACTCGCTGATCTTCGCCGCCCACCTGCTCGGCAATGATGCAGTGCGGCTTTACGACGGCAGCTGGGGCGAATGGGGCGCGGACCCCGCCACCCCCAAGGCGTTGGGTCCCGCCTAGGCGAGGACCACGCGGGCAACTTCGGCGAGCTCGCGCTGGATTTGCTCAATCAGTTCGCGGCTGGCCTCCCCATGCGGTTCGCGGCGGTTCTGGCGCTCGATGAGCAGGGCTTCGACTCCCGACGCCGTGGCGCTGACCAGCCGCTCGGAACGGCGGTCGAACAGCTTGCGCTTGGCCTCGCCTGCATGATCGAAGCGCGCCGCCAGCGCGTCGTCGATGTCGGGCGCAGGGCCCGCGCCGAACGGCTCCACCAGCCGCAGTGCGTGGCGGACGCTCGCCAGCCGCGCAACGGCTTCCGCATAGGGTTGCGGCCGCACATCAGTGCGCGGGTCGGCAAGCAGGTGAAGCATCGCACCGGGCTAACCGGGCTAGCACTAAGAAAAGGTGAATCTAAGCCCCGCTGGTGGCGTCCACATCGCGCAGGATCCAGCCGCGTTGGGGGATGGTCTCGACGAACTCGGCGCCGCCGCTGGCGTTGCGCAATTTCTTGCGCAGCTTGGAGATGAACACGTCGATGATCTTGGGCTGCGGCTGGTCGTCGGCCCGGCGATAGAGGTGCTTGAGCAGCATCGCCCGAGTGACCACATTGTTGCGCGCAAAGGCCAGCAGCTCGAGCACGCGATATTCCATCTCGGTGATGCCGATCGGGTGCCCGTCGATCCGGATCAATCTTTGCACCTGGTCGACCGCAAGCCGCCCGCCGCACAAGGTCGGCGGCATTTCGCTGCCGCTGGCCTTCAGCGAAGCGAGCAGCTGCGAAGCGGCCTCTTCGCTGTCTTCGGGCGACATGCTACGCGGCGAGCCGATCAGCGCCTGCTGGATGTCGCCCAGCAGCTTGTGAGCATCTTCGACCAGCCGGGCGCCCTCTTCGAAGCGGCGGCGCGAGCGGTCGAGCATGGATTCCACTTCGACCAACCGGGCGGAGAGCGTGTCTTCGGCCATGCTAGCGTGTCCTCCCCCGCAAACTTCCGCTTACTGCCCGGTCTGAGCCGTGGCGATGTTGGTGTCAGCCGCGGGCGCCGACAGGATCGCCATCGTCGCGGTGCCCTTGTCCACAATCCGTGTGTCCGGATCCCAGACCTGCGAGCGGATGCCGATCTTGGCGATGTCGCGCCCAGCTTCATCGAGCAGGCTCATCTCGGACGGGCTGCGCGGGGCCGGTCCGCCGAACAGGACATCGATCGCCTGCTGCTGGGCATCGGAGGTGGTTCCGGCGGTCCCGGCCACCGGCGGCGCCAGCGTATAATCGGGCGGAATGATCAGCGGCGCGTTGCGCGCAACCGCGAACTCGTCGGGCGCCGCCGTGCTGCCGCGGAGGACGGAGCAGCCGCCGGTCGCGGCGGCAGCGACGATCACCAGGGCGGAAAGGGCCTTACGCATGGTCTTGAATCTCCTTGGAGTCTGAACCCTCCGCCGTTTCCTTACGGGTCAGGAACGCCCGCAGCAACAGGATCACGACCCCGATGCTAATTGCGGCGTCGGCGACATTGAAGATCAGGAATGGACGAAACTCACCGAAATGGAGGTCCGCAAAGTCGACCACGTACCCAAACCGCACCCGGTCGAGGATATTGCCGAGCGCGCCGCCCAGCACCAGGCCGAGCGCCATCTGGTCGGTGCGGTTCTTTTCGCGGGTGATCCACACCGCCACCACGGCCGCGATCGCGGATGTCAGCGCCACCAGCATCCACCGCCCGGTCGGGTTGGTGGCGTTGAGCAGGCCCAGCGAGATGCCGTTGTTCTCGGTATAGGTTAGGTTGAAAATCGGCAGCAGCACCAGCTGGTCGCCCACCCGGTTGAGCGCCAGCGGGCCGGTGACGATCCACTTGCTCAGCTGGTCGACGAGGAAGATGACCGCGGCGATGCCGAAGCCGGGTGCGCGAAGGTTCATGGGCACGCTCTTAAGGTCTCAATTGTCACGCGGTTTGACGGCTTTTCGTGTGAACTTACGGGTGCCGGGACAGGCCGGCATTGGGTCATCGGTACGAGCGGTCATGCGCCATTGTTGCACAGTGCTGGCGCTGTAGGACAGCGTTTCCGCGTTTGTACCCCTTCTTCCGTCACCCTGAACTCGTTTGATCTGTCGATCACTTCGTTCCCGGGTCCACCTTGTCACGCGCACTGCCGGTGGAGCTATGGATGCTGAAACAAGTTCAGCATGACGGGCTGGGTTAGCCATTTACGACTGTGTCGCAGCGTTTGCAGAGGTCGCCGTCCTCGCGGACTTCAGGCAGGTGGCGCCAGCAGCGGCCGCATTTGCTGTTGTCGGTTTTGGCGACGTTCAACTCACCCTCGTGCACGGTGGAGGTGATGAACAGCTCCTGGAGCAGGTCGCGGTCAATGTCGCTAGGCACGGTGACTTCGGCTTCGAGGCTGGATCCGAGCACCTTCTCGCGGCGAAGCGGTTCGATGCGTTCCGTGACCTGGGTGCGGAGAGTGCGCAGGTGCCCCCAGTCTGTTCCCCGGCGAGGGCCGGGGTCCAGGAGCCCGTCAGGGCTTCCTTCTTGAGCATTCGAGACGGCTTCGCCGCCTGGACCCCGGCCTTTGCCGGGGAACGGCAACTCTGGCCATTCGAGCAAGTGCACCGATCCGGCCTCCGGGTAGCGCGTCGCCCATACCTCTTCCGTGGTGAACACCAGCACCGGGGCCAGCCAGCGGACCAGGCCATGGAACAGAGTGTCGAGCACGGTCCGGTAGGCGCGGCGCTTGGGGTCGCCCGGGGCATCGCAATAGAGGCAGTCCTTGCGGATATCGAAGTAAAAGGCGGAGAGGTCGTTGTTGCAGAAGTCGCTCAGCAGCCGGGTGTAGCTGTTGAAGTCGAAATCGACGACCGCCTGGCGCAGCTTGCCGTCGAGCTCGGCGGTGAGCGCCAGCATGTAGCGTTCGAGCTCCGGATAGCTCGCGACGTCGTCGAGCCGCTCCTCGTCGCCGAACCCCTCGAGCGCGCCGAGCAGATAGCGGAAGGTGTTGCGCAGCTTGCGATACTGGTCGGCGACGCCGGCGAGGATCTCCTTGCCGATGCGGTGGTCCTCGGTGAAGTCTACCGACAGCGCCCATAGCCTGAGGATGTCGGCGCCATTGTCGCGCATCAGGTCGAGCGGGTTGATCGTGTTGCCCAGGCTCTTGGACATTTTCATGCCCTTGGCGTCCATGGTGAAGCCGTGGGTAAGCACCGCATCGTAGGGCGCGCGGCCGCGGGTGCCGCAGCTTTCCATGAGGCTCGACTGGAACCAGCCGCGGTGCTGGTCGGAACCTTCGAGGTAGAGGTCGGCGGGCCAGCGCTGGTCCGGCCAGCGCCCGCTTTCCAGCGTGAACACATGGGTGCAGCCGCTGTCGAACCAGACGTCGAGGATGTCGGTTACGCGCTCGAAATCCTTCTGGTCGCGGTTGGGGCCGAGGAAGTCTGCGGCATTGTCGTCCGACCAGGCGTCGACGCCGTCGCGCTTCACCGCCTCGACGATGCGGCGGTTGACGTCGACGTCGACCAGCAACTCGCCGCTTGAGCGCTCGACGAAGAGTGCAATCGGCACGCCCCAGGCGCGCTGGCGGCTGATCACCCAGTCGGGGCGGCCCCCGACCATCGAGCGGATGCGGTTTTCGCCTTTCTCGGGCACCCAGCGGGTGGCGGCGATAGCGTCGAGCGCGGTTTGGCGGAGGGTGGCCCCTCCACCATGCTGCGCATGGTCCCCCTCCCCATCGCTTCGCGACAGGGAGGATTTGGGCACCTCTGATCCTCCCTGCGCCGCAGGCGTGGGGAGGGGGACCGCCGAAGGCGGTGGAGGGGCCAGCTCGCGATCCATCGCGATGAACCACTGGGGCGTGCAGCGGTAGATGACCTTGGCCTTGGACCGCCACGAGTGGGGGTAGCTGTGCTTGAAGTCGGCGCTGGCCGCGAGCAGCGCGCCGGCTTCGCGGAGGTCGGAGCAGATCGGCCCGTCGGGGGCGTTGACCTTGGGGTTGATGACGCTGCCCTGGCCGCCGAGCCAGGCCCAGTCGGCGCGGTACTTGCCGTCGCCCTCGACCGCGAAGACGGGATCGATGCCGTTGGCGCGGCACAGCTCGAAATCGTCCTCGCCATGGTCGGGCGCCATGTGGACGAGGCCGGTGCCCTGGTCGGTGGTGACGAACTCGCCCGGCAGGAAGGGCCGAGGCTTGGCGAAGAAGCCGCCGAGCTGGTGCAGCGGGTGGCGAGCGATAGTGCCGGCAAGCTGGGCCCCGAGAAAGGTTGGAAGTTGTTCTAGATCAAGGCCGAAATGCTCGGCGCCTGCACCTTCCGGGCGCCCAATGCCAAGGCTCTGAACGCGGTCCATAAACTGAGCGACGAGGGGTTTGGCGATGAGCAGTTTGCTCACCTCTCGGACGACCACCATTTGTCCGAACTCAGCCATTGGAAGGCGGGACCAGTCCGGGATCAGTAAATATTCAACCTCCGGCCCGTAGGCGATCGCCTGGTTGACCGGGATCGTCCATGGCGTGGTGGTCCAGATCACCGCCCGAGTACCCTTGAGCTCCGCAACAGGTGACTCCACGATCTCGAACCCGACATCGATCTGGGTCGAGACGATGTCCTCATATTCGATCTCGGCCTCGGCCAGCGCGGTCTTTTCGACCGGGCTCCACATCACCGGCTTGGCGCCGCGGTAAAGCTGGCCGGACTCCGCGAACTTCATCAGCTCGGCGACGATCGTCCCTTCGGCTTCGAAAGCCATCGTCAGGTACGGATTATCCCAGTCGCCGCCGATGCCGAGGCGCTTCAGCTGCTCGCGCTGCACGTCGACCCAATGCTGCGCATAGGCGCGGCATTCGGCGCGGAACTCGGCGGGCGGGACTTCGTCCTTGTTGAGCTTCTTCTTGCGGTACTGCTCCTCGACCTTCCATTCGATCGGCAGCCCGTGGCAGTCCCAGCCGGGCACGTAGGGCGAGTCCTTGCCGAGCAGGGTCTGGGTGCGCACCACCATGTCCTTGAGGATGTGGTTGAGCGCGTGGCCGATGTGCATGTCGCCATTGGCGTACGGTGGACCGTCGTGGAGGATGAACTTGTCGCGGCCGGCGCGGGCCTCCCGGACCTTGGCGTACAGGTCCTGCTTGAGCCATTTGGCGAGGATCGCCGGCTCCTTCTGCGGCAGGCCGGCCTTCATCGGAAAGTCGGTCTTCGGCAGGAAGACGGTGTGGCGGTAATCGGGCTTATCTGGCGCGTCGGACATGTGGGCGCGGCCTTAGCGGGCGGGTGGTCTCATGCAAATCCTCCCTGGGACGGGGAGGGGGACCATCCGAAAGGATGGTGGAGGGGTTGGCCACGCGGAGGGCCCCCTCCGTCAGCGCTGCGCGCTGCCACCTCCCCGTGCCGGGGAGGAGCTAAAGGGCGAGCACCTGCCGCGCCTGGGCTTCGTCATCGCGCATCTGCGCGACGAGCGCCTCCGCATTGTCGAACTTGCGCTCGTCGCGGAGGAAGGCGTGGAGGGCGACTTCGATTTGGCGGCCGTAGAGGTCGCCGGCGAAGTCGAACAGGTAGGTCTCGAGCAGCTCGGTGGGCGGATCGAAGGTCGGGCGGACGCCCAGGCTGGCGACCCCCGCATGCTCGCTCCCGTCATCGAGCCGCACCCGGACCGCGTAGATGCCGTAGGCCGGGCGAAGATAGTCGCCGATCCGCAGATTGGCGGTCGGGTAGCCGAGCGTTCGCCCGCGCTTGTCGCCATGCTCGACCATGCCCTCGATCGCGAACGGGCGGGTCAGCAAGCGGGTGGCGGTGGCCGGATCGGCTTCCTGAAGCGCAGCGCGAATTCGGCTGGAGCTGACCGGCTGCCGGTCAAGCTGGATCGGAGCGACGCACTCGGCAGCGATGCCGTGGCGGCCACCAAGCTCGCGCAGCACGCCAACGTTGCCGCCGCGCCGCGCGCCGAAGGTGAAGTCCTCGCCCGTGACCACCCCCGACGCGCCGATCCGCTCGGACAGTAGGCCCGTGACAAACTGTTCGGCCGAGGTCGCGGCCAGCGTGGCGTCGAAGCCGAACACGAGCATTGCGTCGGCACCCGCACCGCCGAACAGCCGTTGGCGCTGGTCGAGGCTGGTCAGGCGAAAGGGCGGCAGGTCGGGCTTGAACAAACGCACCGGATGCGGATCGAAGGTCGCGACCACGGCGGGGCGACCCTCATGGTGCGCGCGCGCCACGGCCCGCCCGACCACCGCCTGGTGACCGAGGTGAAAGCCGTCGAAATTGCCAAGGGCCAAGATGCTCCCCCGAAAGGCTTCGGGGATGCCCTGGGCCAGGGAAAGCCGCTCCATCCGGCCTGGCTGTAGCGGAGCGGGTCGGCAGCGCAAAGCGGAGTTGACTTGGGGCAACCGCAATCCTATCTGCGCCTCCATCCCGTTCTTCCAGTGTCCGGCGGCGCATTCGTGCGCGCGCCGTTTTCGCATTGGACGGGCGGGTTTGCAGCGAAGAGATGGGGCGGCCGCCTGCGGTCTCCCTGTGGAGCTTAAAGGAAGCAAGCGAACACATGGCACGTATTGCCGGGGTCAACATCCCCACCAACAAGCGCGTGGAAATCGCGCTGACCTACATCCACGGCATTGGGCGGACCAAGGCCAAGGAAATCACCACCAAGCTGAACATCGGGACCGAGCGCCGGGTTCAGGACCTGACGGACCAGGAAGTTCTGCAGATCCGCGAATCGATCGACGCCGATCATCAGGTGGAAGGCGACCTTCGCCGGCAAACCGCGATGAACATCAAGCGGCTGATGGACTTGGCCTGCTATCGCGGCCTGCGCCATCGCAAGGGCCTGCCGGTCCGCGGCCAGCGCACGCACACCAATGCGCGCACCCGCAAGGGCAAGGCCAAGCCGATCGCCGGTAAGAAGAAGTAAGCCAACCGAGGCGCTCGGCGCCGCGCTTCACGCGTGGTGGCGATTGCCTCCTTCTTCGATCCGCCGGAGGCAGCCCTCCCTCAGCGCAACAGATTTCCAAGGATGTAGTCCACAATGGCTCAAGCACCCCAGCGGCTTCGCCGCCGCGAGCGCAAGAACATCACGGCGGGCGTGGCCCACGTGAATGCGTCGTTCAACAACACCATGATCACCATCACCGATGCCCAGGGCAACGCCATCGCGTGGAGCTCGGCCGGCATGATGGGCTTCAAGGGCAGTCGCAAG
>CADCVY010000033.1 GCA_902806275.1 uncultured Sphingomonas sp. | reverse complement strand
GGCGCGGGCACGGTCGAGTTCATCGCCGACGCCAGCGAGGGTCTCCGCGCCGGCCGTATCTGGTTCATGGAAATGAACACTCGGCTGCAGGTCGAGCATCCGGTGACCGAGGAGATCACCGGCCAGGACCTGGTCGAATGGCAGCTTCGCGTGGCGTCGGGCGAGCCATTGCCGAAGCGGCAGGACGAACTCACCATTACCGGCCACGCCGTCGAGGCGCGGCTGTATGCGGAAGATCCGTCGCAGGGGTTCCTGCCGAGTGTCGGCACGCTCGAACACTTCGCGCTGCAGCCAGACCCGGAAGCCTATACATGGAGCAGGGAACGGCCTGCTCGGATCGACAGTGGCGTCGAGGGAGGGGACCGAATCACGCCCTTCTACGATCCAATGATTGCCAAGATCATCGGTCGCGGAGAAACGCGGTCCGATGCGCTGATCGAGCTGGTTGAAACGCTTTCCGAAGTGCAGGTCTGGCCGGTCCGCACCAATGCTGCGTTCTTGGTCGAAGCAATCGTCCATGAGGACTTCAAGGCCGGGCAGATCAGCACCGGCTTCATCCAGCGCCACCTGGACGAACTGGTCCCGGCTGCGAACCCCGCGGAACAAATCTGGCGCGGTGCCGCCGTGATCGCGCTGGCGCAGTCCGACCTCGATGATCTGGCGGGATTCCGATTGAACGCTTCTCCGCGGCGCGTGGTGGCGCTCGGTCACGGCGAAGGCTTCCGCACCATCGATCCGGACGAGGGGTCGTTCGCTGCAGTGAACGGCTTCGCCGACGGCGAGCGGGTCGTCTCCTTCTACGAAGGGCAGGCGTTCGAATTCAAACTGGCGGCAAGGGGCTCGACCGGCGGTGCCGCGGCAAGCGGCACCATCGTTGCCCCCATGCCGGGCCGAGTTACGGCTGTGGAAGTCGCCGCGGGCGAGCAGGTGACCAGGGGCCAACGTCTGCTGACGCTCGAGGCGATGAAGATGGAGCATGCGCTGGTCGCGCCCTTCGATGGCGTGGTGGCGGAGCTTGGCGCAGAAGCCGGCGCGCAGGTGCAGGTGGATGCAATGCTGGTCAGGGTCGAACCGGAACCGCTGTCGTCCTGAACTTGTTTCACGACCCACCACCAGACCCGCGCGGACGTTGCCTGGATGGATGCTGAAACAAGTTCAGCATGACGACGAGAGGACAAGCCATGCGTAAGATTGCTATCGCCGCCATTCTTCTCCTCACCGCCTGCACCGCAGTCGAACCCACCGGCGGGCCGCCGATGCCGCTCGTCAACAGCGCCGGCCAGTCGATCGGCACCGTGCGTGCCTGGCAGACCAGCGGCGGCGTCGCCTTCCGCATCGACGCGCGAGGCCTGCCGCATGGCGTCCACGGCTTCCACGTCCACCAGGTCGGCCGCTGCGACCCGCCCGGCTTCGAGAGCGCCGGTCCGCACTGGAACCCGACGGCGCGAAAGCACGGCCTCAACAATCCAGCCGGCCCGCACGCCGGTGACTTGCGCAACGTCACGGTCGCCGCAAACGGCGTGCTCGGCGAGACGGTGACTGTGGCCGGCGCCAACCTGCTGGTGCCGCCAGGCACGCCGGGGGCGGTGCTCGATGCCGACGGCGCCGCGCTGGTGCTGCATGCCCAGGCCGACGATCACGTCACCGATCCCAGCGGCAACAGCGGCGGCCGCATCGCCTGCGCCATCATCCAGCCGAACCCGGAGGTCCGTCGCGGCTGAACGGCTGAACGGCTGAGTTCCGGAACAGTGCCGAGCGAGGCCGCGTCGAGTGCGGCATGGCCAAGCTCAGCAAGAAAGTCCGCAAGGGTGCAGGCGGAGTGGTCCGCAGCCAGTTTGTCCCGGCCATCCTGCGCGACCTGATCAAGGCCGCGCTGATCGCCGCCGCCGCCAAAATCGCCGACAGCCGCACCGCCGGCAAAGCCAAGCGGGAGGTCGCTCGGGCGGTCGGCGGCGACGATAAAAAGGCAAGACTGCGAGGAAACGGAAGTCCCGGGCGCCGCGTTGAACGCACCGAGTGGCACTCGCAAGGAGCAGCATCATGGCCGACACGCCCAGCGGCAACGATCACCCGCAAACCATCAAGAACGAGCCGGCCGCCGGCGGCAGCAGTGCGGCGCTGTTCAAGGAACAGCAGGAGCGCGCGCAGGATGATGCGAGCGGGGAGAATGCGCCGGCCGAGCAGGCGTCCCCGCTTGCCGCTGCGCGCTCGGCGCTCGGCGACGATGCGGAAGCGATCCGCCGTCATGCCCACGGCGGCCGGTCGATCGGCGACGCGATCGGCGGCAGCGCCGGCCGCGACATCGGTTCGGGCACGCCCGGCGACAGCGGCGAGCTGGGCGGCGGCGATCCCCAGAAAACAGGAAGGTGATCAAATGAGCGGAAGCAAGCACGAGAAGGGCGACAGCCCGTTCGCCGACGACCTCGAGCGCAACCCCGGAATCGGCGAGTCCAAGGGCGCGTTCGCGACCGGCGAGAAGCCGGAAACGGCCGAAGGCGACAATACGGTCGAAGGCGATGTCGAGAACGACGCTGCGCTCGGCCAGGGCGCCGATCCGGACCAGCTCGGCCGGACCAACGCCTGAGCAACGCCGCGGCGCTGCGCGTCACGACATCGGCAGGTTGTTCAAGTGCAGGATGTTGCCGTCCGGATCCTTGAACCACACCAGCCGGGCCTCGCCGGCGACGTGGACGTCGCCGTCCAGCCGGCCGATGTCCGGATAATGTTCGAAGCGAACGCCGTTGGCGGCGAGCGCCGAGACGATGGCATCGAGCTCGTCGCCGACGGCCCAGCACACCGCATTGGCGCGGTTGGTGCCAGCCTCCTTCGACGCGTAGACGGTCAGCCTCGTCGCGCCGGTCTTGTAGACCAGCGGCATCCCGTCGCCGCCATCGCCTGCCAGCTCCAGCCCGAGCACGTCGGAGTAGAAGCCTCGTGCGCGGGCGAGGTCGCTTACGGCGACAATGGCGGCGGAGTCGTGGTCACTGAGCATGCCTCTCTCCTGCGGATGTAGGGTTTCGAACGAGGGCAAGTTGACACGTTTGACGGTGCGTCGCGTTTCCCGCCGGGCAGGTGTTGGCGTTGCCGAGGCTGATGTAGCGCAGGCGCGGAACTGGCGGCCGTTGCGCTGCGCATGGGCCGAACCGCCCACGCGGTGGGGCTTTTGCTGTGACCTTCGTCAAGTGCACGGCGAACTTGGAGAATAGGGTGGGGGATGCGCATCGCCGGGAGCATGGTGCGATACAATCATATTTCGGGGGCTGTAGGACAGGATTTTCTGAAGCCCCGCGCCGCCGACGCGTGATAACCTTTGGTTAGCCGCGAATATCCCTTGCAAATATAACGGCTTGAGGCACGTTGACGGCACCAGATCGCTCGGGGGAGCGATACGCATCAGAAGACTTTTCATTGACGGTGCCGGTGATGGCCACCGGCATCCTCACTGGCCTGCGCTACGCTTTGTGGGGAGGCTGGTTGCGCGGGAAGGTCGAGCGAGCAGGCGTCGCCGACGATAATCCGTAGTCGGGCTGCCGTAGAAAGGCGGTCTGTGCTTCGTTCGTATTCTTGCTGTTCCGCAAAGCCGGTCTAGCTACCCAGTTCCGTCCCTCCGAATGGAAGGGCGCCATTGCCGAACACGATGGTCTTGGCGCCGGGCGCCTGCTCGACCGTCTGGAGGAAGCGCAGGCTGCCGAGCGCGGGATTGTCCTTGATGAGGCGCGCCGCGTTGGCCAGCGCGCGCAGCGATGCCTGCTCGCCCCGCGCCCGCTCAAGCGCCGCTTCGGCTTCGAGCTTGGAGCGCTCGACTTCGGTGAACATCCTGCGCGTTTCGGGCGGCAGCGTGATGGAGGTCAAAAGAACCTGATCGATCCGTGCGCCTGGAATTGCATCGGCGAGCCGCGCCTGTACGGCGTCGGTCACCAGCTTGGGATCGGCGAACAGTTCCCGCAGCGGAAAGCTTCCGACGGCCTCAAGCGCGGCGCTGGCGACCAGCGGCTGCAACGCAGCGTGGGTCGCTACCT
>CADCVY010000032.1 GCA_902806275.1 uncultured Sphingomonas sp. | reverse complement strand
CCCGCTCAAGTTAGCGGCACGACAAACAATCGGCCAAGTCGCTCAGAGCAGCTGCGGGCGAGCAGCCATTCTGATGTCGTGCGCTCTACTGACTGACCTCCTTTGATCCGAAGTCGCCACCGATCGCGCGGTAGAGCGCAAGCTGGGCGTCGGAGAGGTCGCCCCGCGCGACCGCAAGCTGATCGCGCGCCCGGTTCGCGGTGCGCTCGGCATCGAGCACGCCAAGGTAATCCGTCAGGCCGGAGCGGTACTGGACCCGCGCGATCCTCGTCGTCTCCTCGGCTGCTGCGAGCTGCCGTTCGAGGGCGATGATCTGCCGCCGCCGAGCGTCGACGGAAGCAAGCTGCGTCTCGACCTCGCTGAACGCGCGCAGCACCGTCTGGCGGTACGACGCCACAGCTTCGCTAGCTCGTCCGCGCGCCTGCTCAACCCGCGCCCTGTTGCGCCTGAAGTCGAGCAATGGCCCGGCCAGTCCCGGACCGACGGAACCGGTCAATGCGTCAGCGGAAAACAGGTCGCCGAGCGCGGTCGCCACCAACCCGAGCGTCGCGGTGATCGACAGGCGGGGGTAGCGCTCGGCGATTGCGGACGCGGTGTCCTGGTCAGCGGCCGCGACGCGAGTGAGAGCTGCGACGATGTCCGGCCGGCGCAGGAGGAGGTCGGACGGGACGCCCGCAGCTGGGGCCTCGAAATGTGGAATGTCGAGCTCGGACTCGACCAACGACCGGATCTCGACAGGTGCGAGGCCAGTCAGCGCTGCAAGCGCCGCGACGCGGGCGGATTGTTCGGCCTCAAATTTGGGCACGGCGGACGCCGTTTCGGCGACCAGGGTCTCCGCGCGCGTCAAGTCGATCCCAGGCACCAGCCCGGCCCGTACCTTGCGAGCGGACACTTCGAGGCTCTCACGCGCACTCCTGGTGGTTGCCTGGGCGACATCCTCCCGCGCAAGCGCCGAGCGGGCTGCAACGAGGTTGCGGGCGACGTCGGTGACCAGCGCCAGCCGTACCGCGGCTGCGTCGAAGCCAGCGGCGTCCAGCCGCGCGCTCGCAGCCCGGGCGTCGGCGCGCAGCCGGCCGAACAGGTCGGAGTCCCAGCTGCCCTCGATCCCGGCGCGGTAGAAAACCTTTTCGTGGTCGATCTCCGGCGCTCCGGGGATGTCGATCGATCCGATCCCGCCCTCGTTCGGCGAGCTGCGGTTGAAGGTCACGCTGCCATTGCCATTCAATATCGGCATGCGCTCGGCCTGGCTGACGCCTAGCCCCGCGCGCGCCTGCTGGATGCGTGCGGCGGCGGCGGCGAGATCCGGGGAGTTGGCGAGCGCTGCGGCAACCAGCCGTGCCAGCGCCGGATCGCCGAGCCGGTTGCGCCACCAGTCGGCGGGCGGCAGCCCGGCCGTGCGCGCGGCCGCATAAGCTGGCGGCACCGACTGCACCGCGGGGCTGCGCGGCTGCGCCGTGGTGCAGGCAGCGAGCGCCAGCAGCGCGAGGAGCGGGGCGGGCTTCACTTGTTCGCCCGCCGTTGTTCGACCGCGGGAACGTAGGCGTCGACCTGCTGCCCGACGAAGAAGCTGCGGGAATCCTGGGGCAGGGCGTAAATCAGCTGCAGGACGCGCACGTCCACTCGCTCGGCGGTGCTGTTGGTCAGCGAGCGCTTGGGGACGATCAGCGGCTCGGTACGGACGAAGTTCGCGCGCACGCGAACGCCGGCATTGCCGCGCGGCGAAACGGTCGCCGGCTTGCCGATGGCAACGCGGGCGACCTCGTTTTCGTCGATGTCGACACGCACGTGCAGCGGGTTGGTCTCGCCAAGGACGATCAGAGGATCTTGGTCGCCAGGGCCGGGTCCAGCGTTGGCGAACTGGCCGACGCGGGTGTTGACCTGCAGCACCGTCCCGCTTTGCGGCGCCTGCACTTCAAGCAGGCCCAGCGTGGTTCGCGCGCTCGCCGCCTGTGACTGCGCCTGGCGGAGCTCGGCCTGTGCGACGTCGAGCCGCGCGGCGGCCAAGTCGCGCGCGTTGCGGCGGTCGATGACCTGCTGCTCGGCGACCGCTCGCGGGTCGCCGACATTGGCATAGAGGCTGTACAGGCGCTGGGCCGAAGCCAGCTCAACCCGGGCTGAGTCCATGCGCTCGCGCGCCAGCTGCACCGATGCGCTGCGCTCGCCCAGCTGCGAGCGGGCGTCGCGGGCGTCGATGGTGAACAGCAGCTCGCCCTTGCTGACGCGATCGCCGGCGCGGACGTCGAGCCGCGTGACGATGCCGCTGCGCTGGGTGCCGACCTCGATCAGCTCGCTCGACGGCTCGACGAGCCCTGAGCCGGACACGGCGTTGCCAGCAAAGGCATGCGGCGCGGTCGGCGGCGTTTTGGCCGGCGCAGTGGTGCGCCGGTCGGGCTGCGTCAGCGCGACTGCCAAGGAGGTCAGGACCAGGGCAATGACGGCAAGGTAAGGTAGGATGTGCCGCGGCTTGCGCAGGCGGGGTGCGAGGCTGGCCATCAATGAACGAGCTCCATTGGCTTGATCTTGTCGGGGCGGCGATCGCCGGAGATTCGGCCGTCCTCCATTTCGATGATGCGGTCTGCGAGATCGAAAACGCGGTTATCGTGCGTAACGATGATCACCGCGCGGTCCGACTGGATGGCGACGGCGCTCAGCAGGTCCATGACGCGCCGCCCGGACGACGCGTCGAGCGCCGCCGTCGGCTCGTCACAGACGATTAGCCGGGGGTCGTGAACCAGCGCGCGGGCGATCGCCACGCGCTGTTGCTGCCCGCCGGACATCTGCCGCGGCAGGCGGTTGGCGAGCTCGCCGATGTTCAGCTGCTCCAGGATCTGGCGGCCCCGGTTGACCGCTTCGATGCGCGCGACGCCGGCGGCGACTAAAGGCACGCTGGCATTCTCGGCCGCGGTAAGCGTGGGGATTAAATTATACTGCTGGAAGATGAAGCCGATGTTGTTGAGCCGGAAGGTCACCAGCCCGTTCTCGCCGAGGCCGTAGATCGGAGTGTCGAACACGCTGACGCTGCCTTCGCTAGGATAGAGGATGCCGGCGATGATCGAGATCAGGGTCGTCTTGCCCGAGCCGGACTCGCCGACGAGGTAGGTGAGCTCGCCGGGGTCGATGTCCAGGTCGATCCCGTGTAGCGCCCGCACGCGGGTCTCGCCGGAGCCAAAATCCTTGACGATGCCGCGCACGGAAATGGCTGGATGGGCGCTCACCGGAACACCTCGGCAGGTTCGGTCTTGAGCACGCGGCGGAGTGCCAGAAAGCCGGTCCCGAACACCATCACCAGTACGGCCAGACCGACTCCGACCGGCACCTGCCAAGGCGTATAAAAGGCTTTGAACGTATCGCTGTTGCTGCCGCCGAAGAGGATGAACACGACGGCCAGTGCGATGCCGATGCTGTAGCCGATCACGCCGATCCACACCGCCTGTAGGCTGACCATGCCGCGGATCTTGGCGTTGGTGACGCCGATCGCCTTGAGCGCGCCGAACTGCTTGATGTTGTCGCGGATAAACAGGCTGAAGGTCAGGCCGACGATCGCCACGCCGACGATGAAGCCGAGGATTACGGTCAGGCCGAAGTTGATCGGGATGCCGGTGTTCGCGGCGACATATTTGATGGAATCGAGCGCGAACTCGCGCTGGGTTCGGGCGCGGAGCCCGGTGGCCGCCTCGATCCTGCGCGCCACGGTCTCTGGAGTCTCACCTGCGGCCGCGCGGGCGAAGACGAAGGTCATGCGGTTGCGCGTTCCGGGAACGAAGTTCAGCCCGTTTGAATATTTGGTGTAGAGCAGCACGCCCGAGGTGAAGCTGGGGTTCACGTCGACGATCCCCCGGATCACGGCGCGCTGGTCGTTGAGCTCGATCTCCTGACCGATCGGGTCCTTGCCCGGGAACAGCTTGCGCGATCCGACATCGTCGATGAACAATGCGCTCGGCGCCGACAGGTCGGCGAGATTACCGCGCAGGATTTTCTTGGGAAGTCCGATCAGCGTCGCATCGTCAAGGCCGATGACGCTGACCTGCTCGAGCTCGCCGGCCGGCGTTCGCACTGCGGCACCCTGGCGCATGTGCGGCACCGCCCAGGCGACCCCTCGAACTCCGCGCACGCGATAGAGGTCGGTCGACGGCAGTGGCCGAGTTCCGTCAACGAACTTGGTTGCGCGGTCCATCACCCAAATGTCGGCATCGG
>CADCVY010000031.1 GCA_902806275.1 uncultured Sphingomonas sp. | reverse complement strand
GGATTATGCGCTCAAGCTCCGCTCGGGCGTGGACGACGCCCGCCCGCCACGCGCATTGAAGCTGTTCGCCTGACGCCTAGCGGTGCAGCCGCTCCGGCAGCACCGTCAGTACCACCTCCAGGCCACTGGCTCTCCAGTCGCGCGTGATTGTGCCGCCAAGCTGCTGAACGCTGATCTCGACCAGCTTGGAGCCGAAGCCTTGGTGTTCCGGCGCGTCCCCGCTGGCGTTTGATCCGCTTTCCACCCAGTCGACCCGCAATCCGCCGTCGTCGCGGCGGCTGTTGAGGGCGATCCGGCCGGACGGGGCCGCTAGCGCACCATATTTGGCGGAATTGGTCGCTAGCTCGTGGAAGATGAGCGCCAGTGGCGTGGCACCGCGATCGTCGATCGGCACGTCGTCGCCGGCAAGCTCGATGCGGTCGGTGCCAGCCTCGCGGTAGGGCCGCAGAATCTCTCCCAGCAGCCCGTGCAGCGTTGAATCGCCGACGGTCAACCGCGACTCGTCGCTGTGCGGCCGCGCGCATTCGTGAGCGCGGCCAAGCGCGGCGATCCGCTCGCGCAGGTCGCTGGCGAACGCCTTTGCTTCGGGGTGGAGCCGCGACGACAGCCCGATGAGGCCGCCGATGACCGCGAAGATGTTCTTGATCCGATGGCTGAGCTCGCGGCTGAGCACCTCGTTCTGCTCGGCCTGGCCCTTGGCGTCGTGGATGTCGGTGCAGGTGCCGATCCAGCGCAGAATCTTCCCGTCGGCATCGCGCAGCGGATTGGCTCGGCCGAGCGTCCAGCGATACTCACCGCTCCGGTGACGCAGGCGATACTCGATTTCGTAGGGCTCGCCCGTCGCCAGGCTATGGCGCCAGCGAGCCCAGGCTTCTTCCTGGTCATCGGGGTGGAACATGCCGCTCCAGCCTTCACCGTCGGTGGAGCCTTCCGGAACGCCGGTGAACTCGTACCAAACGCGGTTGAAGTAATCGTGAAACCCGTCGGGCAAAGTCGACCAGACGATCTGAGGCATGGCGTCGGCGACCGAGCGGAACTGCGCGTCTCCGACCTGGAGCGCCTTGGGTTCGGCGAGGTTTTCGGTGGTCATGGTGCCGGTAGTTAGGCGGTGCCGCGCGGAGCAGCAAACCCATGGGAACCCGGGCATCCCCAGATTAGAGTTTGTTAACTCGCGTCATGATTGAATTGCGGCATGAACGATCGTCAACTCCGGCGCAGCTTGCGCCTGGCGGCAAGCAGCGCCGCTGCCCTTACTTTGGCGTCCGCAGCACCTGCGCAGCAGGCGGAACCGCTGATCTGGACCGAGTTCGCCGACCCGGACCCGCACTTCGTTGCTCCGCCCGAACCGCGCGCACCGGCGCGATCGAAGAACAGACTTGCGCGGACGCGGGCCGACACGCGGGATCAAGCAGCCTACGAGGCGGGGCGCAGCGTGGCGGAAGCGTCGATGTTGTTAGAGGCGGCCGCGTGCAGGGCGATCAAGGATGCAGGCACCCCGCTTGCACAGGCGCCAGCGTGGGCCAGAAACTGCCCTCCCTAAGGTTCGCCGCCGCCAACTCAGGGTGACGTTACCAACACGCTGCGCTAGAGGGCCACGCTTTCCAGCCCGCGTGGACAAACATTGAGCCTTTATGCCCGATATGCCGCGCTCCTCGACGGAGTGCTCGACGAGCTTGTTGCCTCCGGTGGCCTGCCTGCCGAGCTCGACCGCCGCAACGTCACGGTGGAACCACCGCGCGACCCTTCGCACGGCGACCTTGCCACCAACGCAGCCATGGTCTTGGCTAAGCCGGCAAAGACCAATCCACGCGCTCTGGCCGAGCAACTCCGGCCCCGCCTCGCAGCGATGGCGGGGGTCACCGCGGCGGAAGTCGCCGGGCCGGGCTTCATCAACCTCCGGCTGCAGGCCGACGCCTGGCGTGATGAGTTGCGCACGATCCTTGGCGAGAGCGACCGCTACGGCATGTCCACCATTGGGAACGGAGAGCGCGTCAACGTCGAATTCGTCTCCGCCAATCCAACCGGACCGCTGCACATGGGCCATTGCCGCGGGGCGGTGGTCGGCGACGCTCTTGCGCGGCTGCTCGCGGCGGCCGGGTTCGCGGTCACCAAGGAATATTACGTCAACGACGCGGGCGCCCAGGTCGATACTCTCGCCCGTTCGGTGCACCTCAGGTACCGCGAGGCGCTTGGCCAAGATGTCGCCGGCCTCCCCGAGGGCTTGTACCCCGGCGATTATCTAGTCTCCGTGGGAGCAAGGCTCGCAGCCGAGTTTGGCGACCGGTACGCTCAGGCGCCCGAGTCCGAGTGGCTGCCGCTGTTCCGCGAGCGGGCGATCGCCGCCATGCTCGAACTCATCCGCAGCGACCTCGCACTGCTCGGCATCCACCACGATAAATTCGCTTCGGAAGCGGAGCTGCAGCGATCGGGCGCGGTCGACCGGGCCATGCAGGTGCTGCGCGGCAAGGGCCTGGTATATCAAGGCGTGCTCGAGCGGCCCAAGAGCCTGGACGAGCAGGACGAATGGGAACCCGTCGAGCTGACCCTGTTCCGTTCGACCGCGTTCGGCGACGACCAGGACCGGCCGATGAAAAAGTCCGACGGCAGCTGGACCTATTTCGGCTCGGACGCGGCCTACCACTGGCAAAAGGCGCAGGACTCAGACGATCTGGTCAACATCTGGGGCGCCGACCATTCCGGGACGGTCAAGCGGGTTCAGTCGGCGGTGACGGCGCTGACCGACGGCCGGGTCGATCTCGACGTCAAGCTGGTCAACATGGTGCGCCTGTTCCGGGCCGGCGAGCCGGTCAAGATGTCCAAGCGCGCGGGCGATTTCATCACGCTCGCCGAGGTGGTCGATGAAGTCGGCAAGGACGTGGTCCGCTTCATGATGCTGACCAAGCGCGCCGACACGCCGCTCGACTTCGACTTCGCCAAGGTCGTCGAGGCGTCGAAGGACAATCCGGTCTTCTACGTCCAATATGCCCACGCGCGGATCAGTTCGCTGAAGCGCAAGGCGGCGGACGCCGGTGTCGATGTGGGCGCATCCGCCGACCTCGGGCTGCTTGACGGCGAAGAACTGGCATTGGTGAGGCGCGCCTCACAGTTCCCGCGTGTGCTGGAAAGCGCGGCGGCGACGCACGAACCGCACCGGATCGCCTTTTTCCTGTTCGACCTAGCGGCGGAATTCCATGCTTTATGGAACCGCGGCAACGACGACCCTGCCCGGCGCTTCCTCGTTGAGAACAATCCACAACTTTCTCGCGCCCGGCTGGAACTCGCGTTCGGCATCGGGCAAATCGTTCGCAGCGGATTGGAGCTCATGGGGGTCGCCGCGACCGAGGAGATGCGCTGACGATGACGGACAGCCGCGTGGCGGTCGCCGCCGACCGCCTGCCCTGGCTTTCTGACGAACCGAGGCCGGGGCGCAAGGCTGGCGGGCGGCGCGTGCTCGGCGCCGTCGCGGCCGCGCTCGCGATCGTGCTGGTCGCCGCCGCCGCCTATCTGCTCGGCCAGAGAAGTGCTGGCCAGTCGCCCGCTCCGGTGGCGCCACTTCCCCAGTCGGCGCCGACCACCACCGTGCCGTTGCCGCAGCCGCGTGTCGCCCAGCCGATGCAGCCTGAGATCGACAGTCAGCCAATGCCGGAGGTTGAACTGCGACCGGCCCCGCCGATGCCGCGAACCGAGCCTCAGCGGCAGCCGCGTCCCGAGCGGGTGGTGGTTGCCGAACCCGCGCCGGCCGAGGCTGAAGCTGGCGAAGAGAAGACCGCGGAGACTGATCCCGCCCCGGAAGAACTGTCCGCCGAAGCCAAGCCGGCGCCGAAGAGCAACGAGCATCCCGACCGTCCCTGGCCGGTGCGTGTCGTCCCCGGCGCATCTGGCCGGCTGGTCCGGGTCGGAGCGTTCACCGCCCCCCGGCAGGCCAAGAAGGCTTGGTGGGCCATGGTCCGCAACAACCCCGCCCTCAAGCGTTTGCCGGCGCTGGTTGTGCCCGCGCCATCGCGGCGCGATGGCCGCACCTATTACCGCCTGCAGATGGGCACCACGTCCCAAGCCCATTCGGAAGTCTTGTGCCAACGGATGCGCCGCATCGGGCAGAGCTGCGTCGTCATCGAGGTCTATAACCGCGGCGAGGGCGCTGCCGAATGAGCGATCGCCGCTCCGCCTACGACGACGGCCAGCTGCCGTGGCTGCAGGCGGTCGAGGACGAAGACGAGCCGCGCGGCATGTCAGCGCGCAAGATGCTGGCGGCGCTCAGTATCGTCCTGCTTGCCGCGCTGCTGGTCGCCGGGACGTTCTTCTGGCTCGGGAGGCGGGAAGCGCAAGTGAACGGACCGCCCGAACTGATCCGCGCGGAGGCGGGGCCGTACAAAATCCCGTCGGACGACCGC
The DNA here is from genome assembly GCA_902806275.1 of uncultured Sphingomonas sp. Classification (GTDB taxonomy): domain Bacteria; phylum Pseudomonadota; class Alphaproteobacteria; order Sphingomonadales; family Sphingomonadaceae; genus Sphingomicrobium. The sequence continues at coordinate 19,480 of CADCVY010000031.1, read as the reverse complement.
GGCAACCTCAATGTGGCCGGCGAGAGCCAGACGGCGTTCGAGACTAGCGCCGGCGAAGACCGCGACGCGCAGCTGAACCTCGACGCCTTGCCGGAGCAACCCGTCGCCGCGCCGAAGACTGCGGCGGCACCTTCCTCCGAACCAGCTGCGCCGGCAGCTTCGGACGCACCGGTCACCGGTGGATCGGGGAGCGTGATCCAGCTCGGAGCCTTCCAGAACAACGCCCAGGCGGAGCGCGCGTGGGCGGCCTTGTCGGCGCGGTTCCCCACCATCGGAGCGATGAACAAGATGGTCTTGCCGTTCTCCGGCGGCATCCGGCTGCGCGCGGGTGCAGCCTCGCCCGACGCTGCCCGGCAGGCGTGCCAGACGTTGAAGGCGGCCGGCGAGAACTGCTTCGTGGCGCGCTGATGCAGGCGGCGATCTACGGACCGGCCGGCCTTGAACTCACGGCCGACGAACAGGCCTTCTTCCGCGACGCCGATCCGGCCGGCTACATCGTGTTCCGGCGCAATTGCGCAGATGCCGAGCAGCTGCTGCGGTTGACCGACTCGCTGCGCGATCTCAGCGGCCGGGCCGACCTGCCCATCCTGATCGATCAGGAAGGCGGGCGCGTCGCCCGCATGCGGCCGCCGGCGTGGCCGGCATTCCCGGCCGCCGAGCGTTTCGCGCACCTTTACCGCGCGGCGCCGTCGTCGGCGATCGAGGCGGTGCGATCGAACTCGCGGGCGCTCGGGCTGATGCTCCGGGCGTGCGGGGTCAACGTCAATTGCCTGCCGCTGCTGGACGTCCGGCAGGAAGGCGCCACGGACATCATCGGCGACCGCGCGCTTGGGTCCGAGCCGATGCAGGTCTCCGCGCTCGGGCGCGCCGTGCTCGACGGCATGGCGTCGGCTGGCGTCCTCGGGGTGGTCAAGCATATGCCGGGGCACGGGCGCGCGCTGGTCGACAGCCACAAGGAGCTGCCGGTCGTTACCGCATCGGCCGAGGAACTGCTCGTTGACCTTGAACCGTTCCAGCGGCTGGCCGCCGCACCCATGGGGATGACGGCGCACGTCGTCTACACCGCCTGGGATGCGGAACAGCCGGCGAGCCTGTCGCCCGTCATCATCGAAGACATCATCCGCGGCGTGATCGGCTTCGATGGCTGGCTGATGAGCGACGACCTCGGCATGGAAGCGCTTGCTGGCGACTTCGGCAGCCGGGCGGCCGGCGTGGTCGCCGCCGGCTGCGACGTGGCGCTGCACTGCTCGGGCAAGATGGAGGAGATGGTTGCGGTCGCCGCTGCGGTGCCGGCGATGAGCGCGGATGGCGAGGCGCGGCTGGCCAGGGCCATGGCGGCGACGATGCTGGACGACGATGGCGCGGACTTCGCCGAGACCGTGGCCAAGCGCGACACGCTGCTGGCGCTGGCCTGAGTGGCAGGGGGAACGGCCGAGGAGTTCGACCTGCCGCCGGTTCGGCAGTCGGACGAGCTGAACCTCAGCCTGGACGGTTGGGAAGGACCGCTCGACCTGCTGCTCAGCCTCGCCCGTTCGCAGAAGGTCGACCTGGCGCAGATCTCAATCCTCGCGCTCGTCGAGCAATATCTGGACTATCTCGGCGAAGCGCGTGCGCTGAAGCTGGAGATCGCCGCCGATTATCTCGTGATGGCCGCCTGGCTGGCGTATCTTAAGTCCTGCCTGCTGCTGCCAAAGGATCCGGAGCAGGACCCGAGCCCCGAGGAGGTGGCGCTCCGCCTCCAGTTGCGGCTGCAGCGGCTCGATGCGATGCGGGAGGCCGGGGCCCGCCTGCTCGGCCGGGACCGGATCGGACGCGACGTGTTCTTGCGGGGCGCGCCGGAAGGCCTGCGCCTGGTGCGCAAGGCGGCTTGGCAGGTGCGCGATTTCGACCTGTTTGCCGCCTATGGAGTCGTCCGGGCTCGAACGGCGCCGGCCATGCACGTGGTTCATGCCCGCTCCGTCATGACTCTCGAGGAGGCGATCGAGCGGGTCGGGCGCATGATCGGAGCGGCGCTGGACTGGACGTTTCTCGAAAGCTTCCTGCCGTCTACGCAGGATCCGCAGTTCCGCCGCTCGGCGCTGGCTTCCAGCTTCGTCGCCATGCTCGAACTCGCGCGGCGGGGGCGATTGGAGTTCGCGCAGGAGGACGCGTTCGCTCCGATCAAGCTTAAGGCGGCATAAATGGACGACTTCGCTCGAGCAGTGGAAGCGACGTTGTTCGCGTCGGTGGCCCCGCTCAGCGTCGGCGAGATCCAGGAACATGTCGGCGAGGGCCGGGTCGAGGCTGCGCTGGGGAAGCTGTCGGCCCATTATGCGGGTCGCGGGTTGCAGTTGGTCGAGCGCGGCGGCCGCTGGCACTTCCAGACCGCACCCGACCTCGCGCCTTTGCTGCGCCGTACCCGCGAGGAGCCGCGACGATTGTCCCGCGCGGCAACCGAGACGCTCGCCATCATCGCCTATCACGAGCCGGTCAGCCGCGCCGAAATCGAGGCGGTGCGCGGCGTCCAGATCTCCAAAGGCACGCTCGATGTGCTGATGGATGCCGGATGGGTGCGGCCTGCCGGGCGACGCGAAGCGCCGGGGCGACCGCTGCTGTACGCAACTACGGCGGAGTTTCTGACGCACTTCGGTCTCGGCTCGCGGCGCGATCTGCCGGGCATCGACGATCTCAAGGCCGCTGGCCTGCTCGATCCGCTCGATCACGTGATGCTCGAACTGCAACTGGAAAGCGAAGGGCAAGACGACTAGATAGTGGGGTCAAAGGAGCTTTCTCATGGGCAGTTTCAGCCTCTGGCATTGGCTAGTCGTTATCATCCTCGTTCTGCTGCTGTTCGGCCGAGGCCGGATTTCGGACATGATGGGCGACATCGGCAAGGGGCTGAAGAGCTTCAAGCAGGGAATGGCCGACGAGGAGCCGCCGGCGAACTCCGAACCCAAATCGATCGAGAGCCGCCCGATCGACCTCTCTGCCGAGCAGCGGCCCCGCGAAGGGACTGCGGTGCCCCCGCGCGACGACAACACCAGCACGCGTTTCTAGCCGCTGGGGCAAGCGCCGGTGTTCGGCGTCGACACTACCGAGCTTCTGCTGATCGCGGTCGCGGCGCTGATCTTCATCGGCCCCAAGGACCTGCCGAGGGCGATGCGCACCGTGGGCTATTGGGTTGGCCGCATCCGCGGCATGGCGCGGCATTTCACCGCGGGCATCGAAACCATGATGCGGGACGCCGAACTCGAGGAAATGGAGCGCAAATGGCGCGAGGAGAATGATCGCATCATGCACATGCACCCGCCCGAGGCGCACTATCCCGATCCGCCGCAGCCGCCTCCTGAGCAGCCCAGGATGATTGACGACGAGACCGGCCCGCCGGGCGAGCGGCCGCTGCCGTGAAGGACATCGACGACACCAAGGCGCCTTTGTTCGAGCATTTGGTCGAGCTGCGCCGCAGGCTGCTGTGGTCGCTGGTGGTTCTGGCGGTAGCGTTCGGGGTCTGCTTCTACTTCGCTCGTCAGATCTTCGCCGTGCTGGTCCAGCCGTTGCTGCAGGCGGGGCAAGGCAAGCTCATCTTCACCGACGTGTTCGAGGCCTTCTTCGTCGAGGTGAAGGTGGCGCTGTTCGCCGCCCTGATGCTCTGCTTCCCGGTCTTCGCAACGCAGATCTGGAAGTTCGTCGCTCCCGGCCTCTACGTCAAAGAGAAGCGGGCACTGCTGCCCTTTTTGTTGTTCACCCCGGTGTTCTTCGGCGCCGGCGCGGCCTTCGCCTACTTCGCCGCGATGCCGTGGGCGCTGCACTTCCTGCTTGGCTTCGAGGGGCAGGTCGGCGGCGTCGAACAGGAGGCGTTGCCCGGCGTCGGCAACTACCTCAGCTTCGCAACCCGTTTTCTGTTCGGCTTCGGGGTCGCGTTTCTGCTGCCGATCCTGCTCATGATCCTCGAGCGGGCCGGTCTGGTCACTCGCGAGCAGCTGGCCAATTCGCGCCGCTACGCAATCGTCGGCGCGGCGGTGGTGTCGGCAGTGCTGACGCCGCCGGACGTGGTGTCGCAGTTGATGTTGCTGGTGCCGCTTTACGCCCTCTACGAACTGGCGATCCTCGCCATCCGCGTCACGCACTGGCGCGCCAGCCGGGCGGCGAAATCAGCTAGCGCTGTGGGGGAAAAAGAAGAGGGCCCAGAAGCGCCACCGGGGGGGGGGAGGGTTGGCGGTTCTGGGCCCATTTAAGCGGATAGCGAGAGCGGGGGGGCAAAAGGTCACTATCCGAAGAGCACAACGCGCTAATTTCAAAATCAGTTCCGGCACTTTCGACACTTTTTTCGCTACTGCCGTAACGACCAGCCAAGAAGGTTTAAGCGGGCGGAAATACCGGCAGTTCGACGCTGTACCGGCCGAGCTTCCGCTCGAGCGGGGAGCGCAATTGCTTCGCCAGCCCACCGACGATCCGTTCGAACTGCACCTTGTCCGGCGCGTCGGCTTCGTCCGGCACGAGAACCGGACTGCTGAGCGCCAGGCGCGCGGTCAGCTCGCTGGTCCGCCGCAGGGACACATCGATCGGCTCGCGCGCGCAATTAAGCATCGCGAACTCGACGATTTCCGTGACGAGAAAGGCCACGGCGACCGCGGCGTCCTGCGTGGTGTAGACACTGTCGAGGTCGATATCGATCACCAGCCCACGCGCCTCTTCGGGGGCGCCGGCGCGCAGCTCGGCAACCAGCTCGTTGAGCAAGGGGCGCAGCGAGATGCCGCGATTGTCTTCCATTTCAGCGAAATGGTTACGGTGAACGATCGACAGGGCTCCAACGCGGCGGCTGATGCCGGCATAGGCGCCGCGCGCCTCCGGGCTGACGGCGCTTCGCCCGTGAATGTTGAGCAGCGAAGCGACTACCTGGAGATTGTTCTTCACGCGATGGTGGACCTCGCGAACCAGCCGCCGCTGCCCTTCGAGGGCACTGCCCATTTCCCGCTCCGACTCATCGACCTTGGCGACGGCGCGGCCGAAGGCGTCACGCAATCCCTGGATCTCGGTCGACGGGCCCAACTGGCTTGGCAGGTCGAGCGTGCCGCTGCCCGGCTGGTAGCGAATGACCGCCCGCTCCAGCTGCTTGAGCGGCCGGATCAGCAGCCGGCTGACCAGCAGCCAAGTGATCAGAGCTGCCGCAATCCACATCAGGACCGGAAGCAGCAGCAGCAGCCGGTCGAGCGCGGGGAGCTCGGCCTTGCGGGTGCCAACCCGCGCAACAATAGCCTCGTTGCCGATCGGCAGGGTGCTGACGGCCAGTCCGCTTTGGCCGCTTTGGACTGCGCCAAGCACGCCCAGTTCGCGCTGGCCATCCTGCAGGGACAAGGCGGCAACGTCGGCTGCACCTGCGGTTGCCGCACTGCGCAATTCGGCGGCGGGGATGGCCGCGGTCGCCATTCCGCCCATCACTCCGACGCGGATGGCGACTGCGTTGGCGGCCAGCCGAATGCTGATAGCGCCCGGCGCGACGGCCGGCAGGTCCAGAGTCTCGCCGGCTACGCCGATTGCACACAGCGGCTCGCCGTCCGGGTTCTCAAGCTCGAAATTTTGCACCACGCCAGGGGCGATCGCCAGCGACCGTTGCGCCCGACGGCAGGCGTCCGCGGGTCCGGTTGCAAGCGCACCATTGGCTGCCACCCGCAGCGCGAGCACGTTGCGCGCGATCAGGCTTTCGATGCTGCGCGTCGCGATCCTGGCTTGGTCCTGGCTGCGACCCGCCAACGTCGAGTTGGCGGCGCGAATTCCGTTCTCGCCGATCAGGACCAGCGCAAGGCCAATGGGAAGAAGCGCAAAAGTCAGGATCAGCAGTAGCTTGGCCGCGGTCGGCAGCCGCGCGAAACGTTCGGCGGCAGTCATGCCGGCCGACCATTAACCCGCGTCAGGTCAGGTGAGCTTGCCGAGCAGGTCGCTGAAGTCGTCGGGCACAGTTTCCCGCAGCGTGTCATCGTAGACGGACCGCAACGCCCGCCCGAGATCGCTGGCGCGCGGCCTTGCCTTTTTTGCATCAGTAGCGGCGGGCTGCTTCGAGCGCCTGGACTCCTCGGCTCCCTCAGTCTCGCTTCGCTTATTGGCACTCAACCTCTCGTCCCCCTCAAGCGCGGGCCCCATCGCGCGTCAATTACAAACCTCAAGCCCCGGCGCAACGGATTAGATGCCGGTGGCTTTGCGCTTAAGCAGCGGGCCGGTTCCTGCATGCTTCCCAGACGGTTGCAGCAGGCCCGGCCCAGCGGGGAAACCAAATGGCCGATCCTTTGTTCCAGACGCACAACATATCTTTGGGGGCGGGCAAAACGGCCGGCGAACGACCGGTCGTTCCAGGGTTGCAACACGCCGGACGGGTCGCCAAAGACGCGCAAAATCTTTCGACGGAGAGCCCCCACTTATGTCGCTTGGCCAGGAACTCGCCCCGCACTTGCCATTCCTTCGCCGCTACGCGCGTGCGCTGACCGGCAGCCAGGCCCATGGAGACGCGTTCGTGCGCGCTGCCCTGGAGGCGATCGTCGCCCAGCCTGACGAGTTCCCCCGGGACGTCGATCCCCGGCTCGGCCTTTACCGGACTTTTCATGCCATCTGGTCGACCGCCAACATCGAAGAAGGCGAAGAGCCCGCTTCCAGTCTCGGCGGAGCGGAAGGGATTGCCCAAGCGCGCTTGTCCCGGATCACGCCCCTGTCGCGGCAGGCCTTGCTGCTCACCTCGCTCGAAGGCTTTTCGTCCGAAGACGCCGGCTATCTGATCGGCTCCAGTCCCGCCGACGTCGACTCGCTAGTCGCCGAAGCGCTCGAGGAGATCGAGCGTCAAACCCTGGCCGACGTTCTCATTATCGAGGACGAGCCGATCATCGCCATGGACATCGAGACCATCGTTCGCGACCTCGGCCACAACGTGACGGGCGTTGCCGTGACCCGCGATGAGGCCGTCTCGCAAGCGCGTTCGCACCCGCCCGGCCTGGTGCTCGCGGATATTCAGTTGGCCGACGATTCCAGCGGCATCGATGCGGTGAAGGATATCCTCGCCGAATTTTCGGTGCCGGTGATCTTCATCACCGCTTTCCCGGAGCGGCTGCTCACCGGCACCCGTCCAGAGCCCACGTTTCTGATCACCAAGCCGTTCCAGCGCTCGACAGTGAAGGCGGCGATCGCTCAGGCGTTGTTCTTCGACGCCGCCACCGTGCCGGCGGCCTGACCCTTCGCGCGGAACAGGGATCGGGCAGGCGCGTTGGCCGGATGAACAATGAATTTGTGACGAGATGGTAATGACTGACCCGCGCAACACCGATCCCGCGATCCACGAAACTACGACGGAGGCCCGGGCTGGGTCGACCCCGGGTGTGGCGCGGGTCGTGCTGGTGGTCGGCACGCTGCTGGTGATCGTGCTTTTCACGATCATCGTCTTGGTCGGGCGGGCCTGAGTACCTACCTCCGTTATCAACTGTGTTCAGGTTCGGTCTAACAGCGCCCGATCAATCGGCTGCGGGCATAACGGGTGGGGTATGTTTTGACAGACGATCCTGAGGAGGAAGGACCGGCGGCGATCCCGTTCGAACCGGTTCCGCTTTCCGATCCCGAGTTCAAGGAGCAACTCGCTTCTGTCATCCCGCACCTGCGCGCGTTCGGCCGGTCGCTCTCCGGCAGCCGCGATCTCGCTGACGATCTGGTCCAGGAAACCCTGCTCAAGGCGTGGGCTGCGCGCAAGCGCTTCCAGGCCGGCACCAACATGCGCGCTTGGACATTCATCATCCTGCGCAATCTGTTTCTTAGTCAAATGCGGCGGGCGCGCTTCAAGGGCGAGTGGGACGACATCACCGCGTCCAAGATCTTGGCAGCGCCCGCCAGCCAGGACCGCCATATCGAGCTTGGTGACATGCAGCGGGCGCTGATGCACCTGCCGCAGCCCCAGCGGGAGGCACTGATCCTGGTCGGCGCGGGCGGCTTCGCCTACGAGGAAGCGGCCGAGATTTGCGGGTGTGCGGTCGGCACGATCAAGAGCCGGGTCGCGCGCGGCCGGGTCGCGCTCGAGCAGCTGCTGTCGAGCGGCAAGCTGCCGTCACGGCGTCAGCATCGAACCGATCCCGACAAGTCGGCGCTGCAGTCCATTATGGGCGAAGTGGACGAACTCAGCCGCGACCACGAACAATAAAGCGCCGCCTCCTTCGCGCGGGCGATTAGTTCAGTTTGCGCAGGAGCTCGGCGAAATCCCGGTCGCACGGCTCCGAGGCCGCTGCCTCGAAGGCACGGCGAAGCGCGGCGGTGATGCCGGCGTGAGCGGGCGGAATGTCCACACGAATGACCCTTCGATCCATGTTGTCCAAATCCGCGGCCGTAAATTCTTCGGGTTCGAGCTTCATTTGGCCATTCAACGAGTAGAGGGACGTGGAAGTTTCCTCCACCAGCCTTATTGGTCGCATGCACTCGTCGAATGACCGAAGATCAACTGCCCATCAGGCTTCATGCGTTGGCGCGAGCGGATCGGCACTCGCCGTTCCTGCGCGAGTCTCTTCTTGCTTTGCCGGAGATCGGCAGAGTTTTTGCTTCCGCGGGCGCAGCCGGGGCTGTCGAAACTGCGCTCTCTGCGCGGAACGAGCGGCTGGACGCCGAACTTAGACTCCAGCGGCGCGGCCTGGCGCTAGCGCTGGCGCTGGGCGACTTGGCCGGCGAGCTGTCGCTGGAGGACGTCACCGCAGCACTCAGCGACTTTGCCGACCAGGCCATCGACTCTGCGCTGCGCGAGGCGATCTCGGAGCGGGTGCCCGGTGCTTCGCCGCAGGGCTACGCGGTGATCGCGATGGGTAAGCTCGGCAGCCGGGAGCTCAACTTTTCCTCCGATGTCGACCTGCTTCTGCTGTTCGACCCCGACAAGCTCGCCCGTCGCGACCGGGACGATCCCGGTGAAGCGGCCGTCCGGATCGGCCGGCGGCTGATCGAGCTCCTGCAGAAGCGCACCTCCCATGGCTATGTCCAGCGAGTCGACCTCCGCCTGCGCCCTTCGCCCGAGGTCACGCCGATCGCGCTGCCGGTGAATGCCGCCATCTCGCATTATGAATCGAGCGCGCTGCCTTGGGAGCGGGCAGCCTTCATCCGCGCCAGGGCCTGCGCCGGCGACTGCGATCTCGGCAGCTACTTCCTCCGCGCGATCGAGCCATTCGTCTGGCGCCGCTCGCTTGATTTCGGGGTGGTCGACGAGGTCCGGCAGATCTCCAGCCGCATCCGTGATCATTTCGCCCAGAGCTCCACCTTCGGGCCTGGCTATGATCTCAAGCGTGGGCGCGGCGGTATTCGCGAGGTCGAATTCTTCGTTCAAATCCAGCAAATGATCCACGGCGGCCGCGATGCTTCGGTACGGCCGCAAGCGACCCTCGCAGCCATCGAGGCGCTGCTCGCTGCGGATCGGCTGGACGGGCAAACCGGGCGTGACCTGGGCAATGCGTATCGCCTGCTGCGAACGGTTGAGCATCGGGTTCAGATGGTGGACGACGCCCAAACCCACCTGCTCCCAGTCAAAGTCGAGGACCTGGACAATGTTGCCCGGCTGCACGGGCTAGCGAGCGGAACAGCGCTGTTGGCGGAACTGAAACCGCACGTGGATCGCGCTGGTCAGCTGTTCGACAGCCTGGAGCCGCAAGGCGGGCTCACGCTGGCAAGCGAGCCCGGCCGCTTGAGCGACGATCTGCGCGCACTTGGCTTCGACCCACCCGATACCGCCGCGCGCCGGGTCGCCGACTGGCGTTCCGGCAAGGCGAGGTCGCTTCGCTCGCCTGCTGCGCAGGCGGCATTCGAGGCGATGTTGCCGGCGCTGTTGCAAGCCATTGCAAGGGGCGGAGATCCAGACCGCGCGCTCAATCGCCTCAGCGACATCGTCGAGCGGCTGTCGAGCGGCGTTAATTTCTTCCGGCTGCTCGAGGCGCGGCCGGCGCTGGCCCAGATGCTGGCCAAGGTCCTCGCCCACGCCCCTGCGCTTGCCGACCAACTCGCCCGGCGGCCGGAGCTATTCGAAGGCCTGTTCGACGCATCGAGCTTCGCGCCGCCGCCGCCTGCCGAGGATTTCGCGGAGCAGCTGACCACGGCCATGGGTGGGCACCCGTACGATGTGGCGCTCGACCGGGTGCGGCGGCTGGTCAACGAACGCCGTTTTGCCTTGGGCGTGCAGCTGACCGACGGTCACCGCGACCCGCTCGAGGTTGCCGCTGGCTATTCTCGCGTTGCGGAGGGCACCATTCTGGCGCTGGCCGGCGCCGTGGCGCGCGAGTTCGAGCCGGTGCACGGTACCTTCCCCGGCGGTGAATTGCTGATCATCGGCCTTGGCCGGCTCGGCGGCTGCGCGCTGACCCATGCGTCGGACCTCGACATCATCTACCTGCATACGGGGGAGCAAGGTTCCGTCTCCACCGGTGCCAAGCCGCTTGGGCCGAACGATTACTTCAATCGGCTCGCAAGCCGGGTCACGGCTGCGTTGAGCGTGGCGACTGCGGCCGGGCCGCTGTACGAGGTCGACACCAGGCTGCGGCCGGAAGGCGCCAAGGGGATGCTGGCGGTGTCGCTGGACGCCTTCGAGCGCTACCACCGCGAGGAGGCCTGGACCTGGGAGCATATGGCATTGTGCCGCGCGCGGCCTTTGTTCGGCTCACCCGAGGGCAGGGGGCGTGCTGCCGCTGCCATTGAACAGATCCTGCACCTTCCGCGCGACCCGCAGGGCACGTCGCACGACGCAACCCGCATGCGAGCCGATATCCTGCGGCACAAACCGCCGCACAGTGACCTGGACGTAAAGCTCGGGCCCGGCGGCCTCATCGACCTGGAGTTCGCAGTCCACGTGCTGCAGCTTACGCGCCACGCCGGACTCCAGCCGCACCTCGGCAAGGCCGTGCAAGCATTGACGAACGTCGGCTTAGTCTCCGCAAACATTGTTGGGGCGCAAGATTTGCTCACGCGCATGCTGGTGATGATGCGGCTGGTCGCTCCCGCGGACGTCAAGCCGACTGCCGAGACCTGGCAACTGGTTGCCGAGGCTTGCGGCGCGGCGAGCTGGGACGAACTGCTTGCCGCCCACGATGCGGCTCGGCAGAGCATCGCCGAGCTGTGGAACGGCATCAGGCAGGAGGCGCAAGAATGATCGGCGAAGGCGGCATCGCACCGGCAATCACCGTAACCGCAAGCGACGGCAGCACGACGGACCTCGGGGCGCCCGGGCGGCCGCTGGTGCTGTACTTCTACCCGAAGGACGACACTTCCTGCTGCACCCGCCAGGCGCAGGACTTCACGCAGATGACCGCGGATTACGGGCGGGCTGGAGTAAAGATCCTCGGCGTTTCCCGCGACCCGATGAAGAAGCATGACAAGTTCATCGGCAAGTACAGCCTGGCCGTGCCGCTGGTCTCCGACGAGGACGGACGCATCTCCGATGCGTTCGGCACCTGGGTTCAGAAGTCCATGTACGGCCGCAAATATATGGGCATGGAGCGCGCGACGTTCCTGATCGGCGCCGACGGGCGGGTGCTCAAGGCATGGCGCAAGGTTAAGGTGCCAAACCACGCCGCCGAGGTGCTGGAAGCGGCGCGGGAGCTGGCTCCAACCTAGTCCGCAAGGTCGCGGATCATCATCTCCCAGTGCAGCACGTCGTCGTACATCGCGCGCACCGGCAGGCGCTCGTCGAGGCCATGCGCACGCTCGTCGTCGGGCGAAATGCCCCAGCCGCCGTCCACTCCGAACACCGGAATTCCCACCGACCGGAAGAAGTTGGCGTCGGTCGTGCCCGTGGTCATGTTGGGGATGACCCGCATCCCCGGCCCATGCAGCTGCTGCACCGCCGCGGTGTAGGCGGCCAGCACCTCGGGCAGTAGCGGCAGCACCGGCGTCGGCTTCCCGATGAAGCTGGGGTCCGGCTTGACTTCGATCGCTGCGCCGGCGACCCGCTGCAGCTCGGCCTGAACCGTCGCCGGTTCCACTCCCGGCATGATCCGGCAGTTGACCCCGGCGCGCGCCGACTGCGGCAAAGCATTGTCTGCATGGCCGCCCTCAAGCAAGGTCGCGACGCACCGGGTCCGCGTCTTGCCGACTTCAAGGTCGCTGGCCTCGATAATGTCCGCTGCTGCCCCGTCCTTGGGGTTTGCGACCCACCGCCGCATCGCATCCCCGAGCGGCCCTTTTTCGTCCTTCGCCCGCTCGGTGAAATAGGCCCGGCCGACGTCGGTCAGCATCGGCGTGAAGCGGTGCGCCTGCAGCCGCTTCAGCGCGTCGGCCAGGTCGTAGATGGCGTTGTCTGGCCGCGGCCGCGAGCTGTGGCCGCCGCGGTTGCGGGCGGTAAAGAAGTAGGTCTGGTAGGTCTTCTCCGCGGCATCCATGCCAAAATTGATCGGCCGGCCGCTGCGATCGTAGGAACCGCCGCCGCCGTCGGCATTGAGCCCGAAGGCGGCATCAGTCAGCTCGCGCCATTCGGTGGAGCCCTTGAGCGCGCCATTTTGGGCGGTCTCCTCGTCGCCGGTGAAGAACAGGATGACGTCGCGGTTCGGTTTGAAGCCGGACTCCCGAAGTTTGATCAGCGCCAGCGTGGTGGCGACGATCCCGCTCTTCATGTCGGCGGTGCCGCGGCCTAGGAAGTAGCCGCCTTCCTCCCGGAACTCGAACGGATCGAAGGTCCAGTCCTCCCGCTTGGCTTCGACCACATCCATGTGGCCTAGGATCAGGATCGGCTTCTTCGCCGGCCGCTCCGCGCGCCACCGGGCGATCAGGGTGACCGTCGGGTCGCCCGGCACGCCCTCATGCGGCATGATCCGGATGTCCTCGGCGGCGAAGCCGCCGGCCTTAAGCCGGTCCGCGACTAGTTGCGCCATGCGCGGCATCTGGTTGCGCTTGGCAACAGTCGGGATCTCGATGGCCTGCTCGAAAAACGCCCGCGTGCGCGCCTGCCACGCCGGCTCGAGCTTGCTTGGCATCGTGACTGGGTTGGTCTGGGCAGTGGCGGCACTAGTGGCGGCAAGGCCGGCAACAAGCATGGCGAGACGACGCATCAACATTCCCCTTCGAGCAGATGGCAAGGCTACGCCCGGCACAGCCCCGGTCAAGCGGTCGCTCCGTGTCCCTCGGCGAGATAATCCGCGCTGCGCATCTCCTCGATGCGGCTGATCGTGCGCTGGAACTCGAATGTGTCGTCGCCGTGCGGGTAGAGGCCGGCAGGCTCCGCATCGGCGGCGGCGAGCAACTTCACCTTGTGCTCGTATAGCGCATCGATGAGCGTGACGAAGCGCGCCGCCTCATTGCGCATCTCCTTCGTCATCACCGGAATGCCAACGATTATGACCGTATGATAACGCCGGGCGATCGCCAGGTAGTCGGCCGCGCCACGCGCCTCGCCGCACAGGCGCTTGAACGAGAACACGGCCACTCCCTTCAGGCTCTTGGGCACGTGCAGTGTCCGCCCGCCGCCCACCTCGATGTCCTCCGCCGGCACCTTGGCGCGATCCTCGACCGGATAATCGGTCAGCTGGAAAAAGGCCTGGCTTAGCGCTGCGGTTGCCGCGGGACCATTGGGCACGTGCCACACCTTGACGCCGCTCAGCCGCTCGAGGCGGTAGTCGGTCGGGCCGTTGACTTCCGTGACCAGCATGCGGCGCTCGATGAGCTGGATGAAGGGCAGGAACAGTTCGCGGTTGAGCCCACCAAGGTAGAGGTCGCCGGGCGGCCGGTTGGACGTGGTGACGACTTTGACGCCATGCTCGAGCAACATGCCGAACAGCCGCGAAAGGATCATCGCGTCGGCCGGGTTGGTGACCTGCATCTCGTCGAAGGCCAGCAGCCGGGCGCGCTTTGCGACCTGCTCCGCGACCCTCTCGATCGGATCGCCTCCCTCCGTCTCTCGCGCCGTGCGCAACAATGCGTGAACCTCGAGCATGAAGGCGTGGAAGTGGACGCGGCGCTTGGGCGAGACCGGGATATGGTCGAAGGCCAGGTCCATCAGCATCGACTTGCCCCGGCCGACGCCGCCCCACAGGTAGACTCCCGAGGGACCATCGGATCGCGAGGTGAACAGGCGCCCCAACCACCCACGGCGCTTGTTCGCACCGGTCGCCAGCTGGTCGAGCGCGGCCACCGCCTGCAGCTGGGCCGGGTCCGGTTTCAGTTCACCCGCCGCAATCAGCTGGTCGTAGGCGGCCCGGACCACGCCGGTCATCGCGGCTGGCGGGTGCCCGGGCTCACGCGCTTCAACGTGCCGCTGAACGAGTAGCAGGCCTCGCCATCCTGCCGAACGACACCCTGGAGGAACGCGTGGCCGCGCGTCTGCCGCACGAGGTCGACGTGAGCGTCGAGCGGGATTCCCGGCCGGCCCCGGGCTACGAAATGGGTGGTCAGGTCAAGCGTGACGAAGTGCCCGGGCTCCATGCCTGCGCAAAGCCCGCCGGCGAACATCGCCATGTCGATGAAGCTCATCACCGCCCCGCCATGGATCGAGCCGCCGGGGTTGATGTGGTCTTCAGTCGGGAACATGCGGCAGACGCCGCGGCCATTGCCGTCAGGCTTGAACAGCAGGCGCCCGGTGGCCGCGGCGAAACTCGAGCGCGGAAAGTCACCCCAGCTGTACCAGCCTGCGTGGTCCGGGTCCGCCTTGGCGCCGCGCGGGACCCCGGTTTCGTCAGCAGCACCTTCCGTGCCGGTGGGTACGTCGCTCAAGCCGCCCGCTCGGCGATCAGTTTCTTGGTCTCGGCAATCGCCTTGGCCGGGTTGAGGCCCTTGGGACAAACGTTGGCGCAATTCATGATCGTGTGGCAGCGGTACAGCCGGAACGGGTCTTCGAGGTTGTCGAGCCGCTCGCCGGTCGCCTCGTCGCGGCTGTCGGCGATGAACCGGTAAGCCTGGATCAGCACCGCGGGGCCAAGGAAGCGGTCGGAGTTCCACCAGTAGGACGGGCAGCTCGTGGTGCAGCAGAAGCACAGGATGCACTCGTAGAGGCCGTCGAGCTTGGCGCGATCGTCGGGCGACTGTAGCCGTTCGCGCGACGGCGCCGGGCTGGTTGTCTTCAGCCACGGCTCGATCGAGGTCAGCTGCGCGTACACCTTGGTGAGGTCGGGCACGAGGTCCTTAACCACCTCCATGTGCGGCAGCGGGGTGATCTGGATGTCGCCCTTGATGTCCTCGATCGCGGTGGTGCACGCCAGGCCATTGCGGCCGGCCATGTTCATCGAGCACGATCCGCAGATCCCCTCGCGGCACGAACGGCGGAAGGTCAGGGTCGGGTCGATCTCGTTCTTGATGCGGATCAGGGCGTCAAGGACCATCGGTCCGGTCTTGTCGAGGTCGATCGTGAAGCGGTCGAAGCGCGGGTTGGCACCGCTGTCCGGGTCGTAGCGGTAGACCTTGAAAGTCTTCAGCCGCTTGCCCTGCTCGGCAGGGTGCGCCCGCCCCTTGGTGATCTTGCTATTCTTTGGAAGGGTGAACTCGGCCAAGAGGAACTCCTTGCTTGGGCTGGGCCGCTAGCATGGCGGCTAGGCGCTTTGAAAGCCCGCGCCCAAGAGCTTGCGGCAATTGTCGTGGAGGTGGGTCTGGGATACCCTGACTTCAATGCGGCTATCCTAGTTGCCCTTGCTCCTGCTGGCCGGCTGCGCCGCCGCACCCCTGCAGCCGGAGTCCGACAAGCTGGCGCCATGGACCACCAGCCTTGGTGACCAGCAGCCCGAGGACGCCTTCGCCGCAGTTTACCGGGTGGGCGCCAAGCGACTGGTGTTTGTGGCCGCCAAGCACGCCAACCGCACCGACAGCCTGACCTTTCGCACCATCGATGATGCCTTTGCGCACTTCGACTTCGATGCGGTGATTGCGGAAGGGGTCCCGACCTCGCGCGGCTCCAATACGCCAAGCGTGATCGCCTATGCCCAGACCAGCAAGGCCACGCGCGATGGCTTCGTAGAGGCGGGCGAGACGGCGCCGACAGTGCTTGGCGCCATTAAGGAAGGTGCCGTCCTGTGGGGCGGCGAGGCAGACGACCTCGATGTCAGGTCACAAGTGGCCGCCGGCGGTATAACGGACGCTGACCTTCTGGGCTTCTACGTCCTGCGCAACATCCCTTAATGGATCGACGAGCAGAAGATCACCAACGCCGGCGACCCTCGTCTCGAGCCGCTGGTCGCGGCTGCGCTGACCCGGCATCGAACGGCGCTCCAGCTTCGCGGCGACGTCTTGCCCGGCTTCGCCGAGTAGAGGCATGGTACCGAACGCTCAACGGCCAGGAGTTAGGCCCGAGCTTTGTTACGGAGGAGGTCGGGCCGCTCGCGGATGGCAAGTTTGCCACCAACCGCATCGCTTATGCCGTCTCGCGGGTGCGCGACGATTATCTCCATCGGCTGATTATCAAGCACCGGCCAGAGCGTGCTCGTGGTGTTTGGTGGAAGCCACTTGATGATCCAGCGGCCGGCGCTTGACGCCGCGCTCGGCCCGCCATGCTACGTCGGCACCGACCTTCGGCGGGCCGCTGGGGTGTGCCGCTGATGCGCCCTAACGCAGCAGCGCGCTGACCACCTGCTGGACCAGCCGGGTGCGCGGGTCGAGGTAGCGCTGGCCGACGTTGAACATCTTCTTCGCCTGACCGAGCGGCATGCAGCCGTTGCCCTCCTTGGCGAGGCCCGGCGGGCAGCCGCCCGCGCTGTCGCCATAGTGGCCCATGGCCGAGTGGTTAGCGTGCTTGCTGCTATTCCCATGACCCTTGCCGGGCTTGGCATAAGCGGGAGCTGCGATGGCGAGCGCCGCGACGCTCGCGATGGTGATTAGCTGTTTCATGTCCACAATAATGCCCGACTGGTCCTGAACGATCCGTCACGCGGCCGTTCATGGCTCCAGCGCGGGCTCGGCGGTTGCTCGGCTTGCCCCACCGGTCTAGAGCGCCGCCAGCTTCCGGCGCCGGTCCTCGGCGCCACCAGAACAGAGGAAAGCAGCACCTTTTATGGCTCGCAGGAAGATTGCGCTGATCGGCGCCGGCATGATCGGTGGCACCCTGGCCCACCTCGCGGCGATGCGCGAGCTGGGCGACATCGTCCTGTTCGACATCGCCGAGGGTATTCCGCAGGGCAAGGCGCTCGACATCGCGCAGGCAGGGCCGGTCGACGACTTCGACTCCACCCTTAAGGGCACCAACGATTATGCCGACATCGCCGACGCCGACGTCTGCATCGTCACCGCCGGCGTCGCCCGCAAGCCGGGCATGAGCCGGGACGACCTCATCGGCATCAATTTGAAGGTGATGAAGGCGGTCGGCGAGGGCATAAAAACCCATGCGCCCGACAGCTTCGTCATCTGCATCACCAACCCGCTCGACGCGATGGTCTGGGCCCTGCGCGAGTTCTCCGGCCTGCCGCACCAGAAGGTCGTCGGAATGGCCGGCGTGCTCGACAGCGCCCGCTTCGCCACCTTCCTGGCGGAGGAGTTCAAGGTATCCGTGCGCGACGTGAACGCCTTCGTGCTCGGCGGCCACGGCGACACCATGGTGCCGGTGACCAGCTACACGACGATCAGCGGCATCCCGGTCGACGACCTGGTCACCATGGGCCGCTCGTCCAAGGAGCGCATCGCCGAGATCGTCAAGCGCACCCGCGGCGGCGGCGGCGAGATCGTCGCGCTGCTGAAGACCGGCTCGGCCTATTACGCCCCGGCCACCAGCGCCATCGCCATGGCCCAAGCCTACCTCGGCGACCAGAAGCGCATCCTGCCCTGCGCGGTCTATGTCGAGGGCAAGTATGGGCTTGATGGGCTATATGTCGGCGTGCCGGTGGTGATCGGTGCCGGCGGTGCCGAGGAGATCATCGAGATCGCGTTGGACGATGAGGCCAAGCAGAACCTCGAGGTCAGCGTCGGCGAGGTGAAGGGACTGCTGGAGGCGTGCAAGCAGATCGACGAAAGCCTTGCTTGAGCTGCTCGCCTTCTTTTCGATGATTTCTTTTGCCGGCACGCTGGCGAATAAAACTCTGCAGCCGAGTTCACCGACAGAAATCGCCAGCGCTGTTGCTGATTGCTGGTCGGCCGTCGGGTCGCATGGAATTCAGGAGAAAAAGCTCGAGCAGCTTGGTTGGACCCGTGGGGAAATCGCCAATCGGAACCGAGATGTCCGCCTTCTAAGTTTCTTCAGCAAGTCAGGCTCAGACGTCCTCGTCTCGCCTCAACTAATTTCGTGCACAGTCCAAGCGCGAGTTGCTGAAGTTGATGCGGTTCCTACGGTGGCTGAGGGTGTCGGGCAGCGGCTTACACTTA
The DNA here is from genome assembly GCA_902806275.1 of uncultured Sphingomonas sp. Lineage (GTDB taxonomy): Bacteria > Pseudomonadota > Alphaproteobacteria > Sphingomonadales > Sphingomonadaceae > Sphingomicrobium. The sequence goes on along the minus strand of CADCVY010000031.1, from coordinate 1,249 downwards.
TCGATCGACGCACGACCGCCGATAGACGTGGTGCAGATTACAGGTGGTTTTCCGAACCGCACAGAGTGCTGCTGCGCCAGACTGGCACCGCTAAAGAATCATCGGTGATGGTAGCGGTTGTCTCCATGGAGTTAAAAATTGAGCATCCTCGTTAACAAAAACACCCGCGTCATCACACAAGGCATGACCGGCGAAACCGGCACCTTCCACACGCAGCAGGCGCTCGCCTACGGCACGCAGATGGTCGGCGGGGTGACGCCGGGGAAGGGCGGGACGACGCACCTCGACCTGCCGGTGTTCGACACTGTCGCTGAAGCCGTTGAGCAGACCGGGGCCGACGCGTCGGTCATCTACGTGCCGCCGCCCTTCGCCGCTGACTCGATCCTGGAGGCGATCGAGGCGGAGGTGCCGCTGATTGTGACCATTACCGAGGGCATTCCGGTGCTCGACATGGTCAAGGTCAAGCGCGCGCTGGTCGGTTCCAAGTCGCGGCTGATCGGGCCCAACTGCCCGGGCGTGCTGACGCCGGACGAGTGCAAGATCGGCATCATGCCCGGCAACATTTTCAAGAAAGGCAGCGTCGGCGTCGTCAGCCGCTCTGGCACTTTGACCTACGAAGCGGTGTTCCAGACCACCAACGAGGGCCTGGGCCAGTCGACCGCGGTCGGCATCGGCGGCGACCCGGTGAAGGGCACCGAGTTCATCGACGTGCTCGAGATGTTCCTCGCCGACGACGAAACCAAGTCGATCATCATGATCGGCGAGATCGGCGGCTCGGCCGAAGAAGATGCCGCCCAGTTCCTAGTCGACGAGGCCGGGCGCGGGCGCAAGAAGCCGGTGGTCGGCTTCATCGCCGGCCGCACCGCCCCGCCCGGCCGCCGCATGGGCCACGCCGGCGCCATCGTCTCGGGCGGCAAGGGCGACGCAGGCAGCAAGATCGCGGCGATGGAAGCGGCTGGTATTACCGTGTCGCCAAGCCCATCTGAGCTTGGACGGACGTTGAAGGCTTTGCTGTCTTAGTTCCCCGGCGAAAGTCGGGGTCCGAAAGCCGAAGGCTGTAGGACTGATGAGATGAAAGCCGGGTTTGTCTACATCGTAGCGAACCGCACGAACGGAACCATCTACACCGGGGTGACCAGCGATCTGATCGGGCGTATCTACCAGCACCGCAACGGCTTGGCGGCTGGCTTCACAAAGGATCATGATTGCAAGTTGCTGGTTTGGTTCGAAGGTTATGATGACCTGCAGG
>CADCVY010000030.1 GCA_902806275.1 uncultured Sphingomonas sp. | reverse complement strand
GAGGTGGCGTGATCGCCGCCCACTCCCTGGCGCTGGTCGCGGGCGCAGTCGCGATCCTTGCCGCTGCCAGTTACGCCTTTGGCGCCGAAGCCTTTTTCAGCCTGGGCAAGTTCACGTCCATTGCCATTCATACGGCCGTGGGCCTGCTTGTTGCGGTCACGGCGGCGCTGATGACAAGAGCCAGAGGGGGGTGGCTTCAACCCTTTGCGGACTCCCCCGCCGCACGGGCGCTGCTGACGCGCATGCTCCCGCTCTCGATCGCGGTGCCCACGGTGCTCGGCCTGTTGATCATGCTCGGTGCCGGCCTCGGCGCGTATAACGCACCCTACGGCTTCGCCTTGTTCATTCCGTTGACGAGCATCGCGATGGTCTTGACCTCGCTTTGGGTCGCCGGCCGGCAGCGAGCCGCCGAGCAAACCCGGTTGCGCTACGAGCGGCACCTTCAACTCGTCGTTGCCGAGCTCAACCACCGGGTGAAGAACACCCTGGCGATCGTGCAGAGCTTCGCCCACCAGAGCCTCAAGAGCAGTGCCGACCCGCAAGCGGCGGGGCGCGCCTTTGAAGGCCGGCTGATCGCTCTGGCTTCGGCGCACAACATGGTCACGCGGGAGAATTGGGACAACATCAGCCTCGTCGAGCTGGTCGCCAACTCGCTTGATGCCCACGACGATACCGGGACCCGGTTCGCGGTCGAGGGCCCCGACATTCCGGTCAGCCCGAAGACGGCGATCACGCTGGCGATGACGCTCCACGAGCTGGCGACCAATTCCACCAAGTACGGCGCGCTCTCGCTGCCCGACGGCTTCGTGCAGGTCCGCTGGGGCATGGACGACGACGGCTTCCGTTTCATGTGGAAGGACTGTGGCGGTCCGCCGGTGCAGCAGCCTGGACGGACCGGCTTCGGCAGCCGAATGCTCACGCGCGCCCTGGCGGTGGAGCTCGGCGGCAAGGCCCGCCTGGACTACCAGCCAGACGGGCTGCGCTACGAAGTCACCGCGCCCGCGCAGCCCGAGCTCTAGGCTAAGCCGCACGGCGGCGCCGGAACCAAGTGCTGCGCTGCGATATCGCACTTGCAGCAGCCGGTGCGGATTCCCAATTATGCGCCGAATGTTTGGCGAGTTGTCCCAACCTTAGCGATAGACTGACGCAAAAGTGACTGGAAAAACAGCCGCTTAGATGATTGGCATGGCTCTTGCTCCGCATCAGGCATCGGCTCACGCCCATGGAGATTTGATGATGCAAGCTCAGGAAAGTCAGCCCGCCCTTCCGCTCCGCCAGCACACCATCCTCGGTGTTTGCGAGGGCACCGGTGAGGATTTCGGGTTCAATCCCATCTTCCTCAGGATCCCCCTCGCCGTCGCTGTGCTGTGGAGCCCGCAGATGGCGATCGCCGCCTATCTGGCGCTGGGTCTGGTGGTGCTTGCGTCCCGCCTGTTTTTCCCGACCGCCAAGATTGCAGCGGTGGAAGCGGCAACGGTTGAGCTCGCGGCGCACCGGGCCGCGGCAAACTGCGAGCAGGAACCGCAATTGCCGCTGGCCGCCTAAGCGGCAGCGTCAGTAATCGCCGCGCGCTTCGGCTCTGGCCTCGAGCAGGTCGAACACGGCGCGATGCTGCAGGAGCAATTGCTCGCTGCCGAACCGCAAGGCGCGCTCGGTCGCTGGATCGTTGGAGACCTGGCTGATCACCGCGACGACCGACGCTTCGTTGGGAAGTGATAGCGGCGGGCAATCCAGACCCGCACGCGCCGCGGCGCGATCGAGCAGGCGGCGCATCGGTCGCCAATCTCCGACCAGAGCCGTCGCTGCACCGAGCGCGCATCCGCTGCGCTCCGACATCGCCAGGGTTTCCAGTGCGTGCCTGGCCGACTGCAGGCCGGCCTCGGTCTCGGCTGCGCCCGGCGTGCTCGGCAGTGGGCCGACAGCGGATGTGAGCCGCACCAGATAGAGGCGCTCGCGCTCGAATGCTTCGGCCGCATGGGCGAGCCAGGAGTGCGCCCGCTCCTCGGCGCAGCGCTGCAAGGCGACTTCGATCAGTCCGGGATGGCGGCCATGGAGGCTGCAGAGCAGGTGCATGGCATCCGCGAGGTCGCGCCCGGCGTGGGCGCCGGAGGCACCGAGCAGGGCATCGAGGTGCGGATGGCGCGCGGGACCATCCCCGGCAACGCGGAAGAGCTGCGCTTCGGCAACGCTGACCGGCTGGGCGGCCATCGCGCGATGGTGTGCCTGGTGGCCGACGGACCGGTTGAACGCCATTCCCTACCCCCTCGTCTCGAAATCAGGCGAAGCCTTAGTCCGGCCAGTCCTAACGCAAGCGCGTAAAGACGAGGTTTATGGCCGGGTAAGCTTTCAGTCGTCGCGGTAGGCGAGCTCGAAATTGCCCCAGCGCCGGCCCTTGAACCACAAGGGCACGAAGACATTCTTCACCGGGATGAACTTGTCGCCGAGCTCCATGCGATAGGTCGCGAGGGTCGCCGGCTTGTCGCTGGCGAGCGCGGCGCGGGTGGTGTCGTCGATCAGCACCCGCTTGTTACGGCAATGCTCGTCGTTCCACACGGGATCTGGCCCGGGCTGATAGCTGCGCTCGGTCAGGTGGGTCGGCAGATAGCCGTTCATGTCGCCGATCGCCGAGCCGATGATCCGGTTGTCCGAGCCCTTGGTGCGGTCGAGGATCGGGCGCACATGGGCGTCGGCGGCGTCGTTGAAGCGGACGGTGTACTGGACCGGGTTGCTGCCCGGGATCGGCTGGTAATCGCGGTCGAACACGTCGTCGATCGAGACTTCGCCGCGGTCGATGGCGCGCTCGATGGCCGCCATGATCTGGCGTGCAGTATCCTGCGCCCCGAGGATGAAGGGCGTGTCGTCGATCTCCGCGCCAGAGTTGGCAAGCGTGTCGAGCATGGTGTTGGAGAGCATTTCCAGGTGCGCGAGGCGTTTCTCGGCGCTCATCAGCTCCTGCCCATTTTCGCGCGCGTCGGCGGCGAAGTCGGTCAGCCCGGCTTTGACCCGGTCGACGCTGGTCTGGATCATGCTGGTGGAGTGCGCAATGCCTTCGGTCTGACGGTCGACCATGCCGACGATCTCGCTGACTTCGCGGACCGTGTCGCTGATCCGGCCGAAGCCCGACTGGGCGGCCCGGCTGCGCTCGACCCCGGTCTTGATCTCGGTGGTGACGGCGCCGGCCTCGCGGGTCAGCTCGCCGATGGTGGACGCGATCTGGCTGGTCGCCGAGCGGGTGTCGTGGGCAAGCTTTTTCACTTCGGCGGCGACCACGGCGAAGCTGCGGCCGGCGTCTCCCGCACGCGCGGCTTCGATCGTCGCGTTGAGCGCCAGCATGTTGGTCTTGCGGGCGATCGTCTCGATGGTCGAAGAGACGGTCTGCACCTGGTTCATCGCCGAGGCGAACCCGGCCATGCGCTCGCCGAGCTGGACAACCAGTTCGGTGAGGCCCTTGAAGCCGTCGATGGTGCCTTCGATGGCGTCGCGGCCGGCGTCGAGCTTGGCCTTGGCCTGCTCGGCCAGCAGCCGCGCCTCATCGGTAGAATCGGAAACGCGCGCCTGGTCGGTCAGCAAGCGGGTAGTGACGTCCTCCAGGCTGTCGAGCATCCTGAGGTGCTCGCCGATCCGCGTCGCCACCCCTTGGACGTAACCGGCGACGTCGCTGCATTCCATCGACAGCGATCCGCAATCGCGCGCCACTGCGCGGATTGCGTTCTCCGTAATTTCCTCGATCCCCTGAGTGGCCATCCAGCCCCGCTCCCACGCTATGACGTGGGCTGAGGGATAGCCATGAACCTCCTACTTCTTCGTTAACCACATGGCCCGCGCGCTAGTAGATGAGGTCGGCCCGGGACTCCTCCCGCCACGCCTGTTCGTCCGGTGTCGTCAGCGCATCGAGGTCGCCCGGCTCGGCACCTGCATCGTCGACCCACTCGCGTAGCAGCGGCGAGCCGTTGATGACGTCGATCGGCAGCTTTCCGAAGGCATATTCGTACGGGAAGTCGCGCCACAGTTCGTAGTCGGGATAGAGCCTGCGGATCGCCTTGAAGCCAAGCGCCTGCAGCCGCCACGGCTTGAACGTCGCATGGTCGTAGAAGCGTTGTTCGGCGTGGATGTGGACGCCGTGACAGAGCTTGCCGGCATGCTTGTGGAAGGTCGGCTCGAACCAGATCTCGCGCAGCTTGCAGCCGGTCAGCCATTCGGGTGCGAGCCGCTCCATCCCGGCCAGCACCGCCCGGGCGTCGATGTCGGGGGCGCCGAACAGCTCGAGAGGCCGGGTCGTGCCCCTGCCCTCGCTCAAGGTCGCGCCTTCCAGCATCACGGTGCCGGCGTAGCAGCGGGCCATGTTGAGGTTGGCGGCGTTGGGGCTCGGGTTCACCCACACGCGTTCGGGCGGCCAGCCGAAGCCCTGCGCCGCGTCCGGCATCCAGCCT
>CADCVY010000029.1 GCA_902806275.1 uncultured Sphingomonas sp. | reverse complement strand
GCGCACCACCATGTCCTTGAGAATGTGGTTGAGCGCATGGCCGATGTGCATGTCGCCATTGGCGTACGGTGGACCGTCGTGGAGGATGAACTTGTCGCGGCCGGCGCGGGCCTCGCGGACCTTGGCGTACAGGTCCTGCTTGAGCCATTTGGCGAGGATCGCCGGCTCCTTCTGCGGCAGGCCGGCCTTCATCGGAAAGTCGGTCTTGGGCAGGAAGACGGTGGAGCGGTAGTCGGGCTTGGATGGTGCGTCGGCCATTGTGGCGGCGCCTTAGCGGGTGAGGTGGGCGTTGCAAATCACGCGCAATCCTCCCCGAGCTCTCCTCGGGGAGGGGGACCACCCGCAGGGTGGTGGAGGGGCAGACGCTCACCAGCTTGTGCAGATATCCAACGCAGTACGGCGTCGGGATCCCTCAGCACATCGGCGGCAGCTATGCGCAGGGTCTCGATTGCGGTGGCCCGCAATCATTCATTACGGGCCTCATCGCTTTGCGGCCGGTCTCCCCGCGAGTGCGCCTCGCGGTCGACTTCGATCGCCAAAGCGCGCATCAGCGCAGTAGAAGTCCAGGACGTAACGGCCCGTCGGGTGCTGCCGGCGAAATTTGATTACGCCTGGCCGCTGGCGGAGCGATCGCCACAGAATTACCTCCGGCAACGTCATCTTGCGCCGGAGCACGCGGGCGTGGCGAGTAGCACTCGCTCGGCCTTTTGGTGCGATGTCCTTGAGCATGGCTCCTCCACCATGCTTCGCATGGTCCCCCTCCCCGAGACAAGCTCGGGCAGGATCTAGGGCAACACCGTCCGCGCCTCGGCCTCATCCTCGCGCATCTGCGCTACCAGAGCCTCCGCACTCTCGAACTTGCGTTCTTCCCGCAGGAAGGCGTGGAGGGCGACTTCGATCTGGCGGCCGTAGAGGTCGCCATCGAACCCGAACAGGTAAGCTTCCAGCAGCTCCGCCCGCGGATCGAAGGTCGGGCGAACGCCGACGCTGGCGACGCCCGGGTGCTCGCTGCCGTCATCGAGCGTCACCGACACCGCATAGATGCCGTAGCGTGGCCGCTGGTAGTCGCCGAGCGTCAGGTTAGCGGTCGGGTAGCCGAGGGTGCGCCCGCGCTGGTCGCCCGGCTGCACCACGCCTTCGAGCGCATAGTCCCGGCTGAGCAGCTGGGTGGCCGTGCCGGTGTCGCCGGCCGCCAGAGCTTCGCGGATGCGGCCCGAAGAGATGCGGGCGCCGTCGAGCAGGACCGGCGCCACCGCCTCGGCGACGATGCCGTTGTCCGCGCCGACCGTTCGGAGAACGTCGACGTTGCCGCCGCGGCCTTTTCCAAACGTGAAGTCGTCGCCAGTGACGACACCGGCGGCGCCGATCTCGCCGGCGAGAAGCTCGGCGACGAACGCGTAGGCGCTTCTGGCCGCGAACTCGCGGTCGAAGCGGAACACCAGCATGGCGTCGGCGCCCGCCCCTGCGAACAGGCGCTCACGCTGATCGAGCGTGGTCAGGCGGAACGGCGGCAGGTAAGGCTTGAACACGCTCACCGGATGCGGATCGAAGGTCGCGACGATCACCGGCCGGCGCTCGTGGAAGCCGCGCGCCACCGCCCGCCCCACCACCGCCTGATGGCCGAGGTGGAAGCCGTCGAAGTTGCCGAGGGCGACGATGCAGGCCCGGAGGCGGTCGGGAATGCCGTCGTCGAGGGTCAGGCGCTGCATCGGGGGGCGTCTATCGGCGCTGCGCGATGACGGCAATCGGCCGGCAAGGACACGCTTGACTCGCCCAGAGCGCATTCCTATTTGCGCCTGATCCCGATCCACCGGCATTCCGGCGGCGCATTTCGTGCGCGCGTCGGCTTTTCTTTATTGGAGTCGGGGACAATTTAGCGTCGAGATGGGGCATCGGGCCCCGTGGAGCTGAAGAAGGATAGAGAATGGCTCGTATTGCCGGGGTCAACATCCCCACCAACAAGCGCGTTGAAGTTGCGCTGACCTACATCCATGGAATCGGCCAGACCACGGCCAAGGGCATCATCGCCAAGCTCGGGATCGCGCCCGAAAAGCGCGTTCAGGACCTGACCGATCAGGAAGTCCTGCACATCCGCGAGACGATCGACCGCGACCAGACGGTCGAAGGCGACCTTCGCCGCGAGACTGCGATGAACATCAAGCGGCTGATGGACCTCGCCTGCTACCGCGGGCTGCGTCATCGCAAGGGCCTGCCGGTCCGGGGCCAGCGCACGCACACCAACGCGCGCACCCGCAAGGGCAAGGCCAAGCCGATCGCGGGGAAAAAGAAGTAAGCGGCTTCGATACGGCATTTCGCTCCGCTCCATGCCTACTCAGCATGAGCGGATTTGGACTCAGCCCGCTCATCCTGAGTAGCTGCAAAGCAGCGTATCGAAGGACCGGCGAGGTCAGGGATTAGGAACACACCATGGCTCAGGCCCCCCAGCGTCTCAGAAGGCGCGAACGCAAGAACATCACCGCCGGCGTCGCTCACGTGAACGCCAGCTTCAACAACACCATGATCACCATCACCGACGCGCAGGGCAACGCCATCGCGTGGAGCTCGGCCGGAATGATGGGCTTCAAGGGCAGCCGCAAGTCGACTCCCTACGCGGCGCAGGTCGCTGCCGAGGACGCCGGCAAGAAGGCTGCCGACCACGGCGTCCGTACGCTCGAGGTCGAGGTCAAAGGTCCGGGCTCGGGCCGCGAGAGTGCGCTTCGGGCGCTGCAGGCGGTCGGGTTCACGATCACGTCGATCCGCGACGTGACTCCGATCCCGCACAACGGTGTGCGCCCAAGCAAGCGGCGTCGAGTGTAGTCCGGGCGACGAAACTTTCGGCCGGAGCGGTACTTCGGCCGACGATTGAAGAAGAATAGAAATCAGGGGCTTAGCCCCCAACTGCCAAGGGATGAACATGGCCGTCAACGCAAAGAACTGGCAGGAACTCAAGAAGCCGAACGCGCTCGAGAAGAAGCAGGCAGGTGGCGATAGCCGCCGCCGCGGGGTGTTCGTTGCCGAGCCGCTGGAACGCGGCTTCGGCATGACGCTTGGCAACTCGCTGCGCCGCGTGCTGCTGTCTTCGCTCCAGGGTGCCGCCGTCACCTCGATCAAGATCGACGGCGTGCTGCACGAGTTCAGCTCGCTTGCGGGCGTCCGCGAGGACGTCACCGACATGGTGCTCAACGTAAAGCAGATCGCGCTCCGCATGGAAGGCGAGGGGCCCAAGCGGCTGCATCTCTCTGCCACCGGCCCCGCCGAAGTCACCGCCGGCATGATCCAGACCAGCGGCGACATCGAGGTCACCAACCCGAGCCTCGTCATCTGCCACCTCGACGAAGGGGCGACGCTCAACATGGAGCTCATCGCCGACATCGGAAAGGGCTACCAGCCGGCCGCTGCCAACCGCCCGGCCGATGCGCCGATCGGCCTGATTCCGGTCGACGCACTGTACTCGCCGGTGCGCCAAGTCGCGTACAAGGTCGAAAACACGCGGGTCGGCCAGGAGCTCGATTACGACAAGCTGACGCTGACGCTGGAAACCGACGGCACGGTCAATCCCGAGGACGCGCTCGCTTATGCCGCGCGAATTCTCCAGGACCAGCTGCAGCTGTTCGTCCACTTCGACGACACCCAGGTCCGCGCGGCGCCGTCGCCGATGATCGGCTCGGCCATCCCGATGGCTGCGGAAACGCCGACCGACACCAACCAGCTCAACCGTTACCTGCTCAAGAAGGTCGACGAGCTGGAGCTGTCGGTGCGTTCGGCCAATTGCCTCAAGAACGACAACATCATCTACATCGGCGATCTGGTGCAGAAGACCGAGGCCGAGATGCTGCGGACGCCGAACTTCGGGCGGAAGTCCTTGAACGAGATCAAGGAAGTCCTCGCCTCGATGGGCCTGCGCCTGGGTATGGACATCCCAGGCTGGCCGCCCGAGAACATCGAGGAGATGGCCAAGAAGCTCGAGCAGGAGATGCTCGGCTAACCTCGCCAAAGCCGTTACAAGTCGAAGGGCCGCTCCTCACGGGGCGGCCCTTGTTATCTGGGAGCATGCCGCATGGCAGGGGACAAGTTCGAGCGGCACCGGCAGCCGTGGCGGCAGGATGAGATCCAGAAGCTGCACCTCCTCGCCGGCACAGGCATGTCGCTCAGGGCGATCGCCAAGGCGCTGACCCGCAGCGAGGAATCAGTCAAGGATCGGGCCAAGGCCGACCGGCTGACCATCGCCAAGCTTCGTTAGCGGCTTACTCTTCGGTCCGGACCAGCACCGTTTCGCCGATCAGCAGGAACAGGAGGAACGGCGCCCAGGCGGCGATGAGTGGCGGGTAGGCGCCGGCATTGCCCATCGCCAGGCTGAAATTGTCGGCCACGAAATACGCGAATCCGAGTGCCATGCCGAGCGTCGCCCGCATCAGCACTTGGCCTGATCGCGCAAGGCCGAACGCCGCCACCGCCGCGAGCA
>CADCVY010000028.1 GCA_902806275.1 uncultured Sphingomonas sp. | reverse complement strand
ACAGCAGGGCCAGAGCGGCTCCGCCCAGCGTCGGAATGAGGCCCAGCAGCGCGAAGCCCTGCACCGCGACGCCACCGAACTTGCTGCTGCCCGCGATCAGGCCGGTCGCGCGGCCGCGCCGGCCAAGCGGGTAATTCTCCGCCGCATAAGGCAGCAGCACCGCGATCATGCCGTTGGTGCCGACCACCAGGGTCGCGATCACCGCGATCAGCAGCGGCGGCCAACCGAGGATCGGCGCCGGCAGCAAGGCGCCTATCAGCCCGACCAGGGTCAGCGCGATCGTGCCGACCAGAGTCCATTTGCTGCTCCAGCGGCTGTAGAGCCAGGCTGCAACCATGATCGTGGGCAGCGCGACCAGCGCCGAGCTGGCGATGATTCCGCTCGCCAACTCGGCGCTGTAGCCGCGCTCCTGCAGCTCGGACGGAAGCCAGAGCAGCAGCCCGAAATTGACGAAGCTCCACGACAGAGCGGTAATCACGAGCGCCAGCGTCAGCTCGCGATGTTGCGGGCCCGCCGCGGCCGCTGCGTCGGCGGGCGCAAGCACGCGCTCGCGCCGCGTGATGCCGAAGCGCTGCGCCATGCTCTCGAGCTCGGCGTGCCTTCCCTTCTCAAGCAGGAAACGCGGCGATTCGGGGATCCAGCTTGCGAGCGCGAGCAGCAGCAGTCCACTCGGAAAACCCTGCAGCCACAAGCTGCGCCAGCCGAACGAGGGCTCGAACAGATGCGCCGCCCCGCTCGCGGCCAGATACCCCCCGACCAGGCCCGTGCCGCCGACCAGCACCAGCACCCAGCTGCGGTGCCGCGGGGGCATGATCTCGGCCAACAAGGTATAGACCACCGGCAGCATGCCACCCGCCGAGCAGCCCATCAGGAAGCACATGACGAGATTCCATCCGAAGGACGGCATCGCCCCGCAGATCGAAGTCGAGACGAACAGGATGGTCGACAGCAGGATCGTGACGCGGCGGCCGTATATGTCGGCCAGCCAGCCCCAGATGAACGACCCGACCGTGGTGCCGGTCAGCGCCACAAACGGCAGGAGCGCCGCGGTCGACCGATCGATGCCATATTCGCCGCGCATGCCCGGCAGCACAAAGCCGAGGGTGGCCGGCTTCATGGTGTCGATCACCAGGCCCAATGTGAGCACCACGAGCACTGCTGCATGCCAGCGTCCCAACGATGTCTCGTCGGGCGCTTCGAACATGGTCCCCGCATTGTCGGCGTGCGTGGTTCGGTGCTTTGGCAGTGCGCCGTAGATCGCAGCCGGCACGCCGATCGCGATTAGCGCCATGCCGACATACATCCAGCCGTCCATTGGCATGCCGGACAAGTGATTGCCCATGCGATGCGCCATCGAGAGCATCGGCAGGTGCAGCGCGACGCCCAGGCTGATAGCCGCGCACCCGGCCCAGAACAAAGGCCATCGCTCGCCCACGATCGAGGTTGTCCCCCGCCGACCCGTCATCACGCCCCTTCCGCCAGCCCGTTGCCGCTCAATCGCGAGTGCGCGTGCCATGCCTCTGTCGAAGCAGCAAGTGCCTGTCACACACGGAGGAGCTCCCGGATGTAAGCGGCCCGAAGCGGTAGCGGAGCAGCAAGCCGACGACTAAGATCAAGGTGTGACAGGTCCCGCCATCACAGCCTGCGGTATCGGCCGAGAAGGGCAAACGCTTGTCACGATCGACGATTTCGCGCCCACGCCAGACGCACTGCGCGAGGCCGCATGCGCGTCCCGGTTCGAGTCCGCGCACCATTATCCTGGCATCCGGAGTACGCTTCCCGATGCTTATCTGCGCGAGCAGCTGCCGCTGATCACCAAGGTGCTGCGAAGCGTGTTTGGCCGATACGGTCCTGTGCGTGTGCTGGATGCGAGCTTCTCGATCGTGACCACACCGCCCGACGCGCTCAGCATTGCGCAGCGTCTTCCCCATTGCGACGCGTACAGCGCCGACCGCATCGCGCTGATCCACTATCTGAGCCTCACGAGCGAGGAAGGTACCGCCTTTTTTCGGCATCGCGCGACGGGTTTCGAGACCGTCAACGAAGCCCGTCGGCAAATCTATGCCGAGCGCCTCGCCGCAGAACTTGCGAACGCCGACCCGCTTCCGCAGGCTTACATAGCTTCGGATACGGCTTTGTTCGAGCGCATAGCGCTCGCCAAGGCCCGATACAACCGCGCCTTGCTCTATCCGAGTTGCCTCCTCCACAGCGGCGCGATCCGTTCGATCAGCTCACTCGACCCCACGCCCGAGACAGGGCGTCTAACCATCACCGGCTTCCTGTCAGTGGGCTAAGCCGATCATTAAGAGCGCTGCCCACCAGCGGGCGAGCGCCTCAGCGAGGCGTGGCGGAACGATCATCGGGCCACGGGCATTGGAGTCGCGATCACTCAGAGATGGAGGTTCCTCATGCAACCTTGGTTATGGGTATGGCTGCTCGCGTTTCCGTTGCTCCTGGCTTTTGCTTCGCTGTTTGGAGTGCTCGGCGCAAAGGCGCCGCGACGCTGAGCTTTCCCGGGCGTCGTCAGTCCGGACCTGACCTGGAGACGGGCTCGTCGCTCCGGCGGGGATCGTGGAAGAAGTGACTATCAACGGGAGACGCGATGCCTGCCTCTGCCCTGACTTCGGACCGGATGGAGGTTGCCCGTAACGGCGCGAACCTGTTCTTCGCGGCGGCCCAGTCCGTGCTCGGGCAAACCTCCCGGATGACCGGACGCGGCACCCCCGTCGACCAACGGCCCGAAACCTTTCACGCCGCCACGCCGATCGCCCCGGCATTCGCCATCTGGGGGCCTTTGTTCATTTCGGAAGCGGTTTACGCCTGGCGCGGGGTGAGCGGCGGTGGATCGGCCCTCGACCGCGACATCGGGTGGCTGACTGCAACGGCCTTTGCCGGCAACACGGCCTGGGAGCTGCAGGCGGAGCTACGCGGGTTCGAATGGCAGTCCAACGCGATTATCCTCGGCGCGGCGACCGCTGCGGTGACTGCGATCATCCAAGCCGAGACCGGAGACTATCCCGAGGAAGACAAGCGCAAGATCCGGCTGCCGATCGGAACGCTGGCCGGCTGGCTGGTGCTGGCGAGCGCGGCCAATGCGGAAGCGAGCCGCATCCAGATGCTCGGGCGTCCCGCTCCCGACAGAGAGGCCGCCGAAGCTATCGCGCTGATCGCGATCGCCTCGACCGCCGCAGCCGGCATTGCCGTCGCCACCCGCGGGAGCGCGCACTTCGTCGCCGGCGCGGGCTGGGGCCTGGCCAACATCGCAATCCGCAATGTTCGCGAGAAGCGTCCGCGCGTCGCCTGGGCCGCCGTCGCCGGCATCGGCCTGGCTGTGGCGGGGCTGCTGGTGGGACGCCGCCGGGCTGAAGCTCGGGCCGGCTGACGCTTCAACCCTGTTGCTCGGCCTTCGTCTCGGCGCGGTCGAGCCTGCGCCGAATGCGGGCGAGGGAAAGCCAGACGATTAGCACGACGAGCGGCGCGAGCAGGCCGGCGGTGAGCGTCGGATCGACACCCGGCCGAAGCTTCGTCAGCGCGGCGATCGGAAAGCCGAGCAGCGCGACCGCATAATAGGAAATGGCGACCACCGAGAGCCCTTCGACGGTGCGCTGGAGGCGCAACTGAGCGAGCGTGCGCTTATCCATCGAGTGGAGCAGATCGGCGTTGATCGCCTGCGTGACGAGCTCGATCCGGGTGTTGAGCATCTGCCCGGCGCGCGCGATCCTGGCGATCACGCCGCGTTCCCGCTCGGCGATGCTCTGGCAGGTGCGCATCGCCGGCCCGAGCCGCCGGTCCATGAACTCGCCAATGCCCTGCATGCCCGCGAGCGGCGTCTCGCGCAGGCTCTGGATCCGCCCGAGTACGATGCCGTGATATGCCTGGCCGGCGGCGAAGCGGAAGTTGGTGCTCGCGCTCAGCGCCTCCATCCGGCCCGAGAGCGCAACAAGGCGGCTCAGCAGCGATCGATCGTCCTCCACGCCAAGATCCTCGGCAAGGCGTGCGGCCAGCGCTTCCGCTTCCTGCTCGAATTCGCGGAGCTGGCTCGCTGCGGCGGTTGCGACCGGAAAGGCGAGCAGCGCCATTAACCGGTAAGTCTCGATCTCGATGACTGTAAGGGCAAGGCGCCCCGCCAGCACTGGATCCGACACCCGCATGCTCAACCGGAAATGTGTCATGCCCGCCGCATCGGCGCGCAGATCGGTCGTCAGCGTCGCCGCCCCGCCGAGCAGCTCGACACCGATCTCCTCGGCTTGGCGGCCCGGCTCCGCCGGCTGATCAGCGTCGCTTTCGACGAGATGGACAGTGGTCAGCACCAGCACGGGCCCGGGGATATCCGCGAGCCAGTCGCCGGGAAGCCCGGCCAGAGCGTCGTCCGCTCCGCCGGCGAACGGGCGCGAGAAGGTCCAGCTCGAGAATTCCGAGTGCCGCTCCCAGCGCAGCTGCCACGGACCGGCGTCGAGCGCGCACCAGCGTGCGCCGGGGGCGGGCTCGGCGTGACCATAACGCCGGCACAGATCGGCCATGTGCATGCGATCGAGATCGTCGGCGCCCAGGCTCGACAGCGCCGCCAGGCGCGTGA
>CADCVY010000027.1 GCA_902806275.1 uncultured Sphingomonas sp. | reverse complement strand
CGACACGATCGCCTACAATATCGCTTACGGCCGCGGCGAGGCGCAGCAGCCCGAAGTTGAGGAAGCGGCGCGAGGCGCGTCCATCGACAGCTTCATCGCGTCCCTACCGCACGGCTATGAGTCCATGGTCGGAGAACGCGGGCTCAAGCTGTCCGGCGGCGAGAAGCAGCGCGTTGCGATCGCCCGGACCCTGCTCAAGAACCCGCCGATCCTCGTCCTCGACGAGGCCACGAGTGCCCTCGACAGCCGCACCGAACAGGCGATCCAGGCGACGCTCGACCGGGTTGCTGAGAGCCGCACCAGCATCGTCATCGCCCATCGCCTGTCCACGATCGTCAACGCCGACCAGATCGTCGTCCTCGATCAAGGCCGTGCAGTCGAGCAGGGCACGCATGAAGAGCTGCTCGCGCGCGGCGGGCTCTACGCCGAGTTATGGACGCGACAGGCTACGGAACGGGTGCTGGAGGAAACAGCCGAAGCCGCAGAGTGAGTTATCGGAGTCAGATAAGGCTGTTCGCCTTGCGCGGCGCGCTGGTCTGGAGCTTGTTCGGTCGGGCCTGCTCGCGGCATTCGGCAAACAGGCGCTGATAGCCAAGCCCTGAACTGGCCTCGACCATGTCGGTCCGATCCGCAAGGCAGCTGGCTTTGCTGCGATAGGCGACCGGCAGCGTCATGACGGGCGTGCACGTCTGCCCCTGCGCGCAACCGATCAGGACCATTACGAATGTTCCCGCTCCCAATGTCTTTCCTCCAACGTTGCCGTAGCGGCCGAATGATCACGGTAGGACAGATGTGTGACAGTTTGAGGAATCGGGTCCGGGGCTTCGACAAGCTCAACCGGTTCGGTATGGGTTGCCGGTGACCGTCGAACACGATCTGCTCAAACGCACCTTTGGCTTCGATTCCTTTCGCGGAGTTCAAGAGCAGGTTGTCGCGCGAGTCATGGCTGGGCGGCATACGCTGGCCGTAATGCCGACGGGCGCGGGCAAATCGCTTTGCTATCAGCTCCCTGCGCTTGCCCGAGAGGGCACGGCGCTCGTCATCTCTCCGCTCATCGCACTGATGCACGATCAGATCCGGTCGGCAGATGCATTTGGAATCAAGGCGGCATCGCTGACGTCCGCGGACGCAGACCGAGAGCGCACGATCGAGCGGTTCCGGTCCGGAGCTCTCGACCTGCTCTACGTCGCTCCCGAGCGAGCCACGACCGACGGCTTCCGTCGCCTGATCGATGGCGCGCCGCTGTCGCTGATCGCCATCGACGAAGCGCATTGCGTGAGCGAGTGGGGGCACGACTTCCGCCCGGACTACCGGCTGCTGCGGCCCTTGCTGGATACGTTCGCCCACGTGCCCCGGCTGGCGCTTACCGCAACCGCCGATGTCCGCACACGAAGCGACATCCTGGTCCAGCTTGGGATAGCCGCCGATGGCCTGATCATCTCCGGCTTCGACCGCCCGAACATCCGTTATCATGTGGTTCCGCGCGATGGCATCGGTGGCCAGATCAAGTCGTTGCTCGCGGGTCAGCCGGGTTCCGGCATCGTCTATGCGCCGAGCCGCGACAAGAGCGAGAAGATTGCCGAAGCCATCAGCAAGGATGGCCGCAAGGCGCTGGCTTATCATGCGGGGCTGGAGCCGCAGATCCGTGCGCGCAATCAGTCCGCCTTCGTCAGCTCCGAAGACATGGTGATCGCCGCCACGGTCGCGTTCGGCATGGGCATCGACAAGCCGGATGTGCGCTTTGTGGCCCATGCGGGCGTGCCTAAGTCGATCGAGGCTTATTATCAGGAGACCGGCCGCGCCGGGCGCGACGGCGAGCCGGCCGAAGCCTGGCTGTTCTGGGCCGCCCAAGACTTCGCGCTGGCCCGCCAGCGGATCGAGACGGAAGTCGAGCCGGACCGTCGCCAGGGCGAGCGCGAGCGGCTGAACGCGCTGGCCAGCTTCGTCGAAGCCAGCGGCTGCCGGCGCGCCATCCTGCTGCGCCACTTCGGCGAAGACCCGCCCGAAGCCTGCGGCAATTGCGACAATTGCCTCGACCCGCCCGCCAGCATCGATGCCACGGAGGTCGCGCGCAAACTGCTGTCGGCGGCCTTCCGCACCGAGATGCGGTTCGGGGTCGGGCACCTCGCCGCGGTGCTGGGCGGCGACGACAACGAAAAGGTGCGGCAGTTCGGCCATCACCAGCTGTCGGTGTTCGGGATCGCATCGGCTGAGGAACTGCAGCTGCTGCGCCCGGCGGCACGAGCGCTGATCGCCCGCGACGCCTTGCGCGCCGATGCTTATGGCGGGCTGTCGTTCGGGCCCAATGCCAAGCCGATCCTGAAGGGCGAGGAGCAGCTGACGATCTGCGTGCCGCCACCGGCCAAGCGGGCCCGCCGCGATCGTGGGCAGGACGGGCCGGCCGATCCGCTGTTCGAAGCCTTGCGGTCAGCCCGGCGTGAGCTGGCCACCAGCGGCGGCGTGCCCCCGTATGTCGTGTTCCACGATTCCACCCTGCGCGAGATTGCCGCGGCCCGCCCGCGGACGCTTGGCGAACTTGCGCGCGTGCAGGGGGTCGGCGCGGCGAAGCTCGAGCGCTATGGCAATGCAATGCTGGCCGCCGTCGCGGCCCAGCTGGAGACCCGAGATGCTGCGGCAACTTGACGAACAGACCCTGGTCGCCGGCCAGATCGCGCCTGGGCAGATTGCCGACTTCAAGGCGCAAGGGGTCGCCATGATCGTCAACAATCGCCCGGACGGCGAGGATCCGGATCAGCCCTGCGCCGCCGATATCGAGGCTGCTGCGGATGCCGCGGGCGTGGCCTACCGATGGGTGCCGATCCGCCGCGGCCCGGGACCGGCCGAGGTCGAGGCGATGCAGGAGGCGATGCGCGAGTGCGGCGACGGCAAACTGCTCGCCTTCTGCCGTTCAGGCGCGCGCTCGACCTTCGCCTGGGCGCTCGCCCGGTACGAAGAAGGGGTGGAGCGCGACGAGCTCGTGCGCCGGGCGGCGGATGCTGGGGTCAGCCTCGCACCGATCGCGCACCTGCTCTAGGGCGCGGCGCCATCCAGCAGCTCGAGCGCGCGCTCCAGCTCGTCCGCGAACACCATCAGCCGCACTGGCATGAACAACCCGCCGTAAAAGCTGTTGATCTCGGCATCGAACAGCACGGCATCGATGCCTTCTTCGATAAGGAACAGCCGCGCCACATCGGCGTCGATCCGCGACTGGTAACGGGCGACCTCGGCCAGCCCGCTCACCAGGGCACCACTTCGCCGGCCGCGGTCTCCTTGGCGCGCGGCGGACGCCCGAGCATGGCGTTGCGGTGCGGGAAGCGGCCGAAGCGCGCGATCACGTCATGGTGCTTCTGCGCGAACCCGAGCAGATACCTGTCGCCCAGCCTGGTGAACAGCTGCAGCGAGCGCTGCTGGTCCGCCAGCACTTCGCTGTGCTGGAACGGCATGTAGAGGAACCCGCGCTCACTCGGTTGCAGCTCCTGGTCGAAGCCGCGGTCGACCGCACCCTTGGCGATCTGCAGCGCCAGGAGATCGGTCGAGAATTGGTCGGCATGGCCGCGGAACATGTTGCGCGGGAACTGGTCGAACAGGATCACGCCGGCGAGAGCGGTCAGCGGATCATCGAGGAAGCTTGAGGCCGGCAGCTGCCGCTGTTCCGACCACAGTTCGAGAAAATGCTCGCTGATTCGCCGATCGAGCTCGGCATCGACTTTCCACCATTGCTGCTCGTCGAGCGCGAACCAGAATTTGAGTACGTCCGCCCGCCAGTCCCCGCTCAAGCGGCGGTGCCCCCAACCGTCAGGCCTTCGACCAGCAGGGTCGGCTGACCGACGCCGGCCGGCACCGACTGGCCACCCTTGCCGCACACCCCGATGCCTTCGTCCAGCGCAAGGTCGTTGCCGATGCCCTTGACCCGGGTCAGCACGGTCGGACCGTCGCCGATCAGGGTCGCGCCCTTGATCGGCTCGGCGATCCGGCCGCCACGGATGCGGTAGGCTTCGGTGCAGGAGAAAACGAACTTGCCGCTGGTGATGTCGACCTGGCCGCCGCCGAAGCTCTTGGCGTAGATGCCGTCCTTGACCCGCTCCAGCAGCTCGCCCGGATCATCCCGACCGCCGAGCATGAAAGTATTGGTCATGCGCGGCATCGGCGCATGAGCAAAGCTCTCGCGGCGGCCGTTGCCGGTTGGCGCCATGCCCATCAGCCGGGCATTGAGCCGATCCTGCAGATAGCCCTTGAGGATGCCATCCTCGATCAGCACCGTGCGGCCGGTCGGCGTGCCTTCGTCGTCGATCGTCAGCGAGCCGCGCCGCTGCTCCATCGCACCATCGTCGACCACCGTGACGCCCGGCGCGGCGACCCGCTCACCGATGCGGCCGGAGAAAGCGGACGTGCCCTTGCGGTTGAAGTCGCCTTCCAGGCCGTGGCCGACCGCCTCATGGAGCAGCACGCCTGGCCAGCCCGCAGCAACCATCACCGGCATTTCACCAGCGGGCGCGGCAACGGATTCGAGGTTCACCAGCGCCTGCGCCAGCGCCTCGTCGATCGCGCGGTTCCATTCCGCGTCCTCAAACAAGCGGCCGTAGAGGTAGCGTCCGCCGAGACCGTGGTAG
>CADCVY010000026.1 GCA_902806275.1 uncultured Sphingomonas sp. | reverse complement strand
TTCCGTCCAGCCGCCGCTATGATTCACCAGCGTCCCGCCATGCGCTGCCGATGGTCGACTACACCAGCGTTGAAGCGCGAGCGCGTTTCCACACGGTCTGCACGATTTATGCAGTGCGCCCCGAAGGCGCGAACCACCAGTGGAGGAAGATTTCACCCGGAGAGTTGTCGATTGCTTCGGTAGCTGACGAGCGGCTTGGTCGGGTAACCGATCTGGTCGAAGCCTCGTGACGAAGGCCGCCTCGGGCGGTTGAGCGATCCAGCGGGCCGTAACGTGAGTGAAGTCTGAGCAGGCCTCGAAAGTGATGATGCGGATGCCGACCCGCCTGCATAACGGGGAAGGCCGTGTGGATGGGGAAGCAATCGACACCTGCACCCATTCGATCCGCCGGGGTAGTGGGCACGGCACGTTGGAAGGGTGGTTCGGGTAATCGGGGGAGGCCCGTTCGGCATGGGGGTAGCGGCCTCAACGTCGCCCTGGGCGGCGGTGTCAGCGGGATTCGGACAGGGTCGTAGTACTGCTGAGGCCGGGCAACGCCGGTGGAGGGAAGGACCCTGACTTCTGGTGCGCTTCTGAGGATGGCGACGGCATGGTGATTGGCGAGAGCCTGCAAACACCTGAAGTGCCAGGAGACGTCGGAAGGAGCTCTGCGGCAATGCGAAGACGGTGTCCGCCGCTCAGACGCGAGCGATCACGGGCCTCGTCGTGGGCATTGCGGTGAAGCCAGTCGGAGAGCGTAGTGCGGGAAATCCGCATGCTGCGTTCGATGAGCGGGGACGGGAAACGGGGTGATGCCGAATGGCCCAAGCCACCGCGCCCGTCCTCGACTCTACCAAAACCTAAGCCGCTGAATTCAGGCCCGCTTTCCTGTGCAGAATATATGTGCATAATGGAGGCATGAAATCGCTGATTCGCCCGAGAACAGTTCGCCAGCGCGCGAGACATCGGCGGACCGTGATGAGGTGGCAATAAGCTTGGTTCGTGCAAGGCCAAGCGGTTCACTCAAGTTCGGCGAGCAACACCTTCGCATCTTTCAGATCGGCGGTGTCGAAGCCCTCGGTGAACCAGCCGTAAATCGGCGGAAGCAGATTGCGCGCCTCCACACGCCGCCCCTGTTCGCTCCATAACCGAGCTAGACTGGTCGCCGCGCGCAGTTCGAGCGATTTTGCCCGCTGGTGCCGGGCAATGCGGAGGGCGCTTTCGAAAGCTTCTTGCCCTTCCTCCAGCCTGTTGAGGCCGCACAACGTGAATCCGCTGACGCGGTGAAGTTCGGCTTCCCACCAGCGCTCTCCGGTGGTGTCCATGATCTCAAAGCCCTCTCGAATAGTCGCTTGTGCAGGGGCATGTTCTCCCCGGAGGGCCAGGGCCTCGGCGAGGTGAGCAAGCCCGTAGGGCCGATATAAGGTCGTGCCGCGCCGCGCCATGGCAGAGAGCGCCTCGCGGAGGCACCAAACGGCTTCGTCGGTCGCGCCTCGCATCGCCAGTGCCGCCCCGCGGAGGATCCCCGGTTGGACCGTGGCCACGAAGCGTTGTTCGGCCGCCACCTCCTCCAGCCGTCCGACGAGACGAAGGGCCTGCTCCGGTTCTCGCCGAGACAGGTGAAGCCCCGCGACGAACGCACAGGCCAAGGAAAGGCTGTGCGGGTGCGCGAGCCGTTCTGACAGCTCCAATGCCTCGCGCCCGAGAGTAGCGCCGCTTTCCGGATAGCCCAGCAGCCATTGCGAGTTGGCGCCGACATATCGCGCGCAGGCGCCAGGATCGTGCCCGCCGTAGAGGTGCCGATGGGAACGATGCTCTTCGGGATCGTAGAGACGGCGACCGGCTTCTGCATGCGTGTCTGCATTCTCCAGCTGCCCGCTCCACCAATCGGTCGTCCAGGCGCTGTGATGCGCCTGGAGGCGCAGCCCGGTGTCGGCCTGATGATACGTCAGGTGCAGCAGCCTGTCGGAAAAGGAACGCGCCGAGGGTATCCGGCCGGATGCCGCATTGGTTTGCCACAACCCGTAAACGGCCTCGAAGATCGGGCGGACGGCGCCCTGCCCTTCGGCAAGCTCGCACGCCCGCACGTAGGCCTGACTCGCCTCGCGCGAACTCGGTCCCCAGACCACGTACAAGCAGCGGCCAAGCGCCAGTTGCAGTTCGAATTCCAACGCATCGTCCGTCGCGCCCTTTGGCAAGGTGCCGAATAGCTTGATGCCCCGCTCGAGATGGGCGATCGCTTCGTGGTAGGTCGAGCGGGCGGCGGCGTGCTGACCGGCCCTGAGCCATTGGCCGACCGCGCGCCCGGTCGCGCCGGCGGCGGTCAGATGATGCGCCAGGAGTTCGGGCTGTCGCTCGACGAGGTCGCCGAAACTGCGCTCCAGCGCCGCCGCGACGCGGGCGTGCAGCTCCTGCCGCCGGCCGCGCAGCAACGTCCCGTAGGCCGCGTCTTGTACCAGGGCGTGCTTGAAGAGGTAGGAGGAATGCGGCGCGACCCCGCGGCAGAACAACAGCCCGGCGTCGGTGAGCCGGGCGAGCCCTGGCTGCAGCTCGGCCGCCGGACGCCGCGCCACCTCCTCGATCAATTCGTAGTCGAACCCGCGGCCGATCACCGCCGCGATCTGCCCGACCTCCTTGGGGAGTGGCCCGAGCCGGTCCAGCCGCGCGAGGAGCGAACCGTGCAGGGTGGCAGGGATCGCAGCGGCAGCAGGCGCACCTCCCGCCAGCACCGCGGCGACGCGCTGGTCGTCGGGGCGGCTCTCGAGCACCGCTTTGGTCAGTTCCTCGACGAACAGCGGCACGCCGTCGGCGCGTTCGACGATCTCGGCCACCACCTCTTGATGGAGGCCGGCACCGCCAGCCAGCCGCTCGACCAACGCGGCCCCGTCCTGCCGTCCGAGCCGGTTGAGCGTCAGGCTCGTGACCTGGGACTGGCCGCCCCACGCATGATGAAACTCGGGGCGAAAGGTGACGACGACCAAGACCGGCAGCCGCATCACGCGATCAAAAGTGAGGTCGAGCAACTCCCGCGATGTCGGGTCGATCCAGTGCCCGTCCTCGAAGACCATCAAGACTGGCCAAGTCCCCGCCAGAGCCTCGAGCTGACGCAGCAATGCCTCGAACAGCATCTCCCGCTTGCGCTGCGGACTGAGGTTGAGGTTGGCAGCGGAATTCGGCAGCGAGAGCAATTCGGCCAGGAGGTCGATTTCGTGATCGCCATGCGCAGAATGGGCGGTTATTCCTCGCAGCTTTTCGAGCTTCTGATCGGCGGTATCGTCCCGCTCGAAGCTAGCGGCGCGTTCGAGCTGGGTGATGAACGGGTACAGCGCGCTGTCCTGATGGTGGGGCGAGCAGAAAAAGCGCAGCCGCGTGTGTGGCTCGCCCGCGATGTGTTCCGACAATGCCGCGGTCAGACGGGACTTGCCGATCCCCGCCTCGCCGGAGATCAGCACGACCCGACCTTCGCCGGACTTCGCGTGCTGCCACCGGCGCAACAGCAGGTCGAGCTCCTCCCCGCGCCCGACGAGCGGCACCGCGTCCGGGCGCAGGGCTTCGAAGCGGCTCAAGACCCTGCCTTCGCCGGCCACACGCCAGGCACGCTGCGGCACCTCGAAACCGGCGAGCGACCGTGGTCCGAGATCCTCGAGCTCGAACAGGGCGCCGATCTGCTGCCGCGTGCCATCGGCGATGACGAGCGTGCCCGGCCGGGCCAGCCCCTGGAGCCGGGCGGCGAGATTCGGCGTCTCGCCTACGACCCCGCGCTCTTGCGCGGCACCCGCGCCGATCAGGTCGCCAACCACCACGGGTCCGCTGGCGATACCGAGCCGCACGTCCACCGGCTCGGCGGTCGCAAGTCGGCGGACCGCGTCGATGACCGCGAGGCCGGCCCCGACCGCCCGCTCGGCATCGTCCTCGTGCGCCTCCGGGTAGCCGAAATAGATCAGCACCCCGTCGCCCATGTACTTGGCAACGAAGCCCGAGAAGCGAGCGACAGTGTCGCTGACGCAGCGGTGGTAGGCGCCGATCAGCTCCCGCAGGTCCTCGGGATCGAACCGCGTCGACAGCGGCGTCGAGCCGACCAGATCACAGAACATCACGGTCAGCTGCCGCCGCTCGGCAGCCGGGACTGGGGCGTCCTGGTCGGGTGGAGCGGGCGCCGGACGATCGTCGCCACGCAAGGCGGCGATCGCGGCCAGCAGTTTGCGCCGGTGCCCAACCAGGGTCACGCCGAGATCCTTTAGGTCGTCGGCGGTGAGTTCGGGCAAGACTGTGGCGTCGATGGCGTTCTCACGAAACGCCCCTTCGTATTGTTGCATACCGAGGCTGTGAAGCCAGGCTCCGATGTCCACGCTCGCCTCCCGCCGCGGTCACCACCGCGCCCATTTACCCAGGCACCCGCCGATTTGGGCATACGAACGGATATCCCCCGGATGGCTGCCGATTGCGTCGGCTTGGAGCGGCGGGTAGCCATCGCCCGACCCCTCCGGCAACAACCTCGCCGGTCCGGGCGGTGCCGGGACCGCCACCGCGGTGGGATGACCTCCGAGGTGCGGGGGTTCGCCCCCGAACTCCGTCTCTCGGGCGCATATCTCCCGCCGACATCCAGGCACGCCGGCCGCGGCGCCGATCGTCAGCATCGCGCCGCCGGCAACGGGCGC
>CADCVY010000025.1 GCA_902806275.1 uncultured Sphingomonas sp. | reverse complement strand
TATCCAGGAGGGCGACGAGGGCATCGGCTCCTGCTCGACCGTCGGCCCCGGCGGCGCGCACGGCTGCTTCCACCGCAACGTCAAGCGCCGCTGCGAGCAGAAGGTGTGCGGAACGAGCTTCTGAAGCGCTCGCTCAGCTCGAATAATACATGTCATATTCGACCGGGCTGGGCGTCGTCTCCCAGCGCATCTGCTCCTCCCATTTGAGCTCGATATAGGCGTCGATCTGGTCGTCAGAGAAGACGTCGCCGTTGGTGAGGAAGGCGCGATCATTCTGGAGCGCGATCAGCGCCTCGCGCAAGGACCCGGAGACGGTGGGAACGTTGACGAGCTCGGCCGGCGGCAGGTCGTAGAGGTTCTTGTCCATCGGATCGCCGGGATGGATGCGGTTCTGGATGCCGTCGAGGCCGGCCATCAGGATCGCCGCATAGGCCAGATAGGGGTTGGCCATTGCGTCAGGAAAGCGGAACTCGACCCGCTTGGACTTCTCGCCGGCGCCATAAGGGATGCGGCAGGAGGCGGATCGGTTGCGGCTGGAATAAGCGAGCAGCACCGGCGCTTCGAAGCCGGGGACCAGGCGCTTGTAGCTGTTGGTGGTCGGGTTGGTGAAGGCGTTCAGCGCGCGGGCATGCTTGATGACGCCGCCGATGAAATAGAGCGCCAGTTCGCTGAGACCGGCATAGCCGTTGCCTGCGAAGAGCGGCTTGCCGCCGTTCCAGATCGAGAAGTGGGTGTGCATGCCCGAGCCGTTATCCTTGGCGATCGGCTTGGGCATGAAGGTCGCTGTCTTGCCGTAGGCATGGGCGACCATGTGCACGACATATTTGTAGATCTGCATGCGGTCGGCGGTCTCGACCAGGCTGCCGTAGGTCAGGCCGAGCTCGTGCTGAGCAGCCGCGACCTCATGGTGGTGCTTGTCGCAGGGCAGGCCCATTTCGAGCATGGTCGAGACCATCTCGCCGCGGATATCCATCGCGCTGTCGACCGGCGCGACCGGGAAGTAGCCGCCCTTGGCGCGCGGCCGGTGCGCCTGGTTGCCGCCTTCATATTCGCGGCCGGTGTTGGTCGGCATCTCGATGTCGTCGAGCTTGTAGTAGCTGGTGGTGTAGGTGTCCTCGAAGCGGACATCGTCGAACATGAAGAATTCGGCTTCGGGGCCGACGTAGACCGTGTCGCCGATACCGGTCGCCTTGAGATAGGCCTCGGCGCGGGTGGCGGTGGAGCGCGGGTCGCGGCCGTATAGCTCGCCGGTCGACGGTTCGACGACGTTGCAGAACAGGATCATCATTGGCGTCGCCGAGAACGGGTCGACGTAGAACGCGTCGAGGTCGGGCTTCAGGATCATGTCGCTTTCGTTGATCGCCTTCCAGCCGGCGATCGACGAGCCGTCGAACATGAAGCCGTCTGTCAGCATGTCGTCGTCAATCACGCCCGCGGCCATGGTCAAATGCTGCCACTTGCCCTTGGGGTCGGTGAAGCGAAGGTCGACCCAGTCGATCTCCTCGTCCTTCAGCCGCGAAAGGATCTTGCCTGCGTCGTTTGCCATGGTGTCTGCCCTCGTTCGTTCCCCGGCCAAGGCCGGACCCAGTTTTCGTTTGAAGCCCGGAGGCACAAGCACTGGGTCCCCGCCTTCGCGGGGACACGAGCTTGCGATTCGAGCTTAAGACCCAGAGATTCCTCACCTGACGCAAAGAGTCAGCGGGGCGGTGAGGATTTCACTTGAGTGTATCGGCAGCCGGCACTCTCATCGCCGCCCGCGAACTTGGCGCAGTGGCAGCGCCGTTGGTGCGGACCGCCGCTACGCGTTAGAACCGGGCATGCGCTGGAAATTCCACTGGCGAAACGTGAAGCCCATGCACTTCGGGTCGCCGACATTCTACGCAGCGGCGCTAGGCATCTTTTTGTGCGCTTATGCTGCTATCCTTGCCCTGACGATCGAGTCCACTCCGGGCCAGCTTCTGACCAGCGCGCTAGCCAACGTCGTTGCGCTGCTGCTCGTCGGGCTCTGCGCACGGTTCGTGTTGCTACGATATGTGTTGCAGGGGTCGGCGTTGAAACAGGTTCCGGCGCACTTCTTGCTAGCGCTCACATTTTCCCTGCTCTGGTACTGGCTGATCACGGTTCTCATCGGCGCCGCTCGTGGGGAGGGTTTCGCGCGGTTCGCGGTGCTTCCGTTCCCGGACGCTGCGGCGCGATGGCAGCTGTTCCAAGGCACGAGCATGTACGCGCTGGTGGCCGTCGCCGCCTTTGCCGAACAGCTGGCAGACGAGCTTGGTCGGGTGCGGGAAGCAGCGGCGAGTGGAGCGAGTGAAGGCGGTGCCGCTCCGCTGTTCATCAAGCACGACGATGACTGGGTTCCCCTAGACCCAGACCGCATCATCCTGGTTCGCGGCGCCGATGACTATAGCGAGATCGTCACCGAGGCATCAACGCATCTTGTCCGCCAGAGGCTGGGGAGCATCTCGGAAAGGCTCGGAGGAGGCTTCGTTCGTGTTCATCGCTCCTACGTTGTCAACGCGAGCCGGATCGCCCGAGCGGAACCGACTGGCAACGGCACCCTGCAGCTGATCATGGCGAACGGAGCTGCCGTTAGAACCAGTCGCACCGGGGCGCGCCTGCTGCGGCAGCTGCTGATCTGAAGACCGGCACCGGCGGTTCACCGGCGCATCCCGGCTATTGACCGAATTGTTCTCGAGGTCCCACCCCGAACTGCGAAGGCCGAAACTTGCTCGCCCGAACCTGGGGATAGGCCATGAAAAATGTTCCAATGCGGCTCTGCGCCGCGTGGTGCGCCGCGCTTATCTCGCTGGCGCTGTCAACTCCCGGATCAGCTGCCCCGACCTCTGGCGCTCTCGACCGTGGCTCTCATACATTTCAGTCCACGGGCGTTCGCTTGTGGTACCGCGTGGCGGGCCAGGGCACCGGAACTCCGATCATCTTTCTCCACGGCGGCCCGGGTGAAGGCAGCCAAGTGTTCCAGGCCTTTGGCGGCCCCGAACTCGAGGAGAGGTGGCGCCTCGTCTATCTCGACCAGCGCGGCGCAGGGCGCTCGGAGCGGCCCAAGGATGCGTCCAAATATTCGATGAGAATCCTAGTCGACGATGTCGAGCGGCTGCGGCAGCGCCTCGGGAGCCAAAAGGTCGTCCTGCTTGGCCATTCATTCGGAACGCAGCTCGCGACGGAGTACGCCGTCAAGTATCCAGCTCGGGTGCAAGCATTGGTGCTTGCCGCCGCAACCCCCCACCTGTTGCGCTCGCTCGACCTGCAGTGCGAGCGGCTCGGCCGTTTGGATCCTGCGGCTTTCGACCGTGCTATCCAGGGCTTGCGGACCGGGGCGTTTCCGCGCTGCGACACGCGCAAGGCCTACACCGGTCCGCAAGCGGAACAGTTCAGGATGGGCAACCTCTACCCCGATCTGCGCGTCGGCAGAATTGTCGAGCAACTCGACAGCGCGGAAGCGGCCCGGAATTCGGGTGAGGTCGCCGGAGCGCTCTTCAGCCAAGGGCTTCTGCGATATCGCTTTGAGCGAGCCAAGGATATCGCGGCGCCGGCTCTGCTCATCGCTGGCGGCAAAGACTATCAGGCTGCTCTTGAGCCGCAGGTTGAAATGGCCGCCGAAATGCGAAATGCGCACTTCATCGTCCACCCTCGAAGCGGGCATTTCCTGTTTGTCGACGATCCGCAGCGATTTGCCGATGACGTGAACCAATTTCTTGTGAATGCCTGTACCGATTGCGGGTCAGCGGCTGGCGACGGCGCCCAATCCAACTCCGCTACCCGCTAATGGGAAGCGGCTCTATCTCACCGCCATGGAGTCCTACGTCTCGAGCAGCCCGCAGACGGGGCGGGAGCCGTGATCTGGGAGATGGGCCGCTGCCGCGAGCCTTAGGCCGCAGGCCTTGGCGCTATACTGCGCAGGGCAAGGCGGAACCTCAGCACGCTGTTGGCCGGGATCGGGCCCGAGGCCTCACTGCCGTAGCCGAGCTCCGGCGGGATCCAGACGATCCACTCGTCGCCCGGGCGCATCAGCTTCAGCGCCTCGGTGAAGCCGGGAACGAAGCCGTCGATCGGCCCGCTCAGCGGGGTGCCGCGAGCAAAGCTGCTGTCGAATGTCTCGCCGGTGGTCAGCTTGCCTTCGTAGTCGAAGGTGACCGTGTCGCCGGCGACCGGCTGGCGTCCGGACTGTGGGCCGGAGGCCACGACGAAATATTGCAGGCCGCTCGGCGTGGTGACGACGTTCTTGGCGGCGGCATTGCGGACGAGGAAGTCGGGGCCGGGGGCGGTGGCCGGCGGAGTCGGCACCGTGGCGCAAGCGGCGGCGAGGAGCGGCAGGAGGGCGGCGAGGAAGACTTTGTTCATGGGTGGCTTGTGGACGAAGCGAGGGCAGATGTGAACGGGTGCCGACTGCTTAGCCAGCCTCCCATTCCTTGGCTTTCTCGACAATATTCAGCTCGCGCAGCATCGCATCGACGCTTTTGGTCAGCTCGGGGAGGAAGCTGATCTGATGGCGGGCGCCGCGGTAGCTCTCGGCCATCAGGATGGCGTCGACCAGGATCGGCACCACGACGCTTTCCGGATCGTCGAGTTCGGCCAGCCCGCGCAGCCGCTCCATCGCCTTGCGCCTGGATTTTTCCGGATCGGACAAGGCTTCGGTACGGCCGATGAACCACGACATGACGCTTCACTCCAGCAAAGCGCCAGAATAAGCGATAGCCCGCGGCAGGGAAGTTCAGGCAGGCGTGGCCGCAAGGCGCTTCGGCGCTTCGACGCTTCGGCACAGCCTCGCGCATCGGGTCAGAAACCGGGCTGGATGGATTTCATTTCGGTGCAGGCATGCTAGAGGGCGGCCCATGAGCCGGACCGGGATCGTCGAGCGCGCCTACGAACTGGCGCGCGACAACCACAGCATCGACGACATCCGCGCTGCCCTGCGCAAGGAAGGCTATATCCAGGTCGACGAGTACCTTCAGGATGGTTCGCTTCGAAAAGAGCTGAAGAAGCTGTCCAGCCGCGAGTCCTGAGCCTGCTTACGCAAGGGTCAGCAAACCCCCGTTCAGCCTCTTCACATCGCCTGAACCCCCCGCTATCAGGCCCGCCAATCGCACTGGGCTCCGCCCGGTGCGACGCCGCTTAGGGCCGTTCGGCCCGCCGCAGAGCAAGCGTCAAAAAGGGTGAGCATGGCCACTGAGGCACAGTCCGCTGAGGGTTCCGGCAACATACACGTGGATGCCCGCACGCCAGCAGGCAGCGGCACAGGTGAAGTCAGGCGCCGCGACTTCCTCAACGTCGCCGCGGTAAGCTTCGCCGGGGTCGGCGCAGCGGCCGCCGTCGCGCCGCTGCTGGTGCAAATGGCGCCGCCCGCCGACGTGCTGGCGCTGGCGCAGACGGAAATCGACATTTCCAAGATCCAGCCCGGCCAGGCGGTCAAGACCGTATGGCGCAAGCAGCCGGTGTTTATTCGCAACCTGCTGCCGGCCGAGATCCAGGCCGCGAACGCAACTCCGGCCGGCGAGTTGCGCGACCCGCAGAGCCTGGCCGAGCGGACCAAGCCGGGCAAGGCGAACTGGCTCATCACCTTGGGCGTGTGCACCCATCTCGGCTGCGTGCCGCTGGGGGCGGGAGAGGGCGAGAACAAGGGGCCGTTCGGCGGCTATTTCTGCCCGTGCCATGGCTCGGCCTACGACACCGCCGGCCGCATCCGGTCCGGCCCGGCGCCGACCAACCTGGTGGTGCCCGAATATGAGTTCGCGTCCGATACCGTCGTGCGGATCGGCTGAGGGGAATAGAAGACGATGAGTTTTGCCTGGGCCAAGCAGTACGAACCCAAGCATCCGCTGGCGCGCTGGTTCGACGAGCGCCTGCCGCTGCCGCGGCTGGTCCATGGCGCCATCGGCGGCGGCTATCCGGTGCCGCGCAACCTCAACTACTTCTGGAACTTCGGCGTCCTCGCCGGCATCTTCCTGACGATCCAGATCGTCACCGGCATCGTGTTGGCGATGTGGTATTATTCAAGCGTCGACGGGGCGTTCAACTCGGTCGAGCACATCATGCGCGACGTCAACGCCGGCTGGCTGCTCCGCTACGCCCACGCCAACGGCGCCAGTTTCTTCTTCATCGTCACCTACATCCACATCTTCCGCAGCCTGTTCTACGGTTCGTACAAGGCGCCGCGCGAGCTGGTGTGGATGCTTGGCCTAGTCATCTACCTGCTGATGATGGCGACGGCCTTCATGGGCTACGTGCTGCCCTGGGGGCAGATGAGCTACTGGGGCGCGCAGGTGATCACCGGCTTCTTCTCGGCCATCCCGGTCGTCGGCGAGCCGCTCAGGATCTTCCTGCTCGGCGGCTACGTCCCCGACCAGGCGTCGCTGACCCGCTTCTTCTCGCTCCACTACCTGCTGCCGTTCGTGATCGCCGGCGTGGTGATCCTGCACATCTGGGCGCTGCACATCCCGGGATCGAGCAATCCGACGGGTGTCGATGTCCGGGATGAAAAGGACACGCTGCCGTTCCACCCGTTCTACACGGCCAAGGACGGCTGGTTCGCGGGTCTGGTGATCCTGATCTACTGCCTGTTCCTGTTCTTCATGCCCAATGCGCTCGGGCATCCGGACAATTACATCCCGGCCAATCCGCTGGCGACGCCGGTGCACATCGTGCCCGAATGGTATTTCCTGCCGTTCTACGCGATCCTGAAGGCGTTCACCGTCGACTTCATCCTGCCCGCCAAGCTGTGGGGCGTGCTGGCGATGTTCGGGTCGATCCTGTTGCTGTTCTTCCTCACCTGGCTGGACCGCTCGCCGGTCCGCTCGGGCCATTACCGGCCGATCTTCAAGCGCTTCTTCTGGCTACTGGTCGCCGACGTGCTGTTGCTCGGCTGGGCGGGCGGGCGCGTGGCGTCGCCGGTGGTGGTGGCGGTCAGCCAGCTCGCCACGGCCTATTACTTCGCGCACTTCCTGATCATCTTGCCGCTCATCTCGCGGTTCGAAAAGCCGCTGCCATTGCCAAATTCGATCACTGAGAGCGTGCTGCACGGCGAGAAGGCGGAATCCGCGCCGCTCGGCAGCAAGGGCCGGCGCGACGGGTCGCAAGCCGCGCCCGCGACCGCCGGCTAAGGGGACAGGACAAACATGGTCCGGATTATCGGTTTCTTCGTCGGCCTTGCCTTCGTAGGCATGGTTTTCATCTCGTTCTTCGTGAACATCGCCGACTATGTCGCCAATCCGCCGGAAGAAACGGCGGAGCACGAGTTCCACAAGCACCCCAAGGAAGTGCACTTCGCCAGCGACGGCCCGTTCGGCCACTTCGACAACCAGCAGCTGCAGCGTGGCTTTCAGGTCTACAAGGAAGTGTGCGCCGCCTGCCACGGCCTGACCCTGGTCTCGTTCCGCGACCTCGCCGCGCTTGGCTACGAGGAGCCGGAGATCAAGGCGATCGCCGACCAGTGGGCCATCCAGGTGCCTTCGGTGAACGCGGACACCGGTGAAGCCGCGACCCGCAAGGCCATACCGGCCGACCGCTTCCCCAGCCCGTACCCGAACGAAGTGGCAGCGCGCGCGGCCAACAACAATGCGCTGCCGCCCGACCTGTCGCTGATCGCCAAGGCGCGCGAGGGCGGCGCGGCCTACACCTACTCGCTGCTGACCGGATATCAGCGGCAGCCGGCCGAACTAGTGCACAAGTTCCCGGCCGCCAAGACGCCCCAGGGCCTGTACTACAATCCGTACTTCCCGAACCTCAATCTTGCGATGCCGCCGCCGCTGACGGCGGAGGGGCAGGTGACCTATGCCGACGGCACCCGCGCCAGCGTCGATCAGATGGCCAAGGACGTCTCCGCCTTCCTGGTATGGACGGCCGAACCCAAGCTGCAGAACCGCCGCACAGCCGGGTTCGCGGTGGTCATCTTCCTGCTGATCGGCACCATCCTGGGCTATCTCGCTTATCGGCAGATCTGGGCCGAGGCGAAGCGCAAGGTCCGCGTGACCGGGCCGCTCGAGGCGGAAAGCCAGGCCAAGGCGCAGGCCGCCAAGGACGATCAGGGCGTCGCCGGCTAAGTTATTGAATAGGCAAGCGGAACGCGCTCGTTCCTAGCGCGTTCTGGCACCAGTCCCCTCTTTTGTAATCGGCGGTGTGCCATGCGTATTCCATTCATTAGTTTAGTTGCGGCGGGCGCCATCGCGCTCGGCGGTTGCGGTTATAACGGCCTTGGCGTCGGTCTTGGTTACGGCAGCCCCTATGGCAGCTATGGCGGCTACGATCCTTATTATGGTTCATACGCAGGCTACGGCGGCCGCTACGGCAGCTACGGCTATGGCAGCCGCTATGGCAGTTACGGCTATGGCGGCTATGGCGGCTATGGCGGCTACGGCGGCCTCGGCGGGCTCGGCTATGGTGGCTTCGGCTACCAGCCCTATGGCTGGTACGACGGCTTCTATTATCCCGGCACCGGCTATTACGTTTACGACAATTATCGCCGGCCGCGGTACTGGTCGGACGCGCAGCGCGTCTACTGGACCAACCGGGTCCGCACGGTGCCGACCGCCACCGGCACGACCACAGTAAGGCCGCCGTCGGCGCCGAACTGGAGCGGTTTCGAGCAGCGCCGGGAGCGCGCGATGACGGATCGTGCCATGCGCCGGGAGCGCATGCAGGACAACCGCGTCGTCCGCCAGGAGCGGATGCAGGACACCCGCGCCGAACGCCGCGAGCGGATGGAGCAGCGCCGGGCCGAGCGGCAGCCGCTGATCACGACTTCCACCCGGACGCCTCGCGAAACCAGGCGCAGCCGCCGCGACGACTAAGTCGCGGCGGGCTCCGCCGGCCGCGTGCGGATGAGCACGATGGAGGTGAACCGCATCACTGGGACCCCGTCCTGATTGGTGACGGTGGTTTCAGTGCGGAACGAGCCCATATCCGGGCGGCTTCGTGACGGCGTCTTGCCGAGGATCCTGCCCCGCACATGCAGCGCGTCACCGGGGTAGACGGGCTTAAGCCAGCGAAGCTCGTCGATCCCCGGTGAGCCGAGGCCGGCCTGCTGATCGTCGACCACATAGCGGGCGATCACCGCCATGGTCATCGCCGCGGTGTGCCAACCGCTCGCCGCGATCCGCCCGAAATGGGTCTTGGCAGCCGCTTCGTCGGACAGGTGGAACGGCTGAGGATCGTATTTGCCGGCGAACTCGATCACTTCCTCGCGAGTGACGGCGTAGGAGCCGAACTCGGTCTCGTCGCCGACCTGCAGATCTTCGAAATAGCGCATGGACGGGGCCATAGCGCCGCCTGCCTTCGCCTGACAATTGGCGCCGCCGGCAATCTCTTGCTACGCTCTGCCAAGCAGTGGGGATCGTTGGAGGAACTGCCCATATGTACCGCGTCTCGATCGCTCGCGGTGGCGCTGGCGACTGCCGCCCTCGGCACGACCACTGCGGCTGAGGCCGCCGGCAGCTCACCGTCGTCCTTGGCTCCAGCCACCAAGTGGCAGCTGGATTACGGCTCCGCCCAATGCATTGCGGGGCGCGACTTCGGACTGGCTGACGACCCCACCACCCCTGGCGATCCGACCGGCGGCCAACGGGGAAACCTACGAGCTGCTGATCGTCCGCAAGGGACACGGCCCGAAGTTCGCGACCCAGATGGAGGGCAGTGTCGACTTTGGGAACGGCCCGGTCAGAAGCTGGATTTTGTGCATGCGGATAGATGGCTCGAACAAGGCGTTGCACATGGCCCGGCTGACGCGGGCGGAGATGGCACAGGCGCGAAACGCCAGAACCCTGCGGTTCCAGGCCAAGAAGACGGTGGACGCGGTCCTTCAGTTGGCCAACATGCCCGCGGTGATGAACCGTCTGCAGGCATGCACTGCCGACCTGATGGCCTACTGGAATCATGGCGGCGAGCCGGACGGGCGCATCGCGCAATCGGCAAAAGCCGACATGGGTTCGCTCTTCAGGGCGAAGGACTTTCCGCAGGAAGCGATGGACCGCCGCCAGGAGGGCGCTGGCCAGTTCTTGCTGCTGATCGACGAGCAGGGCAAAATCGCCGGCTGTCACCTAGTCATGACCAGCGGCATTCCGGCGTTCGACGCCCCGGGCATGCCAAGCCCTGCGCGAGTGGCGAAGTTCAAGCCGGCGCTCGACATTACGGGCAAGCCGGTACGCAGCGCGGTGACCTCGCCGCCGATCAAATGGGTGATCCACTAGCAGCGAAGATCGGAGCGTTGGCTTGGCGCTGCCCGGTCCGCTAGTCTCCCCTAAGTGGCAACCCAGGCTTCACCGACCGGCCGATGGCACCCGCGCCTGATCGAGGC
The DNA here is from genome assembly GCA_902806275.1 of uncultured Sphingomonas sp. GTDB lineage: Bacteria > Pseudomonadota > Alphaproteobacteria > Sphingomonadales > Sphingomonadaceae > Sphingomicrobium. The sequence continues at coordinate 14,874 of CADCVY010000025.1, read as the reverse complement.
CGCCGTGGCGATGCACGACAACCGCCTGGACGTCGCCGAGCGGTTGTTGAAGCCGCACCTCAAGGAGGACCCGTTCGACGTTCGGGCGATCCGCATGCTGGCCGAGCTGGCGGCGCGGATCGGGCGGTTGCAGGATGCCGAGAAGCTGCTCCGGCGGGCGGTGGAGATCGTGCCCGGTTTCACCGCAGCTCGCGCCAATCTGGCGCTGGTGCTCGGCCGGCTGGGTCGCGCGGCCGAAGCGCTGGAGTTGCTCGACGAGGTGTTCCGGGCCGAGCCGGAGGCGATCGGCAACCTCAACCTGAAGGCCGCGACGCTCGGCCGTCTGGGCGACTTCGAGGAGGCGATCCCGCTGTACGAGGCGGTGCTCGCGCGTGCCCCCAACCAGGCGCGCGTGTGGCTGAGCTACGGACACATGCTCAAGACCGTCGGGCGCCAGGCGGACGGGATCGCCGCCTATCGGCGCGCGATCGCGCTCAGGCCGGCGCTCGGCGAAGCCTGGTGGAGCCTGGCGAACCTCAAGACGGTGAGATTCGACAGCGAAGACGTGGCGGCGATGGAAGCTGCGTTGGATGCGGCCGACCTCCAGCCCGACGACCGCTTTCACCTCGAGTTCGCGCTTGGCAAGGCGCTGCACGATGCGGGGCGGTTCGACGATGCCTTCGCTTGTTACGCGCGCGGCAATGCGCTGCGGCGCCAATACCACGCATACCGCGCCGCCGACACCAGGCGGCTGGTCGAACGCAGCATCGAACAGTTCACGGCCAGCGTGCTGGGGCGGGGCGGAGGCAACGCCGCGTGCGACCCCATCTTTATCGTCGGCATGCCGCGCGCCGGGTCGACCTTGATCGAGCAGATCCTGTCATCCCACAGCCAAGTCGAAGGCACGTCCGAGCTCCCCGACATGCCGGTGGTCGCCCGCGCCGCCGGGCGCTATCCTGAAAGCGCGGTGGAACTAGGCGCTGCTGAGCGGCACACCGCCGGCGCGGAATACCTGCGGCGGGTCGGCGTCCAGCGCCGGACGGAGCGGCCGTTCTTCATCGACAAGCTGCCGAACAACTGGATGTTCGTGCCGTTCATCCACTTGGTGCTGCCCAACGCCAGGATCATCGACGCGCGGCGTCACCCGCTCGGCTGCTGCCTGTCGAACTTCCGCCAGCATTTCGCCCGCGGGCAGGACTTCACTTATGACCTTGGCGATCTTGGACACTATTACGCCAACTACGTCGAGTTGATGGCGCATGTCGACGCGGCGCTTCCCGGCCGCGTGCACCGCGTGATCTACGAACGCTTGGTCGACGACACGGAAGCGGAGGTTCGCACGCTGCTCACCTATTGCGGGCTGGAGTTCGAGCCGGCTTGCCTCGAGTTCCACAAGACCGAGCGGGCAGTGCGCACCGCCAGCTCCGAGCAGGTGCGGCAACCCATCTACCGCGACGCCACCGACGAATGGCAGAACTACTCGGCGAACCTCGCGCCGCTGGAGGATGCGCTTGGCGAGGTCCTCGCGGCTTACCCGGACGCGCCCGCATCATTTGGGCATCTCTGACCCGCCTTTTCGACGAGCAGCGACGCGGAAGCGGGCCGCACCGTTGACAAGCGGCCATTGCTCTGTCGCAATGCTGCAACATCGATCGAAGGGGGGCCTTCATGACCGGAAGCACGATTCGCGGCATCACCTTGGGCCTGCTGGCCTCGACCGCGCTGGCGTCGCCCGCGCTGGCGCAGTCCACCACCGTGCCCGTCGACAAGACGCCGCAGACCGCGACGACGCAATCGCCGGCGCCGGGCACCAATGCGACCAGCGTCACCTCGTCCCCGGCCGTGCAGCAGGCGCAGGATGGCCAGGTCCCCGACGAAACCGAGATCATCATCACCGCGCAGAAGCGGGAGGAGAATTTGCAGGACGTGCCGATCAGCGTCCAGGCGATCGGTACGCGCCGGCTCGACCAGCTCAACATCTCGAACTTCGAGGATTATACCAAGCAGCTGCCGTCCGTCAGCTTCCAGACCATCCAGCCGGGCTCGACCACCGTGTACATGCGCGGCGTTGCCACAGGCGGTGACGGCAATCATTCGGGATCCTTCCCGTCGGTCGGCTTCTATCTCGACGAGCAGCCGATCACGACCATCGGCGGCACGCTTGACGTCCACATCTACGACATCGCCCGGATCGAAAGCCTCGCCGGCCCCCAGGGCACGCTATACGGCGCGTCGAGCCAGGCGGGCACGATCCGGATCATCACCAACAAGCCGGAGCTCGGCGTCACCAGCGGCCGCGTCGACAGCGAGCTCAACAGGGTTGCCCATGGCGACATGGGCGGCGCCCTGGAAGGCATGATCAACCTGCCGCTTGGCGAGCGCATGGCCTTCCGCGCCAGCGCCTTCTATCAGCGCGACGGCGGCTACATCGACAATATCCGCGGCAGCCGCACCTATTGCGGCGATCCGGTGCTCGACGACGACGACAACATCGTCGGTTGCGTTCGCAACGGCTTCACGATCGACAATGAGGACTTGGTCGAGAACGACTTCAACGACGTCCGCACCTACGGCGGCCGGGCCGCGCTCAAGATCGACCTGGACGACAATTGGACCGTCACGCCCACGATCATGCACCAGAATTCGAAAACCGATGGCGTGTTCTACTACGAGCGGCCGCTGGGCGACCTCAACACCCGCCGCTTCCGTGACGAACCGACGCGCGACAAGTTCACCCAGGTCGCCCTGACGATCGAAGGCAAGATCTTCAACTTCGACGTCACCTATGCGGGCGCCTACCTGAAGCGGCCGACCTACGGCATCAGCGATTACAGCGAATATACCGCCGTCTACGACGATTATTACGAGACCTACGGCGGTTTGGCCAACTACCTCTACTTCGAGGATAATGCGGGCAACGATATCGACCCGACACAATACATCATCGGCAGAAACAACTTCAAGAAGATGAGCCACGAGGTCCGGATTGCGACACCGCAGGACCGACTGTTCCGGGTGATCGGCGGCGCATTCTACCAGAAGCAGACCAACGATATCTTTCAGGATTACAGGGTCGACAACCTCTCCGACGCGCTATCGGTCAACGGCAGTCCGGGCTCATTATGGCTGACCAAGCAGGACCGCGTCGACAAGGACTATGCGGTATTCGGCGAGGCCAGTTTCGACCTGACGCCACAGATCACCCTGACCGGCGGCGGGCGGTTGTACAAATATAACAACAGCCTGTTCGGATTTGCGGGCTTCGGGCGCGATCCCCGGTTCGATGCCGGCGAGGACGTGCCGCCAAATGTGGTCGGAAGCACGCGCACGGGCGTTGCCGAATGCTTCACCGCGGACGGCAATCTCGTTCGGTTCGGCGGCACCGGCGGCTTCGCTCCAGGCAGCATCTCAGGCATTCCGTGCACCAACGTCGGCGTGTTCGAGGACGGCCGGGTCAAGCCCAAGCGGACTAAGGACAGCGGCTTCACGCACCGTCTCAACGCGCAATACAAGCCGAACGACAACATGATGTTCTACTCGACCTGGTCGCGGGGCTTCCGGCCGGGCGGCATCAACCGCCGCGCAGCGCTGGCGCCATACGGCGCGGACTTCCTCACCAATTACGAGCTTGGGTGGAAAACCACGATCGGACCGGTGCGTTGGAATGGCGCGGTTTACCGCCAGCTGTGGAAAAAATTCCAGTTCAGCTTTCTTGGCGAGAACAGCCTGACCGTCATCCAGAATGGGCGCGACGCCAAGATCACCGGGATCGAGTCGGACATTAACTACACCGCCGGTGGGCTGACGCTGAATGCCGCGGCTGCCCTCACCAACGCGAAGACGAAAGGCAACATCTGCGAATCGGTCGACGATAATGCGGCCTGCAGCGACACCTTTGTCGTGACGCCATCGGGATCGCGGCTGCCGGTAACGCCGAAGTTCAAGGTGTCGACGACCGCGCGCTACGCCTGGCCGATGGGTGCGGGAAGAGCTCACATCCAGGGCGGGGTGAGCCATCAGAGCTCCGCGCTGGCAGACATCCGCCGTGACCTTGGCGGAGGGAGCGATCCCAACGACTTTCTTGGGAGGATCCGCGCATCGACGATCGTCGACCTGTTCGCCGGCTACAGTTGGCGGAACATGAACGTCGAATTGTTCGGCACCAACGTCTTCGACAAGCGCAACGACCTGTCCCGCTTCGTCGTCTGCAGCGTCTGCACCGCAACCAAGATCGTCCCGGGCCGTCCGCGCACGATCGGTCTTCGGGCGGGCATGAAGTTCTAGCCGGTTGTACATAGTTGCAGGCAGCCTCGCCCGCCTGAGATGAGCGGCGGCTTGCCTCACCGGGCAAGGTCGCCGATGGCCACGCCGATGGATGCGCTACCTGATCCGCCTCAACGCCGGACGCGACCGACGTTAGGCGCTCTCGCAGGTCTTGCGGCAGTTTGGGCGTCCATGCTTGTGCTCGGCGGCCGACCTTGGGATCGCGCCATCGACGCCGCGGTGCACGTCACGGAAGATCCTTTGCGCTTTCTGGCCGTGTTGATCACGCATCTCGGCGATTGGCAGACGCTGATCGGGCTGACCCTGCTTGGCACTCTATGGCTGCTTTTCCGGCGGGAATGGAAGCTCGCCTTGCTACTTGCTGCCGGCACCATGATCGGCCGCGGCCTGGTTGGCGTCCTCAAGGTCCTGGTCGGGCGGGCGCGGCCGGAGGACGGCGACCTCCTGGTCTATGTGCACGGCCTGTCGTTCCCGAGCGGCCATGCAACCAATTCGATGATGGTCTACGGCTCGTTGGCGGTGTTGCTCGGCTTTGCCTCACCGCAGCGGCGCGCCTATCTGACCGCCGCAGTGCTGCTTTCCTTGCTCATCGGGACCAGTCGCGTGCTGCTCAGCGTGCACTGGCCCAGCGACGTGGTCGGCGGCTGGGCGCTTGGCCTCTTCTGGGTGCTGCTAACGGCGCTGATCGCTCAGACGTTGAAGCGGAACAGCAGGACGTCGCCGTCCTTGACCACATAGTCTTTGCCTTCCGACCGCAGCTTGCCGGCATCGCGCGCGCCAGCTTCGCCGCCGCAGGCAACGTAATCGTCGAAGGCGATGGTTTCAGCCCGAATGAAGCCGCGTTCGAAGTCGGTGTGGATGGCGCCCGCGGCCTCGGGTGCCTTGGCGCCCCGCCGCACCGTCCAGGCGCGCGCTTCTTTGGGGCCGGCAGTGAAGAAGGTCAGCAGCCCGAGCAACTCGTAGCCGGCGCGGATGACCCGCGAAAGGCCGGTCTCCTCCAGCCCGAGATCGGAGAGGAACGCCTCGCGCTCCTCCGGTGGAAGGGTGACGATCTCGGCCTCGATGGCCGCCGACACGACCACCGCTTTGGCGCCTTCCGCGGCCGCTTTCTCGAACACCCGGGCGGAAAGTTCGTTGCCGTTCGCCGCATCGTTCTCGTCGACGTTGCAGACGTACAGCACCGGCTTGGCGGTCAGCAGCTGCGCGCGCTGCAAGGCCTTATGCTCCTCGGCATCTTTGGGTTGGGTCAGCCGGGCAGGCTTGGACCCGCGCAGCAGCTCCAGCGCCTGGCCGAGCACGGAGGCTTCGACCCTAGCTTCCTTGTCGCCCTGCTGCGCCTTCTTGACGAGGTTGGGCACGCGCCGCTCGAGGCTGTCGAGGTCGGCCAGCATCAGCTCGGTCTCGACCGTCTCGGCGTCGGCGATCGGGTCGACGCGGCCCTCGACGTGGGTGACGTCGCCTCCTTCGAAGCAGCGCAACACGTGGACGATGGCGTCGACCTCGCGGATGTTGGCGAGGAACTGGTTGCCGAGGCCTTCGCCCTGGCTCGCCCCGCGGACCAGGCCGGCGATGTCGACGAACTCGATTTGAGTCTCGATCTCCTGAGCGCTCTTGGCGATCTCAGCGATACGGTCGAGCCGTTCGTCGGGCACGGCGACCCGGCCGACGTTGGGCTCGATGGTGCAGAACGGGTAGTTGGCGGCCTGCGCCGCGGCCGTTTCGGTCAGCGCGTTGAAAAGGGTCGATTTGCCGACGTTCGGCAGGCCGACAATGCCGCAGCGAAAGCCCATGCTGTGAATTGCTCGCGTTTGGTGGTGAATGCGGCACTCAGGCCGGGTTCAGCGCTCCCTAGGGACAAAGCCGAGCGATTTCCACCGGGAGAACTGGCATGCGTTTGATGATGGCAGCATTGGTGAGCGTCGCTGCCGTGGCTGCGGCCCCGTTGGCGGCCAGCGTTGCTCCGCTGACGCCGGAAGGGCGTGTGATGCTGGCCAAGCGCAATGCCCTCGAAGCGCACGCGCGGACCAGCTTCAGGGACCAGGGGCTGATCGAAAAGCTGCAAGATTGGCGCAAGACTTGGGGTTACATCCTGGTCGGCAAGGAGGGTGCGCGCGTGGCCCCGCGGCTGATCGTCAAGGACGAGTTCGGCTGGTACGAAATGCGGCCGGGCGCGACCCGGCGGCTGCCGATTGCGGCCGGCCATGCGCTCAATCGCCTGCTGACCAGCGCCGCCGTGTGGACGGAGCAGCCCTACATTTGGGGTGCGCCCTGCCGCGGAAAACCGCGGCTGTTCGTCATCAGACATGCCGGCAAGGAGCAGTTCGGCCGCCTTGAATGCGGCCGCGAGGGTCTGGCGGCGCAAGCGGCGCGGATCGCCGAAACCCTGAGCGCTCCCGCGGCCAGGGCGGCGATCCTGCCTTCGCGGGTCGACCCGCCGGTGCCTGGCCTGCGGCGCGCTCAGCACCTCAACAACGGCGATATCTTCGAGCGGCTGTCGGAGATGAACTATGCGTGGGACCGCAAGACGCTGGCCGGCTTCGTCGAGCCATATGCCGAGAACGCGGTGGTGGAGCGGCCCGAAGCGGTGCTGCGCGGCCGCCGCGACATCGTCGAGTGGGCGCGGCGAATGCAGGATTGGGACGGGCCCTACACTGTCGAGGGCTCGCGGCGCGTGCATCAGATGAACATGCCGACCCAGGCGTCGGAGACGGTTCGTTACACCACGCACGAACTGCGTTGGATCGAGGACGGGAAGCCGGTTCGGCAGACCTTCAGCACCGCGTGGCGCAACAATGGCGGCCTGTGGCAAATCGTCCATGAGCGCGTCAGTCCGGTGAAGCCGGTGACCGACCGGGACCTGCGGCGGCGCTAGGCGAAGTTGAAGCTGATGCTCAAGCGCTCGGCGTTACCGGTGCCGGGCAGCACTTCGTGGCGGAGCCAGCTTTCCCACAGGAGCAGTAGGCCGGGGCGGGGTGGCACGGTGACGAACGGCCGGAGCGGCTCGGGCGCCTCGGGCTTACGGGCAGGGGCTGCCATCATCATTTGGAGGCGGGGGTCCTCGAAACGAATGGCACCCGACCCGGCGGGGACTTCAACATAGAGCGTGCCCGACAGGATGCTGTGCGGGTGGATGTGTCCACTATGGTGTCCACTGCTTTTCAACAGATTGACCCACAGGCTGTCCAGTCGCGGGCGGATGTCCCAAGCGAGCTCGCGCGCGAACGCGGCCGCCTGCTTGGTCAGTAGCCTGGCCAGACCGGCGAAGGCCGGGTCGCGCCGCGGCAGGTCATCGAGCGAGGCATAGCTGGTGTAGCCGAGGTAGCGGTGCTCCCGGCTCCACCGGCGGCCCGCCGCATCGTCGCTTGCCAACGCACGGACCGAACGCGCAAGGTCCTCAAGCAGCGCCCAGTCGGTGACCTCGGCTTCATGGAGGAGCGTGGCGAACAGGCTGCGGCTGGTCATCACGCATGCTTTGCAGCGCAGCCCGCTGGGTGCAACCGCGTGGACAGGCTGGGCCACGCCGATTAGCGTTTGGCCATGAAAGCTTCAGCTCTGCTTATCCTGCTCGCAGCAACGACGGCGTTGCCCGCGCAAGCACTCGCCGCGCCCGCCACCAGGCAAGCGGCCGAGCAGCCGTTGCTCGCGATCAAGGCGGATACCACGGCCGGCAAGATCATCGCGAGCTTGCCCAAGCCCGACCGCGAGGGCGTGTCTGGCCGTTTCATCTACCTGAGCCAGCTCGAAACGGGGCTGGGCTCGGCCCAGATCGTGCTCGATCGCGCGGGCGCCAGCGACACGCGCATCCTTGTGTTCCGGCGGATCGGCAAGAAAGTGCTGGCGGAGGTGGAGAACAGCAAGTTTACCGCCAGCAGCGGCAATACCGACGACCAAGAGTCGGTGCGCACCTCCTTCGCCACCTCGACGATCTGGACCGGGGATGTGGTCGACAGCCGTGCCGATGGCAGCTTCACGGTCGATCTTGCCAGCTTCCTGGCCCGGGACGACCTCGGCATCGCGCGGGCGCTGAAGCAGGGTGGCGGCGGCGAGTTCAAGCTGGTGCCCGAGCTCAGCGTCGCCGACCCCGGCTCCGTCAAGCTGTTCCCGCGCAATGTTGAGCTGGCGGCGCGCCTGACCTTCCGCGCGGATGAGGTCAAGCCGGAGGTCGGCAACATCATCCCGGGAAGTGACACGCTGAGCCTGGAGGTGCGGCACTCGCTGATCCGCTTGCCCGAGCCCGGCTACGTGCCGCGGCATGATCCGTTCGGTTATTCGATCGCGCGGCAGCAACTCGACTTTTCCGCGCCGTTGGGGTCTGCGATCGTCAGCGACGTCGCGCGCCGGTTCCGGCTGGAAAAGACCGACCCGGCGGCCGCGCATTCGCCGGTCAAGCAGCCGATCGTCTTCTACATCGACCGGGCGGCGCCCGAGCCGATGCGCACCGCCCTGCGCGAGGGCGTCAGCTGGTGGAACCAGGCGTTCGAGGCGGCCGGGTTCGTCGATGCGTTCCGTGCCGACATCCTGCCGGAGGGCGCCGACGCGCTCGACGTCCGCTACAACGTCGTCAACTGGGTCAACCGGGCGACCCGCGGCTGGTCGTACGGGCAGCCGATCGACGATCCGCGCACTGGCGAGATCATCAAGGGATCGGTCCTGCTCGGCTCGCTCCGAGCGCGGCAGGACATGCTGATCTTCCAGGCGCTTGTCGGGGCGGGCTTGACGGGCACCGGCGATCCCAACGACCCGATCACGGCGATGCTGGCGCGAATCCGGCAGCTCGGCGCCCACGAAGTTGGCCACGCGATCGGCCTGGCCCACAACATGGCGGCCAGCAGCCAGGGCCGCTACTCGGTGATGGACTATCCGGCGCCGCGCGTGACGCTCGTGAACGGCGCCCCATCCTTGCGCGACGCCTATGGCGCGGGTGTCGGCGCCTGGGACAAATGGGCGATCACCTGGCTGTATGGTGCTCGCACCGATGCGGAGGCGCAGCCGATCCTGGCGCAAGCGCGCGCGCAAGGGCTCCGCTTCGTCAGCGACGACGACAGCCGGCCGGTCAGCTCCGCCCATCCCTCGGGCGGGATATGGGACGACAGCGGCGAGCCGATTGGCGAGCTGCGCCGGATGATGGCCGTCCGCCGCGCCGCGGTGGCGCGGTTCGGGCGGTCCGCCATTCCCGCCAATGAGTCACTGGCGGGCCTCCGCCGCTCGTTCGTGCCGATCTGGCTGCTCCACCGCTACCAGGTGGAAGCCGCGGCCAAGTCGCTGGGCGGGGTCGACTTTCCCTATGCTCTGAACCGCGAGGGCCTGGCCGCGCAGACCGTCGCCGGAAGCGCGCAATGGGCGGCGTTGTATGCCTTACTCGACACTTTGAGCCCGGCGGAACTCGGCGTTCCCGCGCAACTCCAGCCGCTGCTCACAGCGGGCTTCGGTGGCAATGCCGACCGCCAGACCGACATCGAAGTCATCCCGACAGCGGGCGGGCCGGTGTTCGACCCGCTGAAAGCGACGGAAGTCGGCGCGGTGCAGACGCTGACGTCGCTGCTCAATCCGCACCGGCTGAACCGACTGGAGACGCAGCATTCGGCAGACCCGTCGGTGCCGTCGCCGGGCCAGCTGTTCGACCAATTGATCGAGCGTACGATGGCGGCCAGCGGCAACGATGTCGGCCGGCGGATTGCCACCACGTCGGTGCTGTCGCTGGCCCGCGCCCAGCGCGACACGGCGCTGTCGCCGACCCTCTCGCTGCAGCTTTCCGCGCGGCTCGAGCGGCTGGCGGAGCGGCTGAAGCGGAGCAGGGGCGGGGACGCGCAAGGCGACTGGAGCCGCGGGCTGGCGAGCCTGCTGCTCGACCGCGAAGCGCTCGACAAGGCGCTTGCCGACCCGGCTCGCCTCCCACGGGTGCCGCCGGGCATGCCGATCGGGATGCATTAGCGCGCAACGGTCGTCGTTCGTGCGTTGCGCACCAGGTGAGCCGCGCACTAAGCCTTGTGTTCGGAAGCATGCTCGCGCGCGAGCTACGCTTTCCGGAGGTCGAGTTCTCCCGACCGGCCGGTGAGCTTGGCCTTGTCACGCCCGCCTCGGTTTCGTGGCGAGTGTTCCGCAATCCGATCGCCGTTGCAGTCGGCGGCGTCGCGGCAGTGCTGCTCGAGCTTGGCGAACCGCGCGTGCGCGCGGGTGTATGGGGGCACAGCAACTTCCGGCGGGACCCAAAGGCTCGGATGCGGCGAACCGCTCTTGGCGCAATGATCACGGTTTATGGGCCGCTCAGCCTGGTCGAGGAATACACCCGCAAGGTGAATGCGATCCACGCGTCGATCGCCGGGGTTGCGGATGACGGGCAAGCTTATCGCGCCGACGACCCGGAGCTGCTGAGATGGGTGCAGGTGACCGCCACCTACGCCTTTGCCGAAGCCTATCACCGGCATGTGCGCCCGCTGAGCGCCGCGGAGTGCGACAGCTTCGTCGCCGAGGCGGCGGCCGGGGCGGCCTATTACGGGGTTGCCGATGCGCCGAGGACCAATGCGGAACTGGAGCGGCGTTTGGTCCAGGCCGAACCAAATCTTGAGCCGTCGCCAGTACTCGGGGAATTCCTGGCCATCATCCGGAGCGCACTGATCCTGCCGCCGGCAGCCCGGCTGCTGCAGCCGGTGCTCGCACGGGCAGCAATCGACCTGCTGCCGCCCAAGCTGGCGGCGCGGATCGGATGTTCAGGCAAGCTCACCAGGGCAGAGCGAGCACTGCTGAAGGTCGGGGCGGCGGTCGCCGAACGGGTCGACGTCATCGACAGCCCCTGGGAGCAGGCGCTTCGTCGGCTCAATCCTGCAGGCGCAGCGCGACCTCGCTCATGAAGCGGGCGTCGTCGCCGTCGGCGAGCCATTCGGCTTCGCTGGCGATCGCGGCCAGCAAGTCGGCGAGGGGCTCCATTTCCGATTTCGTGTAATTGCCCAGCACGTGCGGCGTGACGAGGTCCTTGCGGCCGGGCCCCGGGTGGCCAATGCCGATGCGCACCCGGCGGAAGTCGGGGCCGAGCGCAGCGTTGATCGAGCGCAGGCCGTTGTGCCCGGCGACCCCGCCGCCGACCTTTACCTTGACCTTCATCGGCGCAAGGTCGAGCTCGTCGTGGAAGACCGTCAGCGCTTCCTCGTCCAGCTTGTAGAAGCGCAGCGCCTGCTGAACCGCGTCGCCGCTGTCGTTCATGAAGGTCTGCGGCTTCAGCAGCAGGACACGATTGCGGCCGATCCGGCCCTCGGCGGCATGGCTGCGGAACTTCTTCTGCCACGGCCCGAAGCGGTGCGCGTCGGCGATGATGTCGGCCGCCATGAAGCCGACGTTGTGCCGGTGCAGCGCATATTGCGTGCCCGGGTTACCAAGGCCAACCCAGATCTGCATGGTACGCTCCTCCCTACGCGAAGCGTGCGGAGGGGGACCATCGAACAGAGATTCGATGGTGGAGGGGCCTCGCGCAGACCCCTCCACCACTGCCTTCGGCAGCGGTCCCCCTCCCCAGCCTGGCGGCTAGGGAGGAGCTAGGCATTTACTCGCCTTCGCCTTCGCTCTCGCCGGTCTCGTCGATCTGCTCGGACGCCGGGACGTCGGACGCGGCTGGCGCCTCTTCGTCCTCTTCCGACTTCATCGCCGAGGGAGCGACGCAGGTGGCGATGGTGAAATCGCGGTCGTCAATCGCCGACTTCGAGCCCTCCGGCAGCTGCACCGACGAAATGTGGATGCTGTCGCCGATATCCAGGCCTTCGAGGCTGATGTGAATCTCGTCCGGGATCGACGCCGCGTCGCAGATCAGCTCAAGCTCGTGGCGGACGACATTGAGAACGCCGCCGCGCTTGATGCCCGGCGACGCCTCTTCATTGTCGAAGCGGACGGGGACGTTGACCGTAACCTGGCTGTGCTCGCCGATGCGCAGGAAATCGACGTGCAGCGGCCGGCTGGTGACCGGGTGGAAGTCGATCGCCTTCGGCAGCGTGCGGTGCGTCTGGCCACCGGCGTCGATCATGACCAGCGAGTTCATGAAGTGGCCGCTCGAGAGCATTTTGGTCAGCAGCTTCTCCTCAACGTGGATCGAGAAAGGCTCTTTCTTTTCGCCGTAAACCACGGCGGGCACCCGGCCTTCGCGGCGCAGTGCTCGGGAGGCTCCCTTGCCAGCCCGGTCGCGCGCTTCGGCGGGCAGCGTCAGCTGTTCGCTCATTGTTTCAAACTCCAGATAAAACCCGCCACGCCTCCAGGGATGACCATGGTCGGGAGCGCCGCGCCCTAAGGCAGGGCGGCGCCAAAGGCAAGATTAAGGCGCGGACAGCATGTCAGTTGAGGCGCGTCGATTCGATCCCGCGCTGGGCGAGGCGCACCAGCAGGCTGTCCGCCCCGGCCAAATGCCCGGCGCCGACGGCAACGAATACGGTGCCCGGCGTCTGCATGCGCGCGCCGATCCAGTCGGCCCAACGGCCGTTCCGCTCCGTGAACATCATCCGGTACGTGGCGGGGGAAGCGGCCTTCAGCTGGCCAAGCATGCGGACAAAGATGGTCTGGTCGCCTTGCTTCCATGCTTGCTGCATCTCGACCATCGATCGCGACAGGCTGTCCACCGCGCTTTCGCCGACCGGGGCACCCGGGCGCGGCGCAGGGGCGGCAGGAGCGGCGGGCATACGCTTGAACATGGCGAACTGCGATTCAAGCGTCTCAAGGGCTTCGACGTGCTTGCCGCTGAGTTCGGCCGCGCGGCGGAGGACCATGTCGGCCCCGTTGCCCACGCTCATGCCCTGCGACTTTCCGGCGTTGATCGCCAGCCGGGTGGTGCCGAGGAAGGAAGCAGACGGTGTTATCGCCAGCTGTTGAACTTTCGGCTGCCGGCGCGGGGTCGGCGCGCTGGCCACGCCACGAACCTCGGGGATGAGCGTTTCCAGAACCAGTTCACCCGACTGATCGAAGGCGCTCTTGACCTCGTCGCGGAACCAGTCGGCCTTGCCGTCGAGCGCGTGGAAGGTGCCGAAGATATAGACGGTGGTGTCAGCGTCCCGGACCACGAACATCGCTGGTTCAGCAGGTGCTGCGATGGGCTCGGCGGGTGCTGCAATCGGCGCGTCCGGCGACATCTGCGGCGCTGCGGCAGCAAGCGCGGTAGCGAGAACCAGGTTCACCATCCATCAGCCTCCCGTACGGCCGACCGGTGCTGGAAAGCTCCTGGTTGATGAGCGCCGGGCGCACCTTGAAGGTAGCGAAGGCAAACGCCCCGTTGAACCCGTCGCGCATCGAACACCCAGCCCGATACCCAAGCATGATGGTCACTGAGTCGTTAACGAATGTCTAGGGAAATCCGGAGGTTGCAGTTTTTTATCCACAGCTGACCGATCAAGCAGCTGCTATTGCAGCCGCCGCACCGTCAGTCCCTCGCGCTGTAGCATGTCGACCAGCGAATTCCGGCCCGCCAAGTGCCCGGCGCCGACGGCGACCATCACTGATCCGGGCTTTGCCATGCGCTGTTCGACCCAGCGGCTCCAATTGGCGTTGCGGCGGTTGAGCAGCGCGTCGCGCATTGCCGGTGACGAAGCAAGGTCGCGGTTGAAGCTCGCTGCGATGGCGGCAACGTCGCCCCGCGCCCAGGCGGCGAGCATGCGGTCGAAGTCCTTGCTCATGCCCTTGGGCTCCTCGATCGCGCCTTCAAGCAGGCCGCGCTGCGCCGCTTCGGGCAAGCCGTCGAAGAAGCTCAACTGCTCACGGTTGGTTTCAAGCTGGCCGACGCTCTTGCCTTGGCTGGCGAAGCTCGTCCGCAGCGTGCTTTCCACACCGGCGCCAGCCTTCAGGCCCATCGCCTTGAACTGGTTGCCAAGCAGCATGAACGCCGCGGCCCAGGTTTCCATGCGGTCGAACGCCGCGCGCGGCAGCCCACTCTGCTTGATCGCGGCATCCAGCGCCGCCCGCTTGCCCGGCGGAACCCGCGCGGCGATCGGCGGCAGCCCGGGCGAAAAGGCAAGGCTCGACAGCGCGTTCATCATCTCGAGCGGTTTGCTCTCGTCGATAATGGTTTCCACCACCAGTTGCTGCGAGTTGGCCACCGCCGCGTCGAGCTTGGCGGACCGCCATTGATAATTCTGCGGCAGCAGGTGGATGGTGCCGAACAGGTAGACGGTCGTGTCGGCGTCCGAAACCGCCCACAGCGCCGGCTTGGCAGGGGCCGCGGCTGCGCCGGTGGCGATACTGAGCAGGCCGACAGCGGCCATGGTGCGGCGCAAGAACGATTTCAGCATCAGGTTGGGGCCTTCGATAAGCAAGCTGCCCCCGATGTAGGAACGGGAAGCTTAACGTTCACTTTCGCCTGCCGCTTGCTCCAGTCAGCGGCATCCGCCAAAGCCCCGCACCGTCTTGTACTCGAACACACCGGGGCACTTCCGTTTGAGCCTGAGCTTCCAGGACCTGATCCTCACCCTCCACCGTTATTGGGGCTCCCAGGGCTGTGTCATTCTGCAGCCATACGACATGGAAATGGGCGCGGGGACGTTTCACCCCGCGACCGTGCTGCGCGCGCTCGGTCCCGATCCGTGGCGGGCCGCCTATGTCCAGCCGTGCCGCCGGCCGACCGACGGCCGCTACGGCGAGAACCCGAAC
>CADCVY010000024.1 GCA_902806275.1 uncultured Sphingomonas sp. | reverse complement strand
CCAGCTGAAGATCGAGCGCGAAGCCCTGTCCAAGGAGACCGACGCCGGGTCGCGGGCGCGACTGGCCGACCTGGAAGGCGAGATCGCGGAGCTGCAGGCCAAGATGGTACACGCCCGCGCCACCACCAAGGCCGTTTTCGTCAACACGCATGCTGCGTTCGAGCAACTAGCAGTCGCCAGCAGCAGCCTGATCGCCGCCCGCGGCAACATTGCGCACTGCCACGAGGCGCTAGCCGAATCGCGCAAGGCGACCCCCGGCCTCCGCGCAGTTTCGTTCGGCGACAATGAATGTCCGCCGAAAACGGCGCGAGCCGATCTTCGGGTGGTCGCCTAGACCAAATCGATTGACCGCGCGCTGCCAAGCGTGCTGCTAAAATCGCACCATGGCACCGACCTTTTTCAGGATTTTGCTTGTTGTCGTCGTGGCTTACGCGCTGCTGCGCGGTAGCCGCGACGAACGACTCGTTGGCATCATCTGCATGGTCGGCGCGGTCGCGACGATCCTTGTCTGTCTCCGCTGCGCCAGCGCTTCCAGGGTGTGGAGATCAGCGTGGTGGCGGTCGATCTCGCCGTACTAGCGGGCTTCTGCTTGTCGCGCTCCGTTCCGACCGCTTCTGGCCACTGTGGGAGGCCGGACTTCAGCTAACCACCATGCTGAGCCATGTCCTCAAGGGCGTCGAAAGCGAACTGCTGCCCCGCGCTTATGCCGTTGCCCTGAATTTCTGGGCGTATCCCATCGTGCTCATTCTCGCAGTTGGGACCTGGCGTTCTCACAAGCGAACGGTTTCGGTCACTAAACAGATCGCGCTCTAAGTCGGTCCGACGGCAAGCTCCTGCCGCTTGCCGGCGCAGTTGCTTGTCGCATGTCGCTCGGCAATGGAAGCCCCATGGCCCGCCGCAAGAAATCCCATCAGACCCACCATGGAACTGCCAACCGGCCGCGCTTCTGGGGCAAGCATGCGGTGGCGGCCGCACTCGACAACCCGGACCGCAAGGTTCTGCGGGCCTGGGCGACCCGCGAAGCGGCGGAATTCATGCAGTTCCCCAAGGACATGGCGGTGACCCTCGCCGATGTCGCCGACCTCGGCCGATTGGTGCCTGGCGATGCCCCGCACCAAGGTGTCGTGATCGAAGTCGAGCCGCTTGAAGAAATCTGGCTCGGCGACATGCTCACCGGCGCTGGCCAGCGCGCCATCTTGCTGGTGCTCGATCAGGTCACCGATCCGCACAATCTGGGCGCCATCCTGCGCTCCGCCGCGGCGTTCGGGGCGCTTGGGATCGTGACCCAGGACCGCCACTCGCCGCCGGAAAGCGGGGTGGTGGCCAAGGCGGCCTCGGGCGCGCTGGAGCGGGTGCCCTGGGCGAGGGTGGTCAATCTCGCCAGGGCGCTGGAGGAGATTGGCGAAGCCGGCTTCTGGCGGATCGGCTTGGCCGGCAACGCCGACACCGGCCTCAAGGAGGCGCTCGGTCCACAGCAGGTGGCGCTAGTGCTCGGCGCCGAAGGCGCTGGGCTGCGGCACAACACGCGCGAACATTGCGATTCACTCGCCCGCCTGCCAATCAGCAACGCGATTGAAAGCCTGAACGTCTCCAACGCGGCGGCAATTGCACTCTACGCCGCCAGCACCGCCTGATGGTCCGCACGACCGACAGCATCGGCTTGGCCGTTCGCGCGCTTGCCGAACGGGAGCCGGCCTTCGCTCGCGTCATGGAACAGCATGGCGCTCCGGCGCCGCGCAACAGTGAACCGGGCCCAACCACGCTGCTGCGGACGATAGTCGGCCAGCAGGTCAGCGTCGCGGCAGCACGGTCGATGTGGGAGAAGCTCGAGGCGGCCTACGGCTCGCCACCAGACCTGCCGAAGCTGCTCATCGCAACGGACGAGGAACTGCGCGTGGCCGGCATTTCGCGGCAAAAGGCGAGCTACGTTCGTAGCCTTGCCAAGCTGGTGCTGTCGGGCGAACTCGACCTTGCTGCGCTTCCCGCCGATGATGAGGACGCCATCGCGCTGCTCACCAAGATCAAGGGGATCGGCCGGTGGTCGGCGGAAATCTATCTGCTGTTCGCGGAGGGGCGGGCCGACGTGTGGCCGGCTGGGGACCTTGCGGTACAGATAGAGATTGGGCGCCTGCTGGGCCTGACCGACCGCCCTACGGAAAAGCAGTTGCGCGAGGTGGCCGAGCCGTGGCGCCCCCACCGGGGCGCGGCGGCGATACTTGCCTGGCACAGCTACAACAGCAGCGTTCTGTAACGCACTCTAGTCGCGGATGGCGGTGGGCAGCGTCCGTGCGCCGATGCCGCGATACACCCGCGGGCCAAGGTCCAGCCGGAACGGCGCCAGCTTGTCGCTTTCGGTTTCGCGGCCGAGCAGGTAAGCCGCCGACGTCCGGGCTGACCGCTTCCCGCTCCAGTCATATAGCGCGTTGAAGGCGATCAGCGGCACGAACACCCGGCGGCCGCCCGCCTCCAGGACGCGGAGCTTGTCCATCGCCATGACCACCTGCGGCCGCAGGTCGACCCGCTTCAAAGGGGAAATCGACTGGATGCGGTCGCCCTCTCCCTTCACCCGCGCGAAGAAGGTCGCAATTTCCTGCTCCTGTGTCGGGCCGGCATTGATCGTCACCGCTTCAATCAGGACGTCGCGCGCCGGGGCACTTCCGGAATTGAAGAGGCTGAGCTCGAATTCGAAGCGGACCTGCTGCTCCTCGACAATGCAGCGCACCGGCGTGAACGTGAGGTCGAGCCATGGACGCAGCCGGGTCGTGACGAGCCCGGGCGAGGGTGAGGGCGCCGGTTGCGCGGGTGCGGCACGCGGGACCGGCGCGGGTGCACGCGGCCGGGGTGCGGGCTCGGGCGCTACGAACGCGTCGTACTGCGGACCGCCGGCGTAGGACGCGCGCGCGCGATTTCGCCAGAACAGGAACGCACCGCCGGCGCCCAGCATCATCGCGGCGAGCAGCCAGGGCCACAGCAGCAGGCCCTGCTCCGGCTCCGGCGCCAGCGCCGGAGCCGCTTCCGCCTCGTCCACGAAGCTCGGCGTGGCCTGGGCCGCCGGCGCCGGCTCGGCAAGCGTATCGCTGGGCGGCGGCAACTGCATCGTGACCGACGAATAGCCCGGCGTCGGCGCAGGGGTCGGCGTAGCACTGACGGTGCGCGCGGTCGCGGCCCGATCTCGGGTCGCTTCGCCGCCCTCCCGGGCCGCGGTGGCGGGGGCCGTCATGACCGGGCGGCTGGGCGACGGAGTTGGGGTCGCGCGCGCCGCCGGGGCCGCCGGCTCGGCGGGCGGAGCGCTGCGCCGGGGGGCCGGCTCCTCGGCGGCGGGGCGCGTAACCGTTCCGGGCAGGCGGAAGTTCTGCAGCTCTCGAGGTCCGACGGTCTCGGCAGCGGGCGTGTTGGTCGTCGCCTCGCCCGCGTCCTGCGCATGCAGCGGCCCGCCGAGAACAAGCCCGGCAACACCCATAAGCACGCCCCAGCGCAACCCCGCCCGCATTTGCTCCGCTCTAGTCTGAATGGCGCGAATTCCCGCGCCGCGTCAGGCACATGCCCGTGCGGCGGGAGCTATTCAAGCACGCCGTTGATGAACCGGCCCGGACTCGCGCCGTGCGGACGTCTAGCGCGCGTCGACCAGCACCAGTTCGGCGGTGTCCTCGGCTTCGATGTGGAGCTTTGCTTCGCCGGTCACCGCGATCCCGTCGCGTGGACCAGCCTCGACACCATTCACGCGAACTCGCCCGCTCGGCACGAGATAGAGGTGCCGGTCCGGCTGAGCATCGATCGTGATCGAACCCCCTGCCGCGACCGTTGCGCCGAGCACCCGGGCGTCGGAGTTGATGGTCAGCGTACCGTCTTCGGGATCGCCGCTGGCGAGCAGCTGAAAGCTGCCTTGACGCGAGTCCTTGGGGAACGGCATGGCGCCCCAGCTTGGCTGCGCCCCTGGCTTGTCGGTTTCGATCCATATCTGGAACAAGGTCGTTTGCTCGTCCTCCAGGTTGAACTCGGCATGGGTGACCCCGGTGCCGGCGCTCATCACTTGCACGTCCCCCGGGCCCGTTCGGCCCTTGTTGCCCATGGAGTCCTGGTGGGTGATCGCGCCAGCGCGGACGTAGGTGACGATTTCCATGTCGCGATGGGGATGCGGCGGAAAGCCGTTCCTGGCAGCGATCTCGTCGTCGTTCCACACGCGGATCCGACCCCAGCCCATCCGGCGTGGGTCGTGGTAGCTGGCGAAGGAGAAATGGTGGCGCGCATTGAGCCACCCGTGGTCGGCGTGGCCAAGGCTGTCGAACTTGCGGATGTCGATCATAGATTTGGAAGTGATGCCGCATCTGACCGCGCTCAAGTGTCAGCACTGTAACCGGCGGGGTTGACGACCAGTCGTGCATTTTCGTTAGACGAATTGAGCTCGAAGGTTGGAGCAACTGCAGAATGATGGACGGCCGCAACGAACGCACTCCGGCTTCGAAATTGCTGATCGCGGTCATGGTCGCGGTTGCGCTCGCTGTTCCGATCTTCATGGTCTGGTTCATCGTTTCGGACCGGTGGAACCAGGCAGAGCAGGCTTCCCAATCGATTACCGCCGGCTGGGGCGGCCCGCAGGCAATGACCGGCCCGGTGCTGGTCGTGCCTTACCGCGCAACCGCCACGGAAACCGTGGTTGAAGCAGGCCGAAGCGTCACTCGCAGCCGGGACGTCATGCGCGAACTGACGCTGGCGCCTGAGACGGTCGATATTTCGACCGACGTCAAACCCGAGCGGCGCAAGCGGTCGATCTACGAAGCGGTTGTCTATGATGCGCGGACCAGCGGCCGAGCTCGCTTCGCTTTCCCGCCCGACTTGGCCCGAACCGGGGTGGAGCTTGGCCAGATGGACCTCAGCCGTGCCGAGTTACGGTTCGGGCTCAGCGATCCCCGCGGGCTCGGCGCCAACCCGCGCGTGAGTGCGGGCGGCAGTCCGCTGAGGCTGCAGCCAGGCGGCGGTAGCAGCGGCGGCCGGGGTTTCTTCGCCTGGACCGACGCCACTGGTTTGACTGCTCGGCCGCTCACCGTCGTCTTCACCTTCGACTTCCGCGGCAACGCCGCCCTGAGCCTCGCACCTCAAGCCGGCGACACCCGCTGGCTGGTGCGCTCAACGTGGCGGCACCCAAGCTTCGGCGGCGAGTTCATTCCGACCGCCCGAACCATTGGAAACCACGGCTTCGACGCCAGTTATCGCGTCGGCAATCTCGCACTCGGCCGGTCGCTGGTCACCACCGGCGACGCCGGCGTTCCGACCGGGATCGAACGGGTGGCGCCGCCCTCATCGCGCACGCCGATGCCCGCACCCGCAGCGGAGGTCACCGCCGCTGGCGCCGGTCCGATCCAGACGGCGCAGATCAGCCTGATTCAACCGGTCGACTTATACTCGCAGGTCAACCGGGCGGCCAAATACGGTTTCCTGTTCATCGGATTTACGTTCCTGGCGCTGCTGATGTTCGACGTGATCGGCGGCGTCCGCGTGTCGGCTGTCGAGTATCTGCTGATGGGCGCCGCGCTGGTTCTCTTTTTCGTGCTCCTGCTCGCCTTTGCCGAAGTGATTGGGTTCACGCCCGCCTATCTCCTTGCTTCAGCTGCCATCGCCGGGCTCAACACCGCTTACGCCGCAGCGGTGCTGCGGAGCTGGCGCAGGGCCGCCTATATCGGCGCCTTGCTGGTCGGCCTCTACGCGGTGCTCTATATCCTGCTCAGCCTCGAGGCCTACTCCCTGCTGATCGGATCGCTGCTGCTCTTTGCCGCTCTGGCCGGCGTGATGTTCGCCACCCGCAGTATCGATTGGGGCGCGCGCAGGGACGCATCGGAGGCGGCGTGACCCTGTCATGAATTGCGTCTAGGCGGCGGCGGATGACCGATCCGCTGCCGCCCAAGAGCATCTTTCCGTCGTCCAAGGCCGATGCCCGCGCCGCCGAGCATGTGCCGCTGATCCCGCAGACCGACAGTGCCGCCTACAAGCTCGCTTTCCAGGATTCCGAGTTCCTGTTGCGCGAGGACTTGCGGCCGATCCGCTTCCAGCTCGAGCTGCTCAAGCCCGAGCTGTTGCTCAACGAAGCGAAGATCGCCTCGACGCTGGTCTTCTATGGCTCCGCCCGGATCCCCGCGCCCGACGAGGCCGATGCACTCGTCGCGCAGGCGGCAAACGCCCAGCAAAAAGCGGTCGCCGAGCGGCTCAAGGCAAAATCCCGTTATTATGAGGTCGCGCGGCAGCTCGCGCGCCTGGCCAGCAGCATCGAGCCGGACCAGGCCGGCAACCGTCAGTTCGTGGTCTGCTCGGGTGGCGGACCCTCGATCATGGAAGCGGCCAACCGCGGCGCTTGGGAAAAAGGCCGGGACACGGTCGGGCTCAACATCGTGCTTCCGCACGAGCAGCTGCCGAACCCCTATGTCACCCCCGATCTCAGCTTCCAGTTCCACTATTTCGCGCTGCGCAAAATGCATTTCCTGTTGCGCGCCCGCGCGGTAGCGGTGTTTCCCGGCGGCTTCGGCACCTTCGACGAATTGTTCGAGCTGCTGACGCTGATCCAATGCGGCAAGGTCCGGCCGCTGCCGATCCTGCTGTTCGGCCGCGATTTCTGGAGCCGGATGGTCAATTTCCAGGGTCTCGCCGACGAAGGCGTCATCGCGCCGAGCGACCTCGACCTCATCCACTGGAGCGAAGATGCCGACGAGGCGTGGGCCTTCGTCCAGGATTTCTACCGCCACGGCGAGGATGAGGAAGAAGAATCTTCCGTCGGCGACGGAAGCTAGTTCGGCTTCTTGGGCGCGACGCTTTCCGGTCCAGTCACCTTTGAGGCGCCTTCGCCGTCGATGTTCTTCTCGTTGGTGCCGGCCTGCTGCTCGGTGATCACCGGCTCGGTTTCTGCCTTTTGCGGCCCGTTGCCCGGGCCGGTGCCGCGGTTGGCCGCGGCGTCGTCCTGGGACTCGGCGGTGCCGGGCGGCGGCGCCGCCGGGAGCGGCAGGTTGCTGCCCTTGCTGTTCATCCAGGCGAGCAGGTTCGCGCGATCCTCGGGCTTGCCGAGCCCAGCGAAGGTCATCTTGGTGCCGTTGGCGAACGCCTTGGGGCTCTTCAGCCACTCGCTCATCGAGTCCCATGTCCAGGTGCCGCCCTTGGACTTCAGCGCCTCGGTGTAGGCGAAGCCCGGCTTGCCAGCGATCGGCGCGCCCATGATTCCCCAAAGGTTTGGGCCGAGCTGGTGGGCGCCGCCTTGATTGATGTTGTGGCACGCGGTGCACTTGTTGAAGATCGCCTCGCCCTTGCTCGCGTCGGCAGTGGCAAGGAAGGCGGCGATGGGCTGTTCGGCAGCAGCACCGGCTTCGCCTTCGATTTCCACGCCTTCGATCGGGTAGCCCATCTTTTCGGGGCGCTCGCTGTGGAACAACTCGCCGGCGACGATCGAGGAGCCGAGCGCGACGATTCCCGCGAACAGCACCCAGCCGGCGATGGTGTTGAAGCGATCGTCCATGAAATTTCCCTGGTTCCCCGCGGAGGCGAGACGAATGGATGTGCGCCGCCCTTTAAGGGGCACCGGAGGCTTCTTCAAGCGCCGCTCAGGCGGCGTCGCGCTGGTCGGAAGAAGACGAAATCGCCACTTGTGCGGCACGGCGGTAGAGCGTCGGCAAGCCGGCTTCGGCAAGCGTGTCGAGCCGCTGCCACCAGCCCTCCCCAATCGGCCGAGTCCCTCTGACTACGGTCAAGCTCAGGGCGAAATGGGTGAAGACGTGGCGGACGGTGCCAAGCGCTCCCACGTCAGCACGAACAGGCTGCTCACTCCAGCCGCTGCCCGGCAGCGCCGCCATGCCGCCAAGCAGGCCCTTGATCGGCCGGCGGACCAGCCAGACGCAGCGGTTGCGCTCGATCCACCACGCAGTGCCGTGCCGCTTCGGACGAACCCGCTTCGGCTTGCGTGCGGGGAACAGGTCGGGCGTCCCGCTCGCAAAAGCGGCGCAGTCCTGGCGCAGCGGGCAGGCGCCGCATTGCGGAGCACGCGGCCGGCAGATCGTCGCGCCAAGATCCATCATCGCCTGGGTGAAATCGGCGGCGCGGCCCGGCGGGACCATTGCCAGCACCAACTGCTCGGTTAGCTGTCTGGTGGACTGAGAGATTGCGTGAAGCCGCGCGACCACCCGGTTCACGTTGGTGTCGACCGCCGCCTCGTCCTGCCCGAAAGCAATCGACGCGACCGCCGCCGCAGTGTAGTTACCGATGCCAGGCAGCGAGCGGAGCTCGGCAGCGGTGCTCGGAAACCCGCCCCGACCGGCAACCTCCCGCGCGCAGGCGATCAGGTTGCGGGCGCGGGCGTAGTAGCCGAGCCCTGCCCATTCCGAGAGCACTTGCTCTGCCGGAGCATTGGCAAGCGCCTCCACCGTCGGCCAGCGCGCGACGAAGCGTTCGAACCGAGGCGTGACGGCGGCGACGGTGGTCTGCTGCAGCATGACTTCGCTGAGCCACACGCGATATGGGTCCGGCGGCGGCTCTCCGGGCGGCGAGCGCCACGGCAGGCGCCGGAAGTTATCCACATAATGTTCGAGCAAGCGCGCTGCGCAATTGGCGGTCACCAGGGTGCTATGGCATGTTCGCAAGTCATGTCGAAGCGAAAGCCAGAAGGATCGACCGAACGGAGCTGCCGCCCGCGATCAGCCGGCGAGCTGGTCGGCAATGTCGGCGAGCAGTCGTTCCGCCGCTTCGGCTTCATCCAGGGCTCGATCGTCAGCCGCTGGAGCGAGATCGTCGGCGAGCGCTACGCCAAAGTCTCCTCGCCCGAATCGATCCGCTTCCCGGCCGGCAAGCGTGCAGGCGGCGTATTAACCCTGCTGGTGGAAGGCGCCCACGCCCCCTTGATCCAGCATCTCGCCCCGATGATTGTCGAGCGGGTCAACCGCTTTTTCGGCTATTCTGCCATCAACCGCATCGTTTTCCGCCAGGGCAAGGCGCCCGCTCGCCCCGCAAGAACGGCACGCCCGCAGCTGCGGCCGGTGCCGAAGGAGATTGGGGAAGGCCTGCGCGAGATCGCCGATCCGGAGCTGCGCGCGTGCCTGGAGTCGCTTGCCGCCCAAATCGCCGCTACTAGCGGTCCGCCGTCGCTTTCGGACGAAGCCGGCGAAGCCATTCCCGTGATTGAACGGAGCCAATGAACCGATGAAGCTTAGCCATTTCCTCGCCAGCGCCATGGCCGTGATCGCCATTGCCGGCTGCAACTCGCAGCCTGGCGATGCCGCAACCAACGCGCCCGTGAACGTCAACCCGGTCGCCCCGCCGCCCGGGGGCGACTGGAGCAAGATTGTCACGGCCACGCCTGAAGGCGGGTTCGTGATGGGCAACCCCAACGCGCCCGTGAAGCTGATCGAGTTCAGTTCGATGACCTGCCCACATTGCGCCGAGTTCGACGAGGCCGCAGCAACGCCGCTGGCCAACAATTATGTGAAGACTGGCCAGGTCAGCTGGGAAGTTCGCAATTATGTGCGCGATGCGTTTGACGTTGCCGCCTCGCTAATCGCTCGCTGCAATGGCGAGAAGGGCTTCTTCCCGATGACCAGCGCGCTGTTCCGAGACCAGAAGAACTGGATCGCCAAGGTCCAGGCGGCGCCGCAGCAGCAGTTGGAAAGCCTGCAGAGCCTGCCGCCGAACCAGCAATTCCTGCAGATGGCGAAGATCGCCGGGTTCCAGCAATTCGCCACCGCCCGCGGCATTCCGGAAGCCAAGAGCACGCAGTGCCTGAAGGATGAGAATGCAGTGAATCGCCTGGTCCAGATGACCAGCGACGCGAGCACGCAGTTCCCGGATCTGCCTGGAACGCCGTCGTTCGTTCTCAATGGCAAGTTGCTCGACAAGACGGCCGCTTGGCAGCAGCTCGAACCTCAGCTGAAAACCGCGCTGGGCGAGCGCGGCTAGCCGGGGCTCCGGGGGGCGACATTGCGGATCAGGCGGCTCAAGCTCAGCGGCTTCAAGAGCTTCGTCGAGCCTGCCGACCTGACCATCCATCAGGGGCTGACCGGCATCGTCGGCCCCAACGGCTGCGGCAAGTCGAACCTGCTGGAAGCAATCCGCTGGGCGATGGGCGAGTCCAGCCCGAAGTCCCTGCGCGGCGGCGGCATGGACGACGTGATCTTCGCCGGTACCGCAACGCGGCCGCCTCGCGATTTCGCCGAAGTGTCGATCCTGCTGGAGCAACAAGCATCCGGCGGGGGTGCCGCTAGCGAAACGGAGGTGACCCGGCGGATCGAACGAGGTGCGGGTTCCGCCTATCGCATCGACCGCCGCGACGTGCGGGCGAAAGACGTGTCCCTGCTGTTCGCCGATGCGGCGACCGGCGCCCACTCCCCGGCGCTGGTCAGCCAGGGCAAGATCGGAGCGGTGATCGCCGCCAAGCCGGTCGAGCGGCGACAGCTGCTCGAGGAAGCGGCCGGCATTTCCGGGCTTCACGCCCGGCGCAAGGATGCCGAGCAGAAGCTTCGCGCGACCGAGGCGAACCTCGCGCGGCTGGGCGAAATCCTGAGCGACCAGGAGCAGCGCGCCGCCCAATTGCGCCGCCAGGCGCGCGCGGCGGATCGCTACCGCAAGCTCACCGATCAGATACGCCTGGTGGAGGCGCGGCTGCTGCACGCCCGCTGGGAAGATGCGGAACGTGTCACCGAGCAGGCCCGGGCCGACGCTCAGGCAGCCAGCAACGAGGTCGCCGCGATCCAGGGAGCGATCGCCGAGGCGCAGCTGGTCATGGCACGTGCCGCCGAAGCCTTGGCCGAGCGCCGCCAGGCTGTCGCGGACCTACGCGAGCAGGGTCACGAACTCGCGCATCGGCTGGCGGCGGCGCGCGCGCGGCGCGACACCGTGGCGCGGCGGCTTGCCGAGCTGGAGCGGCTTGGCGCCTCCCTGGCAACCGACATGGCGCGCGAGGAGGCTCTCCAAAGCGATGCCGCAACCGCGATTGCTCAACTCGACACGGAGCGCGGCACGATCGAGGCGAGGCTTGCCGATGCCGAGGCGCAAGCTGCCCGCATATCCGCCGAGCTGACCCGCCACGAGGCCGCTTCGCGCCAGGCGGAAGCAGCTTTGGCCGAACTGATCGCCCGACAGGCAGCGATGCGTGCCGAGCGGCGGGTAGCCGAGGCTGCCCTAGAGGCGGCAGGCAACCAGCTTGATCGCACGGAGGGCGAGCGGCACAAGCTCGCCGAACAGCTGGACGCGCTCGGCGATGGCTCCGAACTTGCCGCGGCACGCCGGCAGGCGGAAGCTGCGGCCCAGCAAGCCGCCGCGGCGATGGAAGCCGCGGAACAGCGCCGCGCCGATGCAGAGGGAGGCCGGGCAACGGCTGCCGAGCAGCGCGATCGGACGGAGACTGCGCTTGCGTCGGCGCGCGCGGCGCTGTCGGCGGCGAACTCCGAACATCAAGCGCTGACGCGCGCGCTCGAGCATGGCGGCGGCGCGGCAATGGCGGCGCTTTCGGCCGAGCCTGGCTACGAACGGGCGCTTGCCGCCGCGCTGGGCGAGGACGCCGATGCGGCCGTGGGCGGCGATGGGCCGCGCCGCTGGCAGGGAAGTGCCGCCCGCGACGACGATCCGTCTTTGCCCGATGGCACTGCCTGCCTTGCCGACCACGTGGCCGCGCCAGCCGAGCTTGGCCGGCGCCTCAGGCAAGTTGCAGTGGTCGAGGATGACGCGGGGCAGAGGTTAGCCGTCGGGCAGCGTCTGGTGACGCGCGAGGGCCAGCTGCGGAGGTGGGACGGCTTCGTTGCGACCGGCGTTGGTGCGGCTGCCGCCGAACGCCTGCTGCGGGCAAACCGCCGTTCCGAGTTGCAGGCGCAGCTGCCCGGGCTCGAAGGCGCGGTCGCCCAGACGCTTGCCAGACGTGACGCGGCCGCATCTGAGATGGATCGCTTCCGCGGGCTCGCCGACGAAGCGCGGCAGGCGGGGCTGGCAGCAGAGCGCGAGAACCGCGAGGCCGTCCGCGCCGGTGATGCCGCAGCGGCAAGCCTCGAGCGGCTGGAAACGCAAAGGTCGAGCCTCGACCAACGTCTGGCGGATCTGGCGCCGGTGCTGGCGGCTGCGGGCGAGGCGGTCGGCGCGGCTGAACGGTCGCTCGCCGCCCTCCCCAATCCCGCCGCTCTCGAGCAGGATGTGGAGGGCGCGCGCGCAGCCGCCGCAAAGGCGGCCGCCGCAGTAGCTGACAGCCGTGCCGAAGCGGCTACCAGAGGTCGCGAGACGTCGGCCGATCGTCAGCGATTGAGCGCCGCCGGGCGCGAACAAGCCGATTGGCGCAAGCGCTTGGCAGACGCCGAACATCGGCTTGCCCAGGCGCTCGAACGGAAGCGCCAGCTAAGCGACGAGCAGACGGCGCTTCAGCGCGAACCGGCCGAACTGGATACAGGCATTGCCGCTCTCGAGCGCGAGAATAGCGACAGCCAGGTGCGAATTGGCGAAGCTGGCCTCGCCGAGCGCGATGCCGAACAAGCCGTGAGCGCCGCAAGTGCGGCTGGTGCGGCAGCCAATGAACGGTTTGCCGATGCCCGCGAGCGCCGAGCGGCGGCAGCGGCAACGGCCGAAGCTCAGCAAAGCCGAAGCACCGAGTTCGCGCGGGCCTGCGTCGAAAAATTCGAATGCGTGCCCCAGCGGCTGCGGGAAAAGATGCGCTTCGATCCCGCCGACGTACGCAATCCGGGTGCCGAGGCGGAAGCGCTGGAACGGCTGACCGGAGAGCGCGAGCGAATCGGGCCGGTGAACCTGGTCGCCGAAGCGGAGCTGGCCGAGCTCGACGAGGCACGGGGCAAGGGGGCCGCCGAGGCCGAGGAGCTGACCCAAGCCATCCACCGGCTGCGTGGGTCGATCGGCAACCTCAACCGCGAGGGCCGCGTCCGCCTGCTCAGCGCCTATGAAAAGGTGGACGCGCACTTCCGCCGGCTGTTCACGACCTTGTTCGACGGCGGGCAGGCGCACCTGGAGCTGGTCGAAAGCGACGATCCGCTCGAGGCCGGGCTGGAGATCATGGCCCAGCCGCCCGGCAAGCGGCTGTCGACGCTGACCCTGCTGTCCGGCGGCGAGCAGGCGCTGACGGCGATCGCGCTGATCTTCGCCATCTTTCTCACTAACCCGGCCCCAATCTGTGTGCTCGATGAGGTCGACGCGCCGCTCGACGATGCCAATGTCGAGCGCTTCTGCGAGCTGCTCGACCGAATGACGCACGAAACTGACACCCGGTACCTGATCGTCACCCACAATGCGGTGACCATGAGCCGCATGCACCGGTTGTACGGCGTTACGATGATCGAAAAGGGGGTCAGCCGCCTCGTCTCGGTCGATCTCGGCGGTGCGGAGACCCTGCTCGCCGCCGAGTAGCAGTTCCGCTATTGCGAATGACTATCATTAACACTAGTGGTCCGTCCCAGTCCAAAAGGGGAAACGATGGATCGCTTGATTGCTTTTCCGCTCGCAATGGTGCTCGCCGCCAGCGCAACGCCCGCCTTCGCCGCTGATGCTGCCGCCGATGCAACGGATCAGGGGGAGATCGTGGTCACTGGAGAGCGCCAGCAATATGGCGTCCGGTCCACCAGCACCGCGACCAGGACCGACACCGAGCTGCGTAACATTCCCCAGGCGCTGACCGTCATCTCCGAACGGCAGATCGCTGATCAGCAGCTGCGCTCAATCGCCGACCTCCTGATGTTCGTGCCCGGTGCGACCCCCGGCACCGGCGAGGCTAATCGCGACCAGTTCACCATCCGCGGCAACAACACTACGGCCGACTTCTTCGTCGACGGGATTCGCGACGACGTTCAATATTTCCGCGACTTCTACAACGTCGACCGGGTGGAGGTCCTCAAGGGTCCCAACGCGATGATCTTCGGCCGCGGCGGCGGCGGCGGCGTCGTCAATCGCGTGCTCAAGCGCTCCAGCCTGCTACCCTATCGCCGGTTCGGCGGATCGGGCGACAATCATCGCGGCATGCGCGTCACCGCCGATGTCGACCAGCCGCTCGGCGACGGCATCGGGCTGCGGGTGAACGGGATGTACGAAGATGGCGGCAGCTTCCGCCGTCATGTCGACCTCAAACGCTATGGCATCAATCCTACCGCCGGCGTCGCGCTCGGGCCGGATACGCGCCTGGACCTTTCCTACGAGTTCTTCCGCGACCGCCGGACCACCGACCGCGGCATCCCGTCGCTCGCCGGCCGTCCCATCGAAGGATTCGACCGCTCCTTCTTCGGCGACCCCGACGACAGTTTCTCGCGCGCCAAAGTCAACATCGCCACACTCGGAGTCGAGCACCGGCTGAGCGAAGGGCTGACGATCCGCAACCGAACGCTCCTGGGCAATTACGACAAGTTATACCAGAACGTGTTCCCGGGCGCCGTCACCGGCACCAACGTCGCACTCTCCGCCTACAACAGCCGCAACGACCGGCGAAACCTGTTCAGCCAGACCGACCTGATCTGGGAGAGCGACTTCGCCGGTATCGACCAGACATTGCTGCTCGGCTTTGAGGTCGGCCGCCAGAAGTCGCGCAACCTGCGCCAGACCGGCAAATTCGCTGCCGGCGAGAACGTCGCGCCGCTGGCTGACCCGACGGTCGATCTCGACCTTACCTTTGCGTCGATCGCGTCGGATTCAAACAACCGCACTCGGGCGGCAATCGCGGCCGCTTACGTGCAAAGCCAGCTGCGCCCGACATCATGGCTGGAGATCGTCGCCGGCCTGCGCTTCGACAGCTTCAAGCTCTCGGTTGACGACCTCCGCGCCAACGGAGGCGAGTTCAGCCGCCGCGACCAGCTGCTCTCGCCGCGGCTTGGGGTCGTGCTGAAGCCGCTCGACAAACTGTCGCTCTACGGTGGCTACTCACGATCTTATCTGCCTCAATCTGGCGACCAGTTCAGCGGTCTCTCACCGACTACTGAAGCGTTGAAGTCCGAGCGGTTCGACAATTATGAAGTCGGCGCCAAGTGGGAGCCGGTCGATGGCCTGCTCGCAAGCGCCGCCATCTACCAGCTGGAGCGCACCAACAGCCAGGCGCGCGATGCGCTCGACCGCGTGGTCCTGACCGGCGCATCACGCACGCGCGGCGTCGAACTGGGCCTCGAGCGGAGCATCACCAGCGACTGGCAGGTGTCGGCCGGCTATGCCTGGCAGGACGCTGAGATCGCCGAGCAGACTACGGCCGCTGCGGCAGGGCGGAAGCTGCCGCTGGTGCCCAAGCACAGCTTCTCGCTGTGGAACCGCTGGGACGTGACGCCAACGATTGGTCTCGGGCTCGGAGTGCTCGCCAGGTCCAAATCCTACGCGTCGACCAGCAACCTGGTCCGCCTGCCCGGCTACGCCCGCGTCGACGGCGCGCTGTTCTACAAGACGCCGTGGGGCGTCGAGACGCAGGTCAACGTCGAGAACCTACTCGGCACGGATTATTTCCCCACCGCGCACAACGACAACAACATCGCTCCGGGGGCGCCGCGGACCGTGCGGGTCAGCCTCGGCTACCGCTTCTAAGTTGCAAGCTCCGCGGCCCGCGCCTTGATCCGCTCGAGGTCGCGGACGAACAGCGCCCGCTCCTCGCGGCGGCGCTCTTCCTCGGGAATGCGGAGCAGGAAGCTGGGGTGCACGGTGATCCAGCATTCGCTGCCGTCGCGAAGGGTCACCGGCGCTTCGCGGGCGCGGCTGATGGTCAGCGTCTTGCCGGTCAGGGAGCGCGCTGCGGTGGCGCCTAGCGCGACCGTGACTGCCGGCTTGATCAGTGCGCGCTCACTCTCCTGCCACCAGCGGCAGGCCTCGATCTCGCCAGCGTCAGGTTTGCTGTGGATGCGCTTCTTGCCGCGCTGCACGAACTTGAAGTGCTTGACCGCATTGGTCACGTAAGTCGTCGAGCGGTCGATCCCGGCTTTTTCCAGCGCCGCGTCGAACAATTGCCCCGCCGGCCCGACGAAAGGCCGCCCGGCCAAGTCCTCCTGGTCGCCAGGCTGCTCACCGACGAACAGGATGGCAGCGTCGAGCGCACCCTCGCCGAACACCGTCTGCGTGCCGCACTTGTAGAGATCGCAGCGGGTGCAGCCCCGCGCTTCGGTCAGCAGCGCCTCCCACGTCGCCCGGACATTACTTCCGGGCTCGAGCCGCCGCTCGGCACCTAGTGCATTCTCCAGCCCCTGCTTGGCCATCGACCGGTCGATCATCTCCAGCTCCCGACTGCGCGCACCCGCAATCAGCGGCTGAACGAGCGAGGTCTCGGGCATGTTGCGCCAGTATTTCTTCGGCATTTCCTTGAGCATCGCCCCGACCTTGAGGCGCGCCGGGTTGAAGATGTTCGCGTAATAGGTCTTCCACACCGCCTCGAGCGGGTCGCCGGCGGGCGCGTCGGCGCGGGTCGCGCCAGGTCCTTCGCTCAAGGTCTTGCCGTCCCAATGGATCGACAGTTCCGGCGTGAGGATCGACCAGCGCATGTTGGCGAAGCGCCTGACGAAGAAGCCGGCTTCGTTGCGCACGATGTGATGGTCGGGTTCGAAGAAGGCGACGAAGCGGGACCCGCCTTGCCCCTCGACCTCACGGAAACGGACAAAGGCATGCATCTTGTGCGCGTCCCGGCGGACCTCCTTTGCAAGCCGCTGCAAGCGGTCGAGCAAGGGGTCCGCGCGGTCTTCCATCGCGTGGCGGTTCGATCGCAGCTTCCACAACATCGCGTACAGCAAGGCGAAGCGCTCGGGATCGGAGTGGCAGATCGCGCTGCGAGCCATGTCGACGAAGGCGCGCGGCACGGCAAAGCTCGGTGCCGGGGGCGTCGGCAAGTCTTCCCCAAAGAGGTCGAGCACCCCACCGGGGACCTGCCATACAACAGCTTCGGGCAGGACGCCGGCTTTCACGAGGCCCCGCGCCGCATCGCGCCAGCCTTCGAAGTCGTCGGGGGCCGGCAGCTGGACGCGGCGGGGTTCGGTCATCGAAACAGCTTCGGCCTGGCAGTTTTCGCAACAGCCTTAGCAACCCGCGCGAAGGCCGCCGGTTTGAGCAGGCCGACATGCTGCTGCTCCGAGACCGCGACCAGGCCATCTCCGTTCCGCAACGCTCCACTGGCCTGCCGTGGATCAGCGTCGCACCGGACGCGCCCTACTTCATCGACGAAGCCGGCCGCGCCTGGACCCCGATCGGGCAGAACGATGCAATCACCTGGCCGGAGCTCGCGGGTGTGTTCAAGCGCAGGGACCTCCCCGGCGTGGAGCGGCACCTGCGCTGGCTTGTGGCCCATGGCGTCACCTGCCTTCGCCTGATGATGGAATATGCACAGGTCCGGCATCGCTATTTCGAACGGCCGGCGGGCCGGTTCGTGCCCGCGATGGTGCAGCTGTGGGACGATCTGTTCGCCATGTGCGAGCGGGTCGGGCTGCGCATCATGCTCACCCCCGTCGACACCTTCTGGACATGGCTGCACTGGCGCTGGCACCCGTGGAACCAGGCCAACGGCGGCCCGCTCGCCAGCCCGCGCGATCTGCTACTCTGCCGCGCGACGAGGGCGCTGATCAAGGCTCGGCTGGAGTTCGCTGTCCGCCGCTGGGGCGGCTCCGGGGCGCTGTTCGCCTGGGACCTGTGGAACGAGATCCACCCGGCGCAGGCGCAGGACAGCGTCGATTGCTGGCCTGAGTTCATCCACGATCTTTCCACCCACGTTCGCCGGCTGGAGCTGCAGCTCTATGGCCGCTCGCATCCGCAGACGGTTTCGCTGTTCGGGCCGGAGCTGGTTCTCAAGCCCCACCTCAGCATCAGAGAGCCGATCTTCCGCCACCCAGACCTCGATTTCGCGTCCATCCACATCTACGGGCACGGGTCGATCGACGACCCGCGCACCACGGTCAGGCCGGCCCTCGCGATGGGCACGATCGTGCGCGAGAGCCTAGCCGAGATCCGCGACGACCGGCCGTTTCTCGATACCGAGCACGGCCCCATTCATGCATTCAAGGACCGCGGGCAGACCTTGCCCGCTCCGTTCGACGACGAATATTTCCGCCATACCTCCTGGGCGCATCTCGCGTCGGGCGGGGCCGGTGGCGGGATGCGCTGGCCCAACCGCCATCCGCATGTGCTGACCGCGGGTATGCGAGCCGCACAGCAAGCCATGGCCGGGTTCCTGCCGCTGATCGACTGGCCCCGGTTCCGTCGGCGCAATCTCAACGAAGAAGTAGAGCTGGAAGGCTTCCATAGCTTCTGTTGCGGCGACGAGCGGCAGGCCGTGCTGTGGCTGGTGCGCAGCCGCAGCCTGGCACTAGACGGCGGGGTCCGCAGCGACGCCGAGCCCGTCCCGGCGAAGGTTGCGCTTCCGGGTCTTGCCGACGGCCGGTACTGCATTCGCGGCTGGGACACTGCCGTCGGCCGGTGCCTCGAGACGTTGGTGGGCGAAAGCGCAGGTGGAACGTTGCAGTTCACCAGCGCGCCCATCGTCGCCGACCGCGCTTTCGCCATTACCCCCGCTTAAGCGGCAAACAGCTCGAGCTGCTGGCGCTTGGGCGCGACGAGAGCCCGGAGGTCGGCCCGGTCGGTCAGCAAGGTCGGCGACCAATCCGCCGTGCTAATGAAGGGGCGCATTTTGGTCACCGAAAGCGTAAGGCGAGCAATGTCATCCAGCCGCAGCTTGCGCCACCGCCGTGACGACAGGATGCGGTCCACTGCCTTGGTCCCCAGCCCCGGCACCCGCAGCAGCTGTTCCTTGGGCGCGCGGTTGACGTCGACGGGGAAACGGTCGCGGAACTTGAGCGCCCAGGCCAGCTTGGGATCGATGTCGAGTGGCAGCATGCCGCTTGCATCGGCTGTCTCGGCAACCTCTGTCGGCCTGAAGCCATAGAAGCGCATCAGCCAGTCGGACTGGTAGAGCCGGTGTTCGCGCATCAACGGCGGACGCTGCAGCGGCAGCACCGCACTGGCGTCGGGGATAGGGCTGAACGCCGAGTAGTAGACCCGCCGCAATCCGAAGCGGTCGTAAAGCTGACTTGAGCGGTTGACGATATCGGCATCGCTGGCCGTATCCGCACCGACGATCATCTGGGTCGACTGGCCGGCGGGCGCGAAGCTTGGCGCCGACTTGAAGCGCTTGGCGGCATCGCCGGCATCAGCGATCGACGCTTTCATGTCCAACATCGCCTCCTCAATTTGACCGACCGACTTTTCGGGCGCGAGTTGCTTCAGCCCGTCATTCGTCGGCAGCTCGACGTTAATCGACACGCGGTCGGCATGGAGGCCGGCCCGCCGCACCAGTTCCGGATCGGCGTCCGGAATCGTCTTGAGGTGGATGTAGCCGCGAAAATCATGGTCCTCGCGCAGGCTGCGCGCCACCTCGACGATCTGCTCCATCGTGTAGTTCGACGAGCGGATGATGCCTGAGGAGAGGAACAGGCCCTCGATGTAGTTGCGCTTGTAGAAGGACAAGGTGAGCTGGACGACTTCCTGCGCCGTAAAGCGGGCGCGGCGCACGTTGGAGCTCTTGCGGTTGATGCAATAAGCGCAGTCGAAGATGCAGCTGTTGGTCAGCAGGATCTTGAGCAGGCTGATGCAGCGGCCGTCCGGCGCATACGCATGGCAGATGCCCATGCCCTCGCTCGAGCCGACACCCTTGCCGCCGCGGCTGTCGCGCTTGGACGTGCCCGAAGACGCGCACGACGCGTCGTACTTGGCGGCGTCCGCAAGGATTGCGAGCTTTTCCTGAACGCCGAGCTGAGCCATCCGTTCTATTTATGTTCGCACGTGCCTCCTGTCCAGCCAAGCGGCTGAGAAAAACAGGTTTTCAGACGTGCACGGGGAGGTCGGAGCGATCCGGCGTGTGGATGATGCGATAGCGCGCCTCGACTAGGCTGAAGATGCCGAACAAAGCGAGTCCGGCAGCGACGATCAGGTTGATCGGGTGCGCCAGCCACGCCAGCGCCTGCTCCATTCCGCCCGCCTCGCTGGCGCGGTCACTGAGCGCCGCCTTCGCCAGGAAGAAGCCGGTCACCATGAAGACGACCCCACGCGCGCCATAGCCAAGCTGGCCAAACAGCTTCACCCAGCTCTCGTTCGCTGCGCGCTGGTCGAGATGCTTGAGGAAAGATGCCTTGGCTGCCTTGATCAGCTGCCATACGCCGGCGCCGAACAGGATTGCCGCGGCAATGCCGAGCAGCAGTGATCCGCCCGGCAGTTCCAGCACCTTCTGTGCCCCCTCCTGGGTCCCTCCGCCGGGGCCGCCACCGCTGCCATTTAGCAGCTTGTAGGCTTGGTAGGCGAGGAAGAGGTAGATGATCCCGCTTCCGGCAGCGCCGCCGCGCTTGATCATGCCCTTGCTGTCGTCGCCGTGACCTTCGCTGTCGAGCGCGGCGTCCGCCAACCGCCACAGGCCGTAGGCCAGGAAGCCGGCCACCATTGCGAACAGCAATACCTTGGTGCGATCGGTCGCAAGAAACTCCATTGCCCCCGACAAGTCGGAGGCGCGGCCGGCGGTGATCAGAAGCCAGGCGATGACTAGGTAAAGGAAGCCGCGAGCGGCGAAGCCAACCCTCGTCAGGGTCTCGAATGTCTCACGTTTCTGCACGGCTTTCCTCCTGTTGTAGGCAAGAACCCACTGCTGCTGCGACTGTTCCGCCCCCGTTACGCTCCACCGGCGGTCGAATGCCTGATTGCGCTAGGCGACCGGATGGCTAGGCTCCTTTTCGACGATTGGGGATAGGAACAATGCGCGGATCAACTTTGGCGATGGCGGCAACGGCCTTGGCATTGGCGATGCCGGCGGTCGCCGCACCGGCCGACGATTTCAAGGCGCTCACCGACGAATATTGGGCATTCGTCATGCGCGAGAACCCGGTGTTCGCGTCGATGCTCGGCAAGCGCGACTACGACGACCGGCTCGATGACATCAGCCTTGCCGCGCAGGATCGCCGCGCGGCCGAATATGGGCGTTTCCTCGCAAGGCTCGAGCGGATTCCCGATGCCGGATTGTCGCCCGCCGACCGGGTCAACAAGGCCATCCTGAAGCGCGGCCTGGCCGAAGCAGTGGAAGGCAACCGCTTCGGCCAACGAATGATGCTGTTCACCAATCGCAGCGGCTGGCACCAGAACATCGCGGGACTGGCGGACGCGCTGACATTCCGCACGGCGGCCGACTACGACAATTATCTTAAGCGGCTGGCGGCCTATCCAGCGCTCAACGACGAAGCGCTGAAGATCAGCGCGCGGGCGCTGGCCGAAGGCTATGTGCTGCCATGCGTCGCACTTGACGGGGTCGAGCAGACGATCAGCGGCGTCATCCCCGCCGATCCGACCAAGTCGCGACTGTACGCGCCATTCGCCGCCGAGCGCCCGAAAACGGTTCCGGCGGCGGACTGGACCGCCCTTCAGACGCGCGCGCGGACGCTGATCGACGGCGACTTGCGCGCGGCCTACGCTCGCCACCTCGCTTGGTACAGCGGCAGCTACAAGCCCAAGTGCGCGACCAAGGTTGGCGCATCATCGCTGCCGGGCGGCAAGGCTTATTACGAGTCGCGCATTCGCTCTCACACCACGACCAAGCTCAGCGCCGATGAAATCCACGCGCTGGGCCTGAAGGAAGTCGCGCGCATCCGTGCGGAGATGGAGCAAGTAGCAAAAAAGGCGGGCTTCGCGTCGCGGGCGGCAATGATTGCCGACCTGCGCACCAACCCTAAATATTACGCCAAGACGCCCGAAGAGCTGATGCAGGCGACCGCGCGCGAACTGAAGAAGATCGACGGCAAGATGCCGAGCCTGTTCACCGTGCTTCCCCGCCTGCCCTACGGCATCCGCGAAATCCCCGCCGAGACCGCCGAAGGCACCACTACTGCTTACTACAATCAGGGTTCGCCCGAGAACGGCATCGCCGGCACCTATTACGTCAACACGTCCAAGCTCAATCAGCGGCCCTTGTGGGAAATCCCGCCGCTATCGGTGCACGAAGCGGTGCCCGGTCACCATCACCAAATCGCCCTGCAGCAGGAGTTGCCGCAGCCCGAATGGCGTCGCTACGGCACCTTCTTCACCGCTTTCGTCGAGGGCTGGGGGCTCTATTCGGAGCGGCTCGGGATCGAGATGGGGCTGTACGATACCCCCGCCAAGGACATGGGACGGCTAAGCTACGAGATGTGGCGCGCAACGCGCCTCGTGGTGGACACCGGCTTGCACGCCAAGGGCTGGAGCAAGGATCGGGCAATCGCCTTCATGACGGACAATAGTGCGTTGTCAGCCGCCAACATAGAGGCGGAGGTCAACCGCTACATCGCCGATCCGGGCCAGGCGCTCGCTTACAAACTCGGCGAACTGAAGATCCGTGAGCTTCGCGCGCGGGCCGAACAACAGCTTGGCGGCAAGTTCGACCTGCGAAGCTTCCATGACGCGGTGCTCGGGCAGGGTTCCGTGCCGCTCGACACGCTGGAAACGCAGATCAACGCCTGGATCTCCGCCGAGGGGGCTCGGCGAAGCTAAGCGCTTACTCGGGCGGCGTGCCGTCTTCCGCGGTCTGCTGCTGCGCCTGCCGGGCTTGCCGGATCTCCTGCACCAGGCAGCCGGTGTGGCCACCGGGGCCCACGGGCGAGCAATTATTGGTGCCGGTAGCGCCGACGTTGGCGACCTCGCGCGCCTTGTTCGCCCAGGATTGGCGCTCCTGGAAGGTGCCGGTGGGCCGATACGCCTCAGGCATCCGGTAGCGCAGGCTTTCCGGCAAGCGCCGGCAGATGACGATCGAACTGTCGGTTGAGCGTGGACAGGGCTCGGTCCCGAACACCACGATCTCGGCCTGGCTTTGAGCCTGCGCGAAGGTCGGCGTTGGCACAGCGGCCAGCCCGGCCACGGACCCAAGAGCGGCAAGGCTGAAGATCAGCTTCGTCATAACAACACGTCCTTTCATGCGCTTCAGCGGCCAAGGCCGCAGGCGGTTCCTCAAATTCGTTTGGACAGTTCGATCGCGACCCTGCATCCGGCACGGATCGCCGCTGTCAGGATCGGGTAACCGACGGCATTGGCGGCGCCGGCCTCCCGGGCAGTGTCGCGGTGCTCCAGCTCCTCGGCCTGGAACTCTAGGATGTCGGCCGCAAGTTCCGGATCGTTCTCGCCGATGTCGGCAAGCTGGTCGGCATAATGGCGGTCAATCTCCGTTTCAACGGCGTCCGTGCAGGCGAGCGCAGCGTGTTCGGACATCAGCGCCGTCGCCGCGCCCAATGCGAAGCCGGCAACGTTCCACAGTGGCTGCAGCGCAGTTGGGCGCACCCGCCGTTCGGACATCAGAACATTAAATCGCTTGAGGTGCCGCTCCTCCTGCGCCGCCATGCGGGCGATCAGCTTTGCTTCCGGGCTGTTCCGGCGCATCACCGCCAGCTGGCCGGCATAAATTCGGGTGGCGCCATATTCTCCGGCCTGGTCGACGCGAATCATCGATGCCGTGTCGGGCCGCCGGTCGCCCGGGCGCCAGCGAGTCATGCCCCGCGCTCCCTCAGGGCAAGCCAAGCAATCAGGGCCGCGCCGCCAAGCGACAGGATGGCGTTCCAGCCGGCCATGGAGACGCCAAGGACACTGAACTGCACCTGGTCGCAACGGACCAGCGGCGCCCGGGAAATCTGCTTGAGCAGATCCGCGGTGCTGCCACCGGCGGCAAGCGCCGTGCAGGTGGTGATACCTTCGAATATCCCCGCCTCGACCCCAGCGTGATACGCGCCAATTGCGCCGGAGACGGCGATCGAGAGAGCAGCAAGCAGCGTCAATCGCCGCGCTCGCGGGGAGTCGGCTGGCGCGGTGAACGCAAGCACCGCAAGCACGATTGCAGCGCCATGGGGCCAGCGTTGCCAATAGCACATCTCGCACGGGTGCAGGCCGCCGAGATATTGCGAGCCGAGCGCGCCGCCGAGCAGCGCCAGCGGCAACAGCAAGGCGAACAGCCGCGCGAACGCCATCCCGCCGGTGAAGCTTGGCGCCGCCTGCCGCGGAAGTGCCGCGTCCGTCACGCTCTAGCGGGACTTGGTCGCCTTGGGGCCAGCCGCCGCGACATTGGTCGGCTTCGGCGCAAGGCGCTTCAGCGTCCGGATCGCATAGTCGAGCTGGAAGTCCTTGATTCCCTGCTTTTCAAGCTGGGCGGCAGTCATCAGGAACCGCGGATCGGGCGTGCTGTCGTTCTCGAGCAGCTTGTCCTCGACCTTGGTCTGGGCAAGCAGGTGACGGCGAAGGTCGGCCTCGCGGATCCGCGGACGGCTCTTGTAATCCTCGTCCGAAAGCTGGGGCACATTGATGTCCGGATCGATGCCGCCGGCCTGAACCGACTTGCCCGACGGCGTGTAGTAGCGCGCCGTCGTCAGCCGGAGAGCCGCCTGCGGCCCGGTCTGAACGACGCTTTGCACCGAGCCCTTGCCGAAGCTCTTTTCCCCCATAATCAGCGCGCGGCGATGATCCTGGAGCGCACCGGCAACGATCTCCGACGCCGAAGCGCTTCCGGCGTCGATCAGCACGATCACCGGCAAGCCGTGGGCCATGTCACCCGGACGCGCATAATAACGCTCGATGTCGTCCTTCTCGCGGCCGCGCTGCGATACGATCTCGCCGCCTTCCAGAAAGGCGTCGCTGATGTCGACCGCCTGGTCGAGCAGCCCACCGGGGTTCGAGCGGAGGTCGACGATATAGCCGGTCGGCTTGCCGCCGGTTGCCTTGTCGATCGACATCAGCGCCGACTTGGTCTGGTCGGCGACGTTGCCGGAAAAGGTGTTGATATTGATGATGCCGACGTTGTCCTTGATCTCCCACTTGACCGGCCGCAGCTCGATCCGCTCGCGCACCATGGCGACGTCGAACGGCTTGTCGCGGCCCGGGCGCACGATGGTCAGCTTGACTGAGCTGCCGGGCTGGCCGCGCAGCTTCTCGACCGCATCGTCGACGGTGGCGCCATACAGCAGCTCGCTGTTGACATGGGTGATGTAGTCGCCCGCCTTAACGCCGGCGCGCCACGCCGGTGTGTCCTCGGTCGGCGCGATGACCTTGATCGCCCCATCCTCGCTGGACACGGTGATTCCAAGCCCGCCATAATTGCCGTCGGTGGTGGTCCGCAGCGTCGTGAAGTCCGACGCTTCCGCAAAGCTCGAATGCGGGTCGAGTGCCGCGAGCATGCCGTCGATGGCGCCCTTGATCAGCGTCTTGTCATCGACCTTCTCGACGTAATTGGCCTTGACCCGCTCATAGACGCTCATGAACTTCTCAAGCTCCTGGTAATTGGCCGTGTCGGCCGCCGC
>CADCVY010000023.1 GCA_902806275.1 uncultured Sphingomonas sp. | reverse complement strand
GAGCGCATCGGCCAGCGGCACGCCAAGCGCCAGCAGCAGCGGCCGCGACCGGTAGTATCCGTTGGCCGCATCGCCGTCCTTGAGCTGCATGCCCAGCAGCACCTGCGCCATGTCATGCCCGCGCGCGGAGAATTGGTACATGACCTTCTTGGCGGGAACGAGCTCCTCTTCCTCGATCCGGTCCAGCTCCCGGCTGGTCAGCACCAGCCGCGCGACCTCGCGCCAGTCGACCTCGGCGCTCACGCGGCCGGGGTCGCGCTCAGCCATCGAGGGCGGCGACGACACAGGTGGTAAATCGGTCGATCTGCGCGTCGCTCATGCCGACTACGTTGAAGCGGCCGCTGTCGGCCATGTAGATCGCCTCGTCCTCGCGCAGCTTCAGCACCTGTTCCTTTGCCAGCGGCAGCATCGAGAACATGCCGAACTGCCGGCCAATGAAGGCCAGCCGCGGATCGGCGGACGCCAGCCGCTGCCGTACCGCGTTGATGCGGTCGCGCATCGCGGCGAGCTCGACCAGCCAGTCGGCGTGCAACTGCGCGTCGTCAAGGATGATCCGTGCGCAGGCCGCCCCATGGTCCGGCGGCATCGACCACATTTCGCGCGCCCGCTGCGACACATGCGCCATCGCGGTCGCGGTCGCTTCCGCGGAACCCGTCTTCACGAACAACGACCCGACCCGGTCGCGGTAGCAGCTGAAGTTCTTGTCGCAGCTCTGGGCGACGATCACCTCCTCGCATGCTGCCAGCATCATCCGCACGCCGACGCCGTCCTCCTCGAGCCCGCGCCCGAAGCCTTGGTAGGCGATGTCGATGAAGGGGATCAGCCGGCGCTCGCAGACCACGCGCGCCACCTCGCGCCACTGGGCCTCGTCGAGGTCCGCGCCCGTGGGATTGTGACAGCAGCCGTGCAGCAGCGCGACGTCGCCGGCCTGCGCGGACGACAGCCCGTGCATCATCGATTCGAAGCGAATGCTGCCCTGTCCCTTCTCGTAATAGGGGTATTCGGCGATCTCCAGCCTGACCGCATTGATGATCGGCGGATGGTTCGGCCAGGTCGGCGCGCCGACCAGCACGCGCGCCCTCGGATTGGCAGTCGCAATCAACTCGAAACCGAGCCGCAGCGCCCCGCACCCGCCCGGCGTCTGCAAGCCCGCGATCCGCTCGTCGTCGGCATGCTCGCCCAGCACGATCGGCCGCAGCAGTTCGGCGAAGCGCTTGTCCCCGGCGCTGCCGAGGTAGGCCTTGCTCTCCTGCGTTTCGCGCAAGATCGCCTCGGCCTGCTTCATCACCTGGAGGATCGGCGTGCGGCCCTGACCATCGCGGAAAACGCCGACACCGACGTCGATTTTCTCGGCCCGCTGATCGGCATTGCACAAGGCGATCAGCTGCAGCAGCGAATCGCTCTGGACGGGCGGAAGATCGGCAAGCCCGCGGGCCTTGGCGGTGGTCAGCATGTTAGGCGATTAGCGCTTCCTGCTCCCCGGCGAAAGCCGGGGCCCAGGGCGCTGCGCGAGCAGCGCTTACGCGCTCCTGGACCCCGGCCTGCGCCGGGGAACTAAGCATCATAATTTACCGCGACCCCGTCGCCGAGCGGCACCGACTGGCAGGTCAGTACGTAACCTCCGGCTACCTCTTCGTCGGTGAGCCCGTAGCGGGCTGCCATTTCGACCCGCCCGCCAGTGACCTTGGCCCGGCACGTCGCGCAGACGCCCGCCTTGCAGGCGAATGGGGCGGGCAGCCCCGCCGCCCGCGCGCTGTCCAGGATGTTGCCGGTGGTGAACGGCACCCGCCGAGTCCGGCCGTCGAGGGTCACCGCGACGCTGACGCCCTGCGCCTGCGTCTGCAGCTCCGCCATTTCCGCCGCTAGCGCCGCCGACGGCCGTCCGGCCGTGAAGCGCTCGATGTGGATGCGCCTCTTATCCACGCCCTTGTCCACCAAGGCGCTTTCCGCCGCGTCCATCATCGGTCCAGGACCGCAGATGAACCAGTCGGACACGGCGGCCGGATCGCCGATCAGCCGGTCGATCGCCCCCGAGCAGGTCGCCTGGTCGAGCATGCCGTTGAACAGCTCCACGTTGCCCTCTTCCTCGGCCAGGAAATGGTACAGTTCGAACCGGCTCAGATAGCGGTCCTTGAGGTCGGCCAGCGCTTCCAGGAAGATGATCGAGGCACTGTCGCGATTGCCGTACAGCAAGGTGAAGCGGCTGTCGGGCTCGTTCTTCAGCGCGGTGCGGATCAGCGACATGATCGGCGTGATGCCCGAGCCCCCGGCGAACCCGACATAATGGCGCTTCCGCCCCGCCTCGAACTCGCAGGTGAAGCTGCCGTGTGGCGTCATCACGTCGAGCGCATCGCCGGCCCGGAGGTTGTCGGCGACCCAGTTGGAAAACGCGCCGCCCGCGATGCGCTTGACCGTGACCATCAGCTGCCCGTCGTCCGGAGCGGTGCACAGCGAATAGTTGCGGCGCACTTCCTCGCCGTTGATCTCGGCCCGCAGCGCCAGGTGCTGCCCGGCCT
Source organism: uncultured Sphingomonas sp. (assembly GCA_902806275.1). GTDB lineage: Bacteria > Pseudomonadota > Alphaproteobacteria > Sphingomonadales > Sphingomonadaceae > Sphingomicrobium. Next base: position 2,314 of record CADCVY010000023.1, on the reverse strand, counting down.
TGAAGCGGTACGCATCGGCAAGCTCGGCCGGAACCTCGAAGCGGAGCGAATTGGCTTCGACAGTCTCCGGAACGATTTCGGCAACACGCAGCGCGTGGAACTGCTCGGCCATTTACCAGGTCGCGTTGGGGTAGGTGCGCGGCAGATACTGCATGAGCGCCAGCAGGTGGCCGAGGTGCTCGCTATGGTGACCGCGCCGGCCGCCGATGATCGGCCGCTGGTCTGGCGGCGGCTGCAGCTGCCCGTTCGCGAGCACCGCGCCGATCGCCGCGCGATATTCGGCTTCCAACTCGCGCGGATCCGGCGCGATGCCGCGCCCGATCAGCTCCTCCAGGTGCGCGTCGACCTCGAACAACTCGGGCACGAATCGCCAGCACCAGTCGAGCCCGTCCGCCATCCGCCGCGCGCTTTCCTCCGTGCCGTCGCCCAGCCGCACCACCCATTCGCTGGCGAGCTCGCGATGGTAGGCCACTTCCTTGACCGCCTTGGCCGCGAATTCAGAAAGAAAATTGTCGGACGATCCCGTCAGCCGCTGCAGAGCCAGGTGTTGCCAGGTCGAATAGAGCAACTGCCGCGCCACGGTCCGTGCGAAATCACCGTTCGGCTGCTCGACGAGCAGGCAGTTGCGGAAGTCCAGCACGTCTCGGTGGAACGCGAGGCTGTCGGCATCCCCAGCTTCGCCGAGCGCCAGGTTGGCCTGCCCGATCAAGTCCAGCGCCAGATTGGCAAGGCTGAGGTCGACCTCCACCGCCGGCGCGTGCCCGCACCATTCGCTCAGGCGCTGGCCGAGGATCAGCGCATCGTCGCCAAGGCGCAGCAGGTAATCGAAGCGGGCGCTCTCGTGCGGCGCAAGGTCCGGTGCATCGAACGCGCCGTGCGGCCGGATGCGCGCAGCGACCGCTTCGTCTTCCGGGCGGATGGGGGGCAGACTAGGCATTAGCTGTTCCCCGGCGCATCATATGTGCTTAACTTCGTCCGGAATGTCATAGAAGGTCGGGTGCCGGTACACCTTGTCCGCCGCCGGCTCGAACAGTTCGCCGGCCTGGTCGGGGTCGCTCGCAACGATGTCGGCCGACTTAACGATCCACAGGCTCACACCTTCTTGTCGGCGGGTGTAGGTATCCCGCGCATGGGCCAGCGCGAGCTCCGCGTCAGGCGCATGAACGCTGCCGACATGGCGGTGCGACAACCCGCCCTTGGAGCGGACGAACACCTCCCAAAGCGGCCAGTCAGACATGCTTATCCTCCCTGTATGCGGAGCGGGTCGGGAGGAGGCAGTCCGAAGGACTGACGGAGGGGCCCCTCCACCACTCAGCTGCGCTGAGCGGTCCCCCTCCCCATTGCTGCGCAACAGGGAGGATTATCAAGCCGCCCTCTTTGCCTGCCGTTTGGCTGCATGCGCCTGCGCCGCCTCGCGCACCCACGCGCCGTCTTCCCACGCATCGCGGCGCGCCTTCAACCGCTCCTTGGCGACCGGGCCTTCACCCTTCACCACCGCGTAGAACTCGTCCCAGTCGACCGCGCCATAGTCGTAGCCGCCCTTGGCTTCGTTCCACACGCAGTCCGGGTCGGGCACCGTCAGCCCGAGGAAGTCCGCCTGGGGCACGGTGATGTCGACGAACTTCTGGCGCAGCTCGTCATTGGTCTCGCGCTTGATCCGCCACCGCATCGATTGCGCGGTGTTGGGGCTGTTGTCGTCGGGCGGACCGAACATCATGAGGCTCGGCCACCACCAGCGGTTGAGCGCGTCCTGCGCCATGCGCTTCTGGTCGGCCGTGCCATTGGCCAGCGCGATCATGATCTCATAGCCCTGGCGCTGGTGGAAGCTTTCCTCCTTGCACACCCGGACCATGGCCCGAGCATAGGGGCCGTAGCTGGTCCGCTGCAGCGGCACTTGGTTCATGATCGCGGCGCCGTCGACCAGCCAGCCGATCGCGCCGATGTCGGCCCACGTCAGCGTCGGATAATTGAAGATGGTGCTGTACTTGGCCTTGCCCGAGTGCAGCGCTTCGATCATCTGCTCGCGACTGGTGCCGAGAGTCTCCGCCGCGCAATAGAGGTAAAGCCCGTGCCCCGCCTCGTCCTGCACCTTGGCGAGCAGGATGGCCTTGCGCCGCAGCGACGGTGCCCTGCTGATCCAGTTACCCTCAGGCAGCATGCCGACGATTTCCGAGTGCGCATGCTGGCTGATCTGCCGGGTCAGCGTGCGGCGATAGGCCTCGGGCATCCAGTCCTTGGGCTCGATGAACTCGTCGGCCGCGACCCGCGCCTCGAACGCTTCCAGCAGCGCCGGATCCTCGAGGCTCTCGATCTT